>JASHTF010000336.1 GCA_030040715.1 Gammaproteobacteria bacterium | reverse complement strand
GCAATGGCGGCTCGGCCTGCCGATCATGACGCTGGTATTTGCGGTGCTCGCCGTGCCGCTCGGGCGCCTCGCGCCGCGCCAGGGACGCTATGCGCACGTGTGGCTCGCGATCCTCGCGGTGGGCTTCTATGCCGTGCTGGCGCAGGCCGGACGCAGCTGGATCGAGCGCCGCGTGGTGTCGCCGCAGCTCGGGTTGTGGTGGCTGCATGGGTTGTTTCTGCTGATCGCGATCGGCGCCATGCTGCAGCCCGTGATCGTGCGCCGGCTGCACCGCGGGCGGAACCGATGAGGCTGCTGGATCGCTACATTCTGCGCACGCTGCTGTCCGCCGTCGCCCTGGTGATGGCGGTGCTGCTGATACTGGGGCTGGTGTTCATGTTCATCGGCGAGCAGAAGGCCGTCGGGGTCGGGCACTACGGTACGCTCGAGGCGCTGAGCTACTCGGCGATGAATCTGCCGCAATTCGCGCTGCAGTCGTTTCCCGCCGGTGCCCTGATCGGCGCGCTGCTCGGCGTCGGCGCGCTCGCGCGCAGCCACGAGCTGATCATCATGCGGGTCTCCGGCATGTCGAAGCTGCGCCTCGGCGCCTCGGTGCTGCTCAGCGCGATGATTCTCGTGGTCGCGGCGCTGCTGATCGGCGAGTTTCTCGCCGAGCCGCTCGAGCAACTGGCCGACGAGCAGAAGGCTTTCGATCGCAACGCCAACGTCAGCTTTGCCGGCGCGGGCGGCGCGTGGCTGCGCAGTGGCGACATTATCCTGAACGTGCAGGGACGCTCGAGCGCGGCCGAATTCGGCAGCATGCTGGTGTTCGAGCTCGGGCCGGATAATCGGCTGCTGGCCGTCGGGCGCGCCCAGCACGCGACCGCCGCGGGCAGCAACAGCTGGCGACTGCTTGATTACGCGGAGTCGCGCTTCGGCCAGGACTCGGTCACGAGCGCGCGCCTGCCGCAGCGACTGCTCAGCTCCGCCGGCGGCAGCGACATCCTGCAGCTTGCCATCACCGATCCGAACACGCTGTCGCTGCACTCGCTCTACAACGCCATGCTGTATCTGCACAGCAACGGCCTGGACCCCAGACCCTATGCGCTCGCCTTCTGGTCACACATCGCGCGCCTGACGGGCATCGCCGCGGCGCTGCTGTTTGCCCTGCCGTTCGGCTTCGGCTCGATGCGCTCGGTCAGCTACGGCGGCCGTGCGACGCTCGGCCTGGCGCTCGGACTGGCGTACTTCTTCCTGCAGCGCCTGGTCGAGAGCGGCGCGCAGGTGTATCAGCTGAGTCCGGTGCTGATCGCCTGGGTACCGACCGCGCTGCTGATGGCGGCGGCGCTGGTGCTGAACTGGCGGATCCGTTGATCGCGGCCGCAGCGTGTTGAGGGGTTCCTCCAATGCGCTGTCGATCCGCCTGCTCGGACTGGGTGCCGAGGTCGCGAGCGAGGAGGTGGCGCCGCTCGCGCTCTCATTCCTCGCTTACTTCCTGCTGTTCGCGAGCTACTACGTGCTGCGGCCGGTGCGCGATACGGTCGCGACCGTGTTCGGTGTGGCGCAGTTGCAGCTCCTGTTCACGGGCACCTTCGTCGGCAGCCTGATCGGCTCTGGGCTCTACACCTGGTGCGCGTCGCGTCTGCGGCTCACGCGCCTGCTGCCGGGCGTGTACTGGTTCTGGCTGCTGAACGTCGTGCTGTTTCTGCTGTTGTTTCGCGCGCTGCCCGACAACCGCTGGGTATCCGGGAGCTACTACGTCTGGTTCAGCGTCACCAACCTGTTCATGACCTCGGTGTTCTGGAGCCTGATGGTCGACTTGTTCTCGGCGGCGCAGGCGACGCGGCTGTTCGCGCTGATCGCGGCCGGCGGGGAACTCGGTGCCATCGCCGGGCCGATCGTGACCCGCTCGCTCGCGCAGCGCCTCGGGCTCGACGGGCTGCTGCTGGTCGCCGCGGCGGGCCTGCTGGGCGTCATCGTGCTGCTGCACGCACTGATGCGCGCCAAGCAGCGCTTGGCGCTGCGCGGCGCGCCGATGCAGCCCTCGCGGCTTGACCGGCCGCTGTCCGGTAACCCCTTGGATGGCTTTCGCGAGCTGCTGCGTTCGCCCTACGCGATGACGCAGGCCGGGTTCATGGTGCTGATGACCTGGGTCAACACCGTCGCCTACTTCTTCCAAACCGATTTGATCGGGCGCGCATTCGCGGACATCGGTGCACGCACGGTAGCGCTGGCGGATATCGATTTGGCGGTCAACATCAGCAGCGCCGTGATCCTGCTGTTTGGTCTCGGCCGCTTCATGCGCCGCTTCGGCGTGACCGCGGCGCTGATACTCAATCCGCTGCTGATGGTCGCGGGATTCGTGGCGGTGCTGCTCACTCCGACCGTGTTCACCATCCAGGCGATTCAGGTGGTGCGGCGGGTGGCGCAATATGCGATCGCGCGCCCGAGCCGCGAGGTGTGCTTCACCGTGGTTGATCAGGCCAGCCGCTACAAGAGCAAGAACGTGATCGACACGGTCATGTACCGCTTCGGTGATCTGAGCTCGGCCTGGATGCAGACCGGATTGCGTGCCCTCGGCACCGGGCTCGGCGGCAGCGCGGGTGCGGGCATGGCGGTCTCGGTGCTGTGGGCCGCGGTGGCGGTAGGCCTCGGCACCGGCTATGAGAAGTTGCGCCGCGCGCCGCAGCGCGCGGGTTAGCGCCAACCGCTACGGCGCGCGCTGAGCTCGGCTTGAGCGTCGAGAGGCGAGCCGCTGATGCGCTCGCTGACCGCCTGCACGACGGCGGCCGGAAGGGCTGCGACGGTGCTGCCGGCGTTGCCGCCGCTGCTGTTGCTGCTGCCGCGCGCCTCGCCCGCATCCAGCGTCCAGACACGCCACTGGTCCTGCTCGCGGCAGGCGAGACCGGCGAGCGCATGCGCGTCGCGCACCGAGAAGGTACGGCAGTAGTTGCCGCGTTTGGCCCGGAAGCTCATGCCCACCCGAACGGCGCTGCCGGCTACCGGGCTCAGGGTCAGCTGCTGGTTGAGTGCATCGGCGAGCGCGCCGTGCGCGAACAGCGCACCGTCGCGGTATTGAGTCAAGCCGCCATCGGGCGCGAGCCGATCGATCAGGATGCCGAGCAGCAGTCCGCCGGCGATGCCCCCCACCAGGGCGAGGCGGCGTGACAGCCCGCCGCGCGCCCGCTCGTTGCGCCGTTTGCGCTCCGCGCGCACGCGCGCAAGATCGATCACCTGAGCCGTGCCGGTGGCGGCGGCCGAGCGGATCGGCTGTACCAATCGCACCGACTCCTGCCGGGCCTCATCGACAGCGCTCGGGGCGCGCGAGCGCCGAGCACGTTGCTGCGCGACGCGCTGCGCGAGGCGAGCATCGTACTTGATGGCCTGCTCGATGCGGGCGCGCTCGGCCCCGCGGAGCTCGCCACTAACGTAGGCTGCCAATAGCTCGTCCGGAATGTTCATGTGGCATCTCCCGGCGCCACCCGGCGGCGCTGCGTACGCCCGCGCCTGCCGGCCAAACTGGTGTCGCAAAAGACGGATGATCCGCGCGCGCAGTTTGCAGGGCAAGCCCCCGCAGCGCGTCAGTTTCGGGCGGGCGCGACCGGCGGAGCTCGTGGGCCGACGGCCATTGCTGGCGTGCACTGTGCGCTTTTGCGCGCGCCGAGGCAGAATGGCGCTCTTTTTCCTTTGAGGAGGGCTTGCTGTGGCAGCCAAGACGGTCCGACCGGATCAGGCTGGAACACGTGCCGTACGCCGCATCGCGCATGACTTCATCCAGAAGGCGGCGCGGAGCTTGGGACGGCCGCAGCTGTCGGACGAGGAAGTGCACGACGCACGCAAGGATCTGCAGAAGGCGCGCGCGGCGCTGCGCTTACTGCGCGTGACGCTGGGGGAGAGGGTTTATCGACGCGAGAACGCGGCACTGCGGGACGCCGCGCGAACCTTAAATGCTGCGCGCGACGCCAAGGTGCTCGCGCAGGCGCTGATTCGACTGCGTGCGCGCACACCAGCGCTGCAGCACGACGGCGCGGTGACAGAGCTGGGACAGCTGCTGCACACGGCACAGGCAGAAATGCAGCGTGAGCTGCGCGGTAGCGAAGCGCTCGATGCACCGCGGCACTCGCTGCAGCAGGTTGCCCGCCAGGCGCGCCGCTGGCGGGTCGGCAAGGGAGGCTGGTCGGATCTGGGGCCGGCGTTCAGGCGCATCTACCGCGGTGCGCGCCGCGCCATGCCCGCGGCCGAGACACGACCCGACGAGGCGGCACTGCACGAATGGCGCAAACGCACCAAGTACATGCGCTACGCGCTGCAGATGCTACAGCCGCTGCGACCCCAGGTACTCGCTCCGCTGATCAAGCAGGCCCGGAGTCTGTCCGAGTGCCTCGGCGAGCACCACGATCTGGCGATGCTCGCCCTCAAGGCCCAGGATTTTGCACGCGGTAATCATCTGAGCACCGCGGCGCTGCTCGGCGCGATCGAACGCCGCCAGGCTCGGCTGGCCACGCGCGCCTTCATCAGCGGTGGACAGCTCTACGGACCCAAGTCGGGCACATTGGCGCGCCAGCTCGGCGCTTACTGGTACGACTGGCGGCGGGAGCGCCGCGCGGCAGCCTGAGCGGTGCGGACATGCGGGTGCCGGAGTACCTGTGGCCATTCGGCAAGTACCGCGACGCCGCGGCCGGCTCCGAGCTCGAGCGGGCCGCAGCGTTGCGCTACAACCAGCGCCTCGCGCGTGAGTTGCCCGCATATCTGAACCGTTGGGCGATGATCTGCTGTGCGCTGCTCACGCTGTCGGTAGTTTGCCCGCCGCCGGTCAGCGCCGTGGTCGGTACGGCCTTCACGCTGGCGTTCTGCGTCACCGTACATATCGCGCAGCTCTACCTGCTGTTCCGATACCGCTGAATGGAGGGCCGGCCCGCGGCAGCGGATTTGACTTGACGCAAGTGGTCATTAACATGAAGATATGTTCATGTTCATGTTATTCTGACCGAGAGAGAGCGGGAGGTGTCCGAATGAATCGCAAGCTGCTCGTCTATGGTTGCGTCCTGTGGGTCCTCGGGACCGTCGGGGTGCGTTTCGGGGGTCGGTTTCTGCTCCATCCCGGGTCAGTGCTCGGGACGCTGCTGCTGTTCGCAGTGAGCTTTGTCGCGATGGCGTGGCTGGCCCGCAGACTTTGCCGGCAGGCCGGCTTGCCCCGCGCTGATTGGCCGTCGGGTGCGGTCGCACTCGCGCTGCCGACGCTGCTGCTCGATCCCCTCACCAGCGCCTTCTTTCCGCTGGTGTTCCCCGGGATCACGCCGGCGGCGGCGGGGCTGTTCGGCGGCTGGATGTTGTGCTGCTGCGCCGGAGCGCTGATCGGGGTCACGATCGGCAGTGCGCTCGGAGTGGCTCAGGGGCAGACCCTCACCCGGTGACGGCGATACCACCGCGGCCGCGGCTGCTCGCGGCCGAAGCGTTGCCGCCCGCTCCGCGTCAGCAGCGCAGCCGCAGGAAGCGCGCCCAATTGCTCGCGGCCACGCTGTCGCTGTTCGCAGAGAACGGCTACGAGGTCACGAGCGTGGAGGCGATCGCAAACCGTGCCGGCGTCGCCGTGGGGAGCTTTTATCAGCATTTCCGCACCAAGCGGCAGGTGCTGCTGGTACTGATGGACGAGCTGCTCGAGCGGCTGGAGCATCTGAATCTACAACCGCCGCGCGCGAGCACGATCCGCTCGGGGCTGCATGCGCTGCTGCGCACGGCTTTTTCCCAGGACCTGCTGTACACCGGCGCTTACCGAGCGTGGCGCGAAGCGGTGCTGCTGGATCCGGGCCTGATGCGGCTGCAGCAGCAGATCGAACGCTGGACGCGTGCGCGCGTAGGTGCGGTGTTCGAGTCGCTACTGCAGTTGCCGAGCGCGCGACACGACGTGGACGTGCCGGTACTCGCGCACCTGATGGATCGCCTGTTCTGGGACCTGCTCGGGCAGGCGGCCGCCATGGCTGCGAGCGAGCTCGAAGCCGTTCTGGACTGCATCACCGACCTGCTCTATCACGCTCTGTTCTGCGATCCTGACGCGCGTCTACCACCCTGAGCGCTCAAGCCGCGCGCAGGAGCTCGGGAATCTGCGGCCGTCCGTCAACTTGGGATGCGGTCGCGCGCTATACTGAGTCAGCCCCTTGTCATTCCAGGCCCACCTGCCATGCAATCGAGCAAGGCGCTGATGACCAGTCTCTCCGCGACGGCAGCTGCCTGTTGCCTCACGGCCTGTGCCACGATTTCGGTCACCTCCCAGGTCAACGCACCGCTGGTGCACACGGTTCAGTGCCATACCTTCGCTTGGGCGGGCGCCTTCCACGGCGGGGCTCTGAGCGCCACGCTCGCCAACCCGATCAACGAGGCGCGACTGCGCTCCGACATCCAGGCGCATCTGCAAGCCGCGGGTGTGCAACCGGCGACCGCGGGTGCCGATTGCCTGGTCGGCTATGGGATTGGTATGCACGGAGTGCCGGAAGGCTGGGTAGGATGGGGCTGGGGTTGGGGGCCTTGGTGGGGCGGCCCCTACGTCTATCCGGAGGCGATCGTCGGCGTAGATCTTTACGACGCCCACAGCGGCCAGCCGCTCTGGCACGCATTTGCGCGTGAAGATGCCTGGGATCTGAAGGGCGACAAGGCGGCCCAGGGCATCGACTCTGCGATCGCCGCGATCTTCAGCAAATATCCGGGCTGAGGTCCCCGACGGCAGCCGACGGCGCCGGTCCGGAGCGGCGCGGTGTATTGCCAGAGCGTCGCGAGCGGCACACAATCTGCTGATCGTATGCGTGCTCCGATTGATCACGGCGCTCCGCGGAGCGCGCCGTGACGGGGCGGCGGCGTGTCAGTGGAGTAGACGCAATCAATCTGGCTGCTCGGTCAGCGGAGCGTTCGCGGTGGCGTGGCTGTCTGCTCGCAGCCACGATCCTGGTGCTCGGATGCCACACGGCCCGCGCCGCCGAGGAGTCGGCGGCCGATGAGTCGGCGCGCTGGCAAGCAGAGGCCGCGGGCACCGAGATCATGCGCGATGACTGGGGCATCGCCCACGTGCACGGTCGCACCGATGCCGACGCTGTCTTCGGCATGATCTACGCGCAGGCCGAGGATGATTTCAAGCGCGTCGAGAGCAACTACCTGATCGCCCTCGGGCGTGTCGCCGAGGCCGAGGGTGCTGCGGCACTGGCGGTCGACCTGCGCCAGCGGCTGTTCCTGGATCCCAAGCAGCTTCAAGCCGATTACGCGCACAGTCCCCCCTGGCTGGTCGCGCTGATGAACGCCTGGGCGGATGGACTCAACTACTTTCTCGCCACCCACCCGCAGGTGCATCCGCGGGCGCTGCGGCATTTCGAGCCCTGGATGGCCCTCGCGTTCAGCGAGGGCAGCATCGGCGGCGACATCGAGCGCGCGGTGAACCTGCCGGCGCTCGCGGCGTTCTACGACCTACCGGGGCAGTCGCCCGCGCCGCCGGTCGCGCAAAATCGGCTGCTGCGCGGCGCTATCGACCCGGTCGGTCCCGGAGGCTCGAACGGCATCGCGATCGCCCCCTCGAACACCCGCGACGGCCACGCGCTGCTGCTCATCAATCCGCATACGACGTTCTTCTTTCGCTCGGAGCTGCAGATGTCGAGCGATGAGGGGCTGGATGCGTATGGCGCGGTGACCTGGGGCCAGTTCTTCATCTATCAGGGCTTCAATCCCCACATCGGCTGGATGCACACCAGCACGGGCGCCGACAACGTCGATCAATTTGCCGAGACGATCGTCTCACGCGGCGGCCGACAGTATTACCGCTACGGCCACGAGCTGCGCCCGGTACAGATCAAGACGATCGAGCTCAGTTATCGCACCGACAGCGGAGCGCTGGCCGTCAAGACTTTCAAGACCTACGCGACCCACCATGGTCCGGTCGTGCGCAAGGACGGCGACAAGTGGATCAGCATCGCGTTGATGAATACGCCGATCGCCGCGCTCGAGCAATCGTTCCTGCGCACCAAGGCAAGCGATTACGCTTCCTATCTGGAAGTGGCCCGCCGTCGGGCCAACTCCTCGAACAACACGGTGTTCGCGGACTCGAAGGGCGAGATCGCGATGCTGATGCCGCAGTTCATGCCCGTCCGCGACAATCGTTTCGATTACGCCCGGCCGGTCGACGGTTCCAACCCCGCGACCGACTGGAAGGGGCTGCATACTCTCGAGTCGCTACCCAGCATCGTGAATCCGGCGAGCGGCTGGCTGTTCAACTCCAATGACGGGCCGTACACGAACGCCGGCCCGTCCAGCCCGAAACGCGAGGATTTCCCGCGCTACATGGACACCGCCGGCGAGAATCCGCGCGGCGTCCACGCGACCGAGCTGTTGTCCGCGCGCAAGGATTTCACCCTCGAGTCGCTCGAGCGCGCGGCGTTCGACTCTTATCTGCCGGCCTTCGCGCGCCTGATCCCCCTGCTGGTGCAGGCGTACGACGCCTTGCCGTCCGCGGACCCGTTGCGTGCGCGCCTGCACGACCAGATCGAGCTGCTGCGGCACTGGGACTACCGCTGGTCGGACCACTCGCTCGCCACCTCGCTGGCGGTGTTCTGGGGCGATGCGCTGTGGACCAACAAGGGGGTGCGGCCCGAACATCTGGATGAGAGCAGCGGCGCGTGGGATGACATGGCTGACACTTCCCCGATGATGAAGCTGCAGACACTCGCCGACGTCTCGGATCTGCTCGCGCGCGAGTTCGGCAACTGGCGCGTACCGTGGGGCGAGATCAATCGCTTTCAACGCGTGACGGACGACATCGTGCCGCACTTCAGCGATGCCGAGCCGAGCATCCCGGTGCCATTCACCTCCTCGCGCTGGGGCTCGCTCGCCGCCTTCAACGCCAAGGCCTATCCGGGTACGCACCGCTACTACGGTACCGAGGGCAACAGCTTCGTGGCGGTGGTGGAATTTGGACCGAAGGTACGCGCGGTGGCGGTGACGGCCGGTGGCGAGAGCGGCGACCCACACTCGGCGCATTTCGATGACGAGGCCATCCGCTACGCGCGCGGCTTGCTGCGTCCGGTTTATTTCTATCCCGAGGATCTGCAGGGACACGTCGAGCGCAGCTATCATCCCGGCCAGTGAGCGACGGCGCACCGGTGCGACGCGGCCGGAGCCGCTGCCGCAAACCTCGCTGGCTGCCAATTAAAGTTTCTTAATGGCGCTGCGCTCGGCCGGTATTTGATTAAAGTTATCTCAGCTTAACGGCACGGATAGCGGCCGCGCTCGCGCGGGAACTTCTGCCGGCGTGGGCAGTCTTGGTCCTACCGGCGCCATCCGGGGAAATACGGGCAGCGGGCAGCCGCTGCGACTGGAGATCGGACATGCTTGTTCAGGCCATCTTGAACCGCAAGGGCAGTGAGGTCATCACCGTCAGTCGCGATGCCACCATCGAGCAGGCGGCGCGCATCATGTCCGAGCACAAGGTCGGCGCGCTGGTCGTGACGCTCGGCGATGAGGTGGTCGGGATCCTTTCCCATCGCGAAGTCGTGTCTGGTCTAGCCAGGCATCGCGACCGCCTGTCCACCGTGCCCGTCAGCGAGCTCATGCGCCGAGAGGTTGTGAGCGTGTCGCCGCAAGAGCACATCAAGCGCGTGATGATGCTCATGACACGCCATCGCACCACCCACGTTCCGGTGCTGGCTTCCGAGCGCCTGGTGGGGATCGTCAGCATCGGCGACGTGGTCAAGCACCGGCTCGAGGAGCTCGAGCTGGAAACCAACGTGCTGCGTGATGCCTATTTCGCGGTACGTTGAGGCGTGCTATTTGAGGCGAGCTCTTCCGCCCAGCTCCTGATTCCTCGCGGAGCGGCCGCCTCGAGTTGCGCCGAGAGCTGCAGAATCCGATCCTCGCGCCCGAAGTGACCGATCAACTGGATGCCGACCGGTAAGCCCGCGTCGGTCCAATAAAGCGGCACACTGGCCGCCGGCTGGCCCGACGCGTTGACGACGGCCAGGAAGGTCGTGTACTCGGCGACCTTGCGACGAAACGAGCGAAAGTCGTCGTTCATCGTGAGTACTCCGAGTTTGGCCGGGAGCTGAGTAATGGTCGGCGTGAGCACGATATCGACCGATTCCATATGGCTCTCGAGGCAGCGCCCCACGGCGTGGAACAGGTTGATGGCACGAATGTACTGTTCCGCGCTCAATGAGGTGCCCAGCTGGTAGCCGTCGTACATCGCCGGCTCGAGCTGATGCTGCCATTCGCGCGCCGGCCGACCCTGCGTGACCGCGTTCACCGCGACCACGATCGAGGCGCTCAGTACCAGCATATGAGCGTCGATGAACTTCCAGTAATCGATCTCCGGCGGAGCGACATCGATGACCTCGTGACCGGCCGCCCGCATGAGCTGCGCGGCAAATTCCGTCGCCGCAACGCACTCGCTGGCGACCGCGATTCCCTCCCAGGCACCCGACCAGCGCGCGATGCGCAGCGGCCGCTCGCAGCGCTGCGACAGCAACTGCAGGAAGGAGGGTGGGGCGGGAGGTGAGGCGTAGGGCGTACCGGGATCGTAACCGCCGATCGCATCGAGCGCGGCGGCGCTATCGCGCACCGTGCGGCTCAGAACTCCGTCGGTGGACAGGCCGCCCCAACCCTCGCCCCTCGCGGGTCCCATGGGTACGCGGCCGCGCGAGGGCTTGAGTCCATAAATCCCGCAGCATGCCGCCGGTATGCGGATGGATCCGCCGCCGTCGCTGCCGTGAGCGATCGGTACCACGCCGGTCGCTACCGCAACTCCGGCCCCGCCGCTCGATCCGCCCGCCGAGCGCGTTCGATCCCACGGATTTACCGTCGGACCGTGATTGCGGACCGCCTCGGTCGTGGGCGCCATGCACAGCTCCGGGGAGGTCGTGCGGGCGAAGGGGATGAAACCGGCGGCGGCAAAACGGGTGACCAGCGTCGCATCGTAGGGTGCCTGCTGATCGCTGAATAGCCGCGAACCGATGCTGTAGGGAAAGCGCCGCGAGGCCAGGCTCGAATCCTTCAGCACAAAGGGCACGGCACCGAAGACTCCCTGCAGCGGAGCGCGAGCGGCCAGCTCGAGGGATTCATCGTAGCGCTCGTAACACAGAGCGTTGAGCGCACCGCCACGCCGTCGGGCGAGCTCGATCGCACACGTCATGAGCTCTCTGGCAGAGACCTGCTTGCCGTACAACAGCGCCGATAATGCCAGGCCGTCAAAATGCGCATATTCTGTCGGGAGCATCAATCCTCCAGGGCCATGCATGACCACCGTTTGCCTGACGTTTGATTTCGACGCGGTCTCGATCTGGGTCAGCACCTTCAAGCTGACGGGGCCGACGCCGGTCTCGCGCGGAGAGTATGGCGCACGCATAGGCGTTCCGAGAATCCTTGAGCTGCTGACGCGCAAGCGCATCCCCGCGACGTTCTTCATCCCCGCTCATACGGCGGTCAGCTTCCCGGACGTCGTGCGCCGCATTCGCGAGCAAGGGCATGAGATTGCGGTGCACGGTTATTGTCACGAGTCGCCGGCCGCGTTGCCGCGCGACGAGGAAACCAATCTGCTCCGACGCAGTGTGACCAAGCTGCAGTCGGTAGTGGGCAGCGACTTCAAACCGGCAGGCTACCGCTCGCCGTCCTGGAATTTGTCGAACAACTCGATTGCGATTCTCGTGGAGCTGGGGTTCAGCTATGACAGCAGCCTCATGGCAGATGACTTCAAGCCCTATCGCCCGCGGCATGGCGATCAGATCGACGAGGAGCGCTTCGTCCCGGGCGCGACCACCCGCCTGCTGGAGATGCCCGTCGCCTGGGAGCTGGACGACTTTCCCTATTTCCATTGGCAGGGCAATCCGCTGCGGCCGGGGCTGCGAAGCACCGACGAGGTATTCGCCCTCTGGCGCGCGGAGTTCGATTATTGCCATCGGCACGTGCCGGACGGTGTATTTAACTTGACGACCCACCCGCAGGTCATCGGCCGCGGGCCTCGCATGCTCATGCTCGAGCGCCTGGTCGAGCACATGCAAAGCCAGGAGCACGTGCATTTCAGCACGCTCGCCGACGCAGCCCGGAGTTGGGACCGCCTTATTTGAGCATCGGGGAACGGGCGGCCATCGGCCCGAGCCACCTCAACGCGTCGACGGAACATTAACAATCTTTAACCCGCACGTGTCAGAAATGACAGTGTGCGAAGGCGCGACCGCGGCGCACACTCTGCCCAACCATCGGCCTCCACGCCGACATCACAGGCTGATGGCCAGGCGCTTGGCGGCGTCACCACGGCCGCCAGGCGCCGCCCCACTCGCCGCGCGTTCATCCATGCGCCGCTGCGTCCGCGTCCGCCGCCCCCGCCCCCGCCACGAAACGGAATCGCCGCAGGCCGGGTATATATCTCAGACCGCGATCGGCTCGGATTCATCTACGGGAGAGCAGGGCATGATGAATATGCTGACGATGGCACGGCCGCTGTGCAGGCTTTTCAGGACGGTACGGCTGGTGCTGATTGCCGGGCTGGCAATGCTGACGCCGGCGCTGCTCTTCGCTGCCTCTCCAGATGACTGTCGAATCGGAAGCTACCTGCTCGACGACGGCTCGGACATTGACATTGCCCCGTCCGACGGCGACACGTTGCGCTGGCGTCGGTTTGACGGAACCACGGGCGCTCTGCACCCGCAGGCGGACGGTACCTGGGTCAGCACGCGCGGCTGGAGCAAGGCTACCGACGGCGTGATCGTGTCGTTTGCGGGCTGCGACACCATTCGGTTTGGGAAAGCATCCGGCACGCGACGCAAGTTCGATGTGCACGAGGTCGTGTTTCACAGCCACGGTACGGCTCTCGCCGGCAGGCTGGTGATGCCCCCGGGCAGTGACCAGGTGCCGGTGGTGGTGTTGCTGCACGGATCCGAGACCGACTCCGGGCTCAAGTACTACTCCCTGCAACGGATGCTGCCTGCGCGCGGCGTGGGCGTGTTCGTCTACGACAAGCGCGGAACCGGGAGTTCCGGCGGAAAGTACACTCAGGACTTCTCGTTGCTGGCCGACGATGCGGTCGCCGCGGTCGCGACGGCCAGGTCGCTCGCCGGCGCCCGGCTGGGAAGGATCGGATTCCAGGCGGGTAGCCAAGGGGGCTGGGTGGCGCCACTGGCGGCCTCGAGAACGCCGGTCGATTTCGCGATCGTCTGCTTTGGGCTGGCGGTCAGCGTCATCGATGAGGATCAGGAATCGGTCGAACTGCAGTTGAGTGAAAAAGGCTATTCGCACCGCGAGATCCGCGATGCGCTCAAGGTGGCACGGGCGGTAGAGAACGTGGTGACGAGCGACTTCTCCAGCGGCTATGCACAGCTCAATCGCCTGCGCTCGCGCTACTCGAAGTCACGCTGGTACGCGGACCTGCGCGGTGACTACACGTGGCTGTTCCTGCCGAAATCCGAGACCGAGCTGCGCGCGATGGCGGCAGACTTCGACTGGCACACGCCGTTTGACTACGATCCCATGCCGGTGCTGCGCTCGTCACATACGCCGGAGCTGTGGGTTTTGGGCGGCGAGGATTACGAAGCGCCCAGTCAGGAAACGCGCAGGCGGCTCAACTCGCTCATCGTCGCCGGAGACGACTACACCATTGCCTACTACGCCAAGGCCGCGCACGGGATGACACTATTCGAGACCGATGCTGCCGGAGAGCGTACCGACATGCGCTATGCGCCCGGTTATTTCGACCTGATCCGTGACTTTGCCTTGTACGGAGCGCTGCCGGGGCAATACGGCGACGCCGAGCTGACGCGGCCGCGAGTGGTTGCTCGCGGGCGCTAGGCCAGCGGCGGTGGCGCCTCGGAGAATTGCGGCAGCGAGTCCGTGATCTGAAACCACGGCGCTCGGTAGTTGGTGAAGATGTGGCGCTGAGGCCGGATGGGCGGGTCGGTGTCGAGCGTGCCCGCAGGGATTACGACGATGCCGCGATCGGACGACACACGCGGCGCCGCTCCGCCGCATTGTCGGCAGAATGCAGTGGTGTAGAACTTGGCCTCGGGCAGCTTGTGCTCACGAATCTGCTCTGAGCCGCGAAGCCAGCGGAATTGAGTCTCCTTGTAGAACAGGTTGCTGCCGAGCGCTGCCCCACGTGCGCGCCGACACCGAAGACAATGACAGTGTTGCATGAACAGCGGCTCACCGGTTGCCTCGTAGGCGATTGCTCCGCACAGGCAGCTGCCCGCGGTGACGCCGGCACGCGCATCCACCGTCGGGCGCGGTAGTCCCGGCAGCGCGAACTCCGGCGGATTCTCCTGGTGTTGAGGCAGGTCATCCGTGATCGTGTACCAGGGCGCTTTCGAGCCCACGAAAATATGGGCCTGCGGTTTGATACCGAGATCTCCCTCGAGCGGACCCGCCGGCAGTACCGCCACCGCGTGCGCCGGCAACGTCGTCGGGACGGTGGACCCGCAGACGCTGCAGCTGTTACGTACCCAGTGCGGCGACGATTGATACTTCAGCACAGCGTCTTCACCGCACACCCAGCGGAAGCCCTCGAGCGGTGTAGACACGTAGGTCGCGAACGCTGAGCCATGGTGCTTGCGACACATGGAGCAGTGACAGCTCATCATCGAGCTGAAGGAGCCGTCGGCTTGGTACTGCACGGCGCCACAGAAGCACGAACCTCGGACCATACTCCGTCTCCCAGTAGCAGTTGGCGGCGACCACGGCAGCGCGAGCGCAACGGGATCACCTCCAGTATAAACGGAATCGTGCACCGTCGATGACGCGCGCACACCTCAGGGCCGACGCTCGCTACCGCCCGCTACCGGGTAGTGAATGCCTTGGGCACGAGCGCATAATGCCCTGTAGGGTGCGCGCGACCTCGAGTCAGGACCTGCTATCGCAAAAATGTCGGGGGCATCATGGCCAAATATCTTTTTGAAGCCCGTTACACAGCCGAAGGCGCCAAGGGCGTGGCCCGCGAGGGAGGTTCTGCACGCCGCACGGCGGTATCAAAATTAATGGAGGGGCTGGGCGGCAAGTTGGAGGCTTTCTACTTCGCGCTCGGCAAAGTGGACGCCTATGTGATCGCCGACCTGCCGGATAACGTCAGCGCTGCTGCCGCCGCGCTTGCCATCAACCAGAGCGGCGGCGCGACCGAAAGGACGGTGGTGCTGATGGCGCCGGAAGAGATTGACAGGGCTGCCAAGAAGGCCGGGGGCTATCGGCCTCCAGGACAGTAGCTTCGCAGCGAGCGCTCGCGGCTTCAGAGCGCCGCCAGCGAGAGCACCATGGCTGCGGTTGCGATACGTTTCATGTGCTGCATCCTGCCTGAGTTGTTGTATTGTAAATCGCCGGTTCTACTCATCCTCGTTCACGAGGGGGAACACTCATGCGACGATTGCTGCTCGCCACCATTTGTGCCGCGCTGCCGTGCACGCTGCTCGCGGCCTCTCCCACGCCGGAATACTCCATCCAGGCGATCCGCTATGCCTCGGATGAGAGCGACGTCGCCAACATGGTGGTGGGAGATGCGCACGAGAAGGTCAAGCTGGCGATGGTCATTTGGTTGATCCGCGGCGGCGGCCGGAACATTCTGTTCGACAGCGGCTATCACCGCGATACCTTTCTCAAGCACTTCCATACGAGCGACTACATTCGCCCCGATGAAGCCCTCAGACTCGCAGGAATTCAGCCGCAGGACATTACCGACATCGTCATCAGTCATGCCCATTGGGATCACCTGGGCGGCATTGATCTTTTTCCCAAAGCCACGGTCTGGATTCAGAAGGAGGAGTTTCGTTATTACACCGGCGACGCCTGGCAGCGCGGTGGCCATCACGGCGGGATCGACCCGGAAGATATCCAGCAACTCGTCAAGGTCAACACCGAGGGACGACTGCGCTTCGTGGATGGGGATGACGTCGAGTTATTTCCCGGCATTCGCGCCTATACCGGCGGGCGCCATACCTACGCCTCACAATACATCCGCGTAGCAGGCACTCCTACCTACGTCCTCGCCTCCGACAATGTATACCTGTATCGCAATCTGGCTGAGCACAAAGCCAGCGGCACGTTCTCTGACGCCGATCACGCTGCCAATGTTCAGAACCAGTACCGCATGATTCAGCTTGCCGGCTCTCCCGATCGCGTCGTGCCGGGCCACGACGCCCTTCAGTTTGAGAAATTCCCGACTGAGGGACGCGTAGCCAGAATCAAGTAGTGATCCGATTGCCGTTCGATCAAGCGACCTTTGCAGCCAGCAGCTCGGCGAGCTGGACGGCGTTTAGCGCTGCCCCCTTGCGCAGGTTGTCGTTGGAGACGAACAGCACCAGGCCGTACGGTACCGTGGGGTCTTTGCGGATGCGTCCGACGTAGCTCGGATCCTTGCCGGCCGCCATGAGCGGCGTGGGCACGTCGACTACCTCCACGCCCGGCGCAGCGCGTAGCAGCTCGACGGCGCGTGCCACCGACAGCGGCCTGGCGAACTCGGCATTGATCGACAGCGAGTGTCCGGTGTACACCGGTACCCGCACGCAGGTGCCCGCCACCGGCAGATCGGGAATCTCCAGAATCTTGCGCGTCTCGTTGCGCAGCTTCAGCTCCTCGTCAGTCCAGCCGTCATCACCGCTATAGGCACCGGCAAAGGGCAGAACGTTGAAGGCGATCGGAGCCGCAAACTTTCTGGGCGCCGGTAGCGTGAGCGCATCGCCGCTGCGCGCCAATCGCGCCGATTGTCCCGCCGCTCCCTGCACCTGGGTCTCGAGCTCCTCGATGCCGGCGATTCCGCCGCCCGACACCGCTTGATAGGTTGAGGCCACCAGCCGCGTCAGGCGCGCTTCGACATGCAAGGGCTTGAGCACGGGCATCGCAGCCATGGTCGTGCAATTGGGATTGGCGACGATACGCTTGGGAATGGAGGCGAGGGCGTGGCCGTTGACCTCGCTGACGACCAGTGGAACCGCTGGATCCATGCGCCACGCCGAGGAGTTGTCGATCACGATGGCGCCGCCGGCGGCCACCTTGGGTGCGAGCGCACGCGATGTCGAGGCGCCTGCCGAGAACAACACGATATGCAATCCGGCGTAGTCGGCCGTGGCGGCGTCTTCGACCGCTACCTCGCCTCCACGCCAGGACAAGCGGCGCCCGGCTGAGCGCGCCGAGGCGAAGAAGCGCATCTGCTCTACCGGAAAGCGACGCTGCTCGAGGATGTCTCGCATGGCTTGACCAACGAGGCCGGTCGCACCGACGATGCCAACGCGTAATGCCATGGGCCGATCTTCTCACGGGGAGAGGCGCCGCGCCGCGTTATTCGGCGGCAGCACTCAAAACCCCACAGCTACGTCTCCGAGTGGGTACAGCCGCAACAGCAGCCAGCAATCATTATGACTATGTCCAGTGTTCCCTAGCGGCGCCTCCAAGCGCGAGAATCCGTGCCGCTCATAGAACCTGATGGCTGTGCTCATCCCGAGGATGGTCTCGGCGTAGCACTGCTGGTAGCTGAACTGTTGCGCGGTCTGGAGACACTGCTGTCAAATCGATCCGTCGTCGAAACTCGCGCATACTCGGCCAGGCAAATAGAATAGTGCGCGGCACTTGGATGGAACGTATGCTGCAAGAGAACAGGTACCGAGGATGAGCAACGAGCTGCCGCCGCCGCTTGCAGGTCTCGAGCCGACCCTGCCATCGAGCTGGTACCGCACCGCCGAGGTGTTCGCGCTCGAGAAGGAGCGGATCTTCTGCCGCGACTGGGTCTGCGTCGCGCGCGAGGAAGAGCTCGCGGGACCCGGCGACTACCGGCTGCTCGATGTGCTCGGCGAGAGCCTGATCCTGGTGCGCAACCGCGAAGGGCAGCTGCGCGCCTTCTATAACACCTGCCGTCATCGCGGCACCCGCCTGTGCCGCGAGCCGACGGCGCCCGGCAGTGCCGCGCCGACAGCGCTACCCGGAGGTATCGCCGGCGGCCGTATCACCTGTCCCTACCATCAATGGAGCTACGATCTCGACGGCCGCTTGCTCGCGGCACCGCATTTGAGCGCCGAGTCGGGATTCGACAAGACACTCTTCAGCCTCTATCGCGCAGGTCTCGAGTGCTGGGGTGGGTTCGTGTTCCTCAACCTGACGCCGGCCAAGGCGGCTACCCTCGGGGAGCAGCTGGGCCCGGTGCCGGGGCGGCTCGCGCGCTACCCGCTCGGCGAGCTTCGTATCGGCCACACCCTCCGCTATGAGGTGGCGGCGAACTGGAAGGTGATCTGCGAGAACTACAACGAGTGCTATCACTGTGCCGGTGTGCACCCCGAGCTGTGCGCCGTGGTGCCGGCGTTCCGCGAGCGCGGTGGCGCCAATCTCGACTGGCAGCGCGGTATACCGCACCGACCGGGGGCGTACACCTTCACCGCTTCCGGCACCACTAAACGCCGTGCGTTTCCGACGCTGGACGAGGACGAACGCGTACGCCATAAGGGCGAGCTCGTGTTCCCGAATCTCTTCGTAAGCCTCGCCTGCGATCACGTGACGGCCTATATCCTGCAGCCGCAGGGCGCCACGCATACCCGCATCGTCTGCCATTTCCTGTTCGAGCCGTACGAGCTCGCCAAGAGCGATTTCGATCCGACCGACACCGTCACGTTCTGGGATCTCATCAACCGTCAGGACTGGGCGGTTTGCGAGGCGGTGCAGCAGGGCATCAGCGCGCGCGTTCACGAGCGCGGTTGGTTCGCACCGATGGAAGACTCGGACCTCGACATCCGCCGCTATGTCCTCGAGCGGATCGGGGACGTATCGCTCTAGGGATCGGCGGCGCTGATCTGGCGGGCTGGATCGGCGATCAGCCACAGCAGGGCTGCAACTGCCGCGAGTCCGGCGCCCAGCAGGAACGGCAGGTTCCAAGCGTGGTGCCCGGAGAAGTAGGCGACGATCGGAGTGGCGACGAGGCCGCCGCCATTGCCGCCGGTATTGAGAATGCCGCCGGCCGCCATGGCATCCGAGCGCGCGACGTTCATCACGGCTGCCCAGTAAGAGCCTTCCGTGAGCTCGATCGCTGCGAAGCACAGCGCCAGCGCGACGGCCGCCGCGTAGGCGCTGACCGCGCTCGTGGCCAGCAGCAACAGAATGCCTCCGAGCGGCAAACCAACCAGCGGCACGATGCGCAGTCCCCATCGGGTCCCGTAACGGCGCATGCAAACGCTCGCGATCGCTCCGCCCGCTCCTGCTCCGAGCGCGGAGCCAAGGGCCGGGACCGCGGCCAGTAACCCGCTCTGCATCACCGGGAGGTGGCGCTCCTGAGCGAGATACAGGAAGGTCCAGTTGGAGATCAGATAGAAGGTGTAGTTCATGCACAGGTATGAGAGCGCGAACAGCAGTGTCTCGCGGTTGCGAAGCAGAGCGCCGATTCGGCGCCAGGAAATGCTCGAGTCGACACGGGCGTGAGCATGTGCAGCGAGCTCGGACAGCTCCGTGCGGGAGACGCTCGGATGCTGGTCGGGGGCATCGCGCCCATACCGGGCCCAGATCACGATCAGCACCAGCAGCGGCAACGAGCTGTACACCAGCGCTTGCTTCCACCCCAGAACGTACATGAGCCAAGCGACCAGCGGAGGAGTGACTGCGGCCCCCAGTCCGAGTCCTGCGCTCTGTCCCCCCTGCACGAGCGGCCACTGCAGGGGCGGGAACCAGGTCTCGAACACCCCGCCAGACAGCGGAAACAGCGGCCCCTGCGCGATTCCCAGCAGTAGCTGCAGACCCAGCAGGGCGATGAACAGCGCCTCGGCGTGCAGCACCAGCGGCGCGAGCGGCGTGAGCAGCGTCGCCGTCAGAGCGATGCTGCTCACCAGGGTGAAGGTGAGGCGCGCACCCAGGCGCTGCCCGATCACACCACCGGGGAACTGCAGTGCCGCGTAGCCCGAGATGAATGCGGTCTCGAGCCACCCGATCTGCATCTGCGTGAGCCCAAGGTCCGGCATCATGCGCAGAGCTGCGACCGCGAGACTGCGTTGCTGGACGTAGGCCATGAGCCCGAAGCCGAACAGCAGCCAGAAGATTCTCCATCGAACCCGCATACCCCGAGGAAGGCTCAAGCGTGCGAGGTCCGGCACGGCGGTCATGGTGCAGGCGTCGGGGCGAAGCGAGGCGGCACCACCCGAGAGTCGTCAGATGGAGACTTCACGGTGGACGGAAGCGCGGACAGCTCGTCAGCCACGCTGGCGCAATCCGCGCGGATCGTAGGGCGGCTCGGCGAGAGCTCTTGCGGCTCGGCGCTCGCCTACTACCTCGACCTCGAGCAAGCCGCGCTCTTGA
>JASHTF010000335.1 GCA_030040715.1 Gammaproteobacteria bacterium | reverse complement strand
TCGCGGTGCAGGCCGAAGGCAGGAAGATCCGCACGGTCGAGGGGCTCTCCGGAGGCGGAGATCTGCATCCGCTGCAGCGCGCTTTCGTGCAGCACCACGGTCTGCAGTGCGGATTCTGTACGCCCGGCTTTCTGATGCTGGCCGTCGCGGTACTCGAGCGTCACCCCGACATCTCCGACGCCGAGCTGCTCGAGGTGCTGGCGTCCAATCTTTGTCGCTGTACCGGCTACCAGAACATTCTTCGGGCCGTGCGTGCCGTGGCAGATGACATGCGTGCTCACCCGTGAAGGCAACCAAATTCATCGGCCGCTCGGTCAGTCGACTTGAGGATCCGTTGCTGGTGGCCGGACGAGGTCGGTTCGTGGCCGACATCTGCTTTCCCGGTCAGTGGCACATGCGCGTGATCCGCTCTCCGATCGCTCATGGTCGACTCAGGAGCATCGAGGTCTCGGCGGCGCTCGAGATGGCCGGAGTGCATGCGGTTTGGACGGCCGCCGACGTCGCGCACATTCCGCCGATCGGGTTTCGGTTGACCGCTCGGACTTCGCTCGAGCCGTATCGCCAATATGTGCTGGCCAGGGGACGGGTACGCTACGTCGGCGAGCCGGTCGCCGTGTTATTTGCGGATGATGCCTATATCGCTGAGGACGCCGCCGAGCGGATCGCCATCGATGTCGAGCCGCTGCCGGTCGTCATGAGTGCCGTGGATGCGCCGGGCTGGTTCGATGACGGGCGTACGACCGAGCCCGACGTCGTCGAGAAATCGTTCGGCAACATCGAGGCGGCTTTCAACGCAGCGAAATACCGGATCGAGCTGGCACTCTCGGTCGGCCGGCACACCGGTGTACCTATCGAGACACGTGGAGCCCTTGCCACCTACGACGCAGAGCACGACATCCTGGAAATGCATGGCGCGGCCAAAGTGCCGCACTGGAACCGCGATCAGATTGCCAGGATGCTCGGCAGGAGTGCCGATTCCGTGCAGCTGCGCGAAGGGCATGTCGGCGGTGGTTTCGGCATCCGCGGGGAGCTCTACCCCGAGGACGTGCTGGTTTGCGCTGCCGCGCTGAAGTTTCAGCGCCCGGTAAAATGGATCGAAGACCGGCGTGAGCATTTGATTGCCGCCAACCATTCTCGCGATCAGCATCATCGGATCAAGGCGGCGATCGATGCGGACGGTCGGATCCTCGGAATCGAGGACGAGTTTTTCCACGATAATGGCGCTTATATGCGCACCCACGCGGCGACGGTTCCGGACCTCGCCGCGGCGATGTTGCCGGGACCCTATCGAGTACCGGCGTATCGCGCCCGGGGCCACATCCGTCTGACCAACAAGACGCCGTGCGGCACCTATCGCTCGCCGGGCCGCTACGAGACGAGCTTCGTGCGCGAACGCCTGTTGGACGCCATCGCGGCCAAGATCGGCCTCGATCGCATCGAAGTGCGCCGCCGCAACCTGATCAGCCGTGACGAGATGCCCTACGCGCGCGGTCTGGACGCGCTGGGCACCGACATCGTCTACGATTCCGGTGACTACGCTACCCTGATCGAAAAGTCGCTCGTCGCTTGCGCCTGGGAGAGAATGCAGAGCGAGTGCGCGCAGCGGCGCGCCGCCGGCGAAAAGGTCGGCGTCGGATTGGGGATGTTTGTCGAGAAGAGCGGCCTCGGCCCGTTCGATAAGGTACGCATCGAGTTATCCCGTAACGGCGCGATCGAGGTCGTGACTGGAACGGCGTCGCTCGGTCAAGGCCTCGAGACCGTGATCGCACAGATCTGCGCTGAGACCCTGGGTGTCGGCTACGAGCTGATCAAGGTCACCCACGGCGACACGGGCCGCATCGACCGCGGCATGGGCGCATTCGCATCGCGGGCGACGGTGATGTGCGGTGAGGCGGCCCGCATGGCCGCCACCAAGTTGCGTGAGGGCGTGCTGCAGGCCGCAGCGCGCAGCATGCATATTGGCGCGGATCAACTCGAGGTGATCGACGGCGTGGTGGTGCGCAAGGGGAAGGCTGACTCCGCGCTAGCGCTGCACGACCTTGCCGCCTCACAGTCCGAGAGCCTGGTGGCGGAGGCCGAATTCAATTCGACCCACATGGTCTACCCCTACGGTGTCCACATTGCCAAGGTGAGAGTGGACGCCGAGACCGGCGCCGTCGCGGTCGAGCGCTATTTCGTCGGCTATGATATCGGCCGCGCGGTCAATCCCGCTTTGATCGAAGGTCAGCTCGTCGGGGGTGTCGCGCAGGGCATCGGCGGGGCCCTGTTCGAGGAGTTCCTTTATAGCGACAGCGGCGAGCCGCTGTCGACCACGTTTGCGGACTATTTGCTGCCGACGGTGCGAGAAATGCCCGCGGTCGACGTGCTGGTGACCGAGGATGCGCCGAGTCCGCTCAATCCGCTCGGCATGAAAGGGGCGGGAGAGGGCGGAGTCAATGCCGTCGGGGCGGCCATCGCATCGGCGATCGACGACGCCCTGCAGCGGCCAGGCGCGGTGAGCGAATTGCCGGTAACGCCGCAGCGGCTACGCCGGCTCATGGAAGGAATTGAGGCATGCCCCACGTAATGAGCAAAGACGGCGCGAAGATCTATTTCGAGCAGGCCGGCAGCGGCATCGCGGTCGTGTTTCTGCACGAGTACGCCGGTGACTATCGCATGTGGGAGCCGCAGATTCGTCCGTTGTCGCGCCAGTATCGGTGCGTGACCTTCAGTGCGCGCGGTTATCCCAAGTCCGATATCCCCACTGATCCGAAAGCCTACTCCCAAAAGATCGCCTGCGACGATGTGATCGCCTTGATGGACCATCTCGCCATCGAGCAAGCTCATATCGTCGGTCTATCGATGGGCGGCTACACGGCGCTGAACCTCGGATTGGATCATCCACAGCGCTGCCGCTCTCTGACGGTAGCCGGCTGCGGCTGGGGCTCGACCCCCGGGGCGCGGGAGGAGTTTGCGAAATCCGCGCGCGAGATTGCGGACTCGTTCCTGAATGACGGCATGGAGCTGGCCGCTGACAAATACGCGAGCTACCCGGTACGACTGCAGCACAAGGGGAAGGATCCGCGCGGTTGGCTGCAATTTCGCCAGTGGTTATCGGAGCATTCCCCTCAGGGTCAGGCTCTCACTATCCTCAACGTGCAGCTGCGTCGTCCGACGCTCTATGAGCTGAAGGACCGGCTCGCGCAGATGACGCTGCCGGTGTTGATCGTGACCGGTGACGAAGATGAGTGGTGTCTCGACGGCAGTGTATTGTTGAAGCGTACGATTCCGACCGCGGCGCTGCTGGTACTGCCGCGCTCGGGCCACACGATCACGAGCGAGGAGCCCGAGGCCTTCAATCGCGCGTTGCTCGAGCTGTTCGGTGCCGTGGACGGTGGACGCTGGATGACCCATCGACCACGATGACGGAGGCTCGGCAGGGGATCATTCCTTCTGGAAGATCTCGTCCCGGCCGACGTCCATCAGCGCCTTTTCCTGACCGCCGTCGAAGTCAATCATCGTGCCATTGGCGAACGCCGCCATCGGCGAAGCCAGCACCGCGACCATGTAGGCGCATTCCTCCGGGGTCGCGATGCGGCCCAGTGGAATACTATCCGGAGCCAGGGCATCAGCCTTTTCGTAGGGCACCTTCCAGTCACGGGCCATCGCCCGAACCAGTCGGTTCCAGCGCTCGGTGCGAGTCGGGCCGGGATTCACGGCGCAGAAGGTGATGTTGTCCTTGCCGTATTGGCCGGCCAGTGAGATCGTCAAATTCTGTCCGGCCGCATTGGCGGCGCCCGGCGCGATCTCCCAGTAGGAATGCTTATTGCCGTCGTTGCCGATCAGATTGACGACACGGCCGCCGCCCTGTTGGCGCATGTACGGCAGCGTGTAACGCAGGCAGCGGACGTAACCCATGAATTTGAGCTGCAGAGCCAGCTCCCAATCCTGCTCGGTCAGCTCCTCGATGACCCCTCCCGGAGCTGAGCCGGCATTATTCACCAGGATGTCGATGCGGCTGAATTCCCTGTGAGCGCTGTCGACGAAATTCTTGGCGTCGGCCGCCTTGGTCAGGTCTGCGGGGATTGCCAGGATACGACGCCCGCTCGCGTCAGCGATCTTGCGCGCAGTCTCTTGCAGCAGGCGCTCGCGCCGCGCGCAGATCGCGACATCACAACCCTCGTGCGCGAGCACGGCGGCGATTGCCGCACCGATGCCTTCGCTGCCGCCGGTGACCAGCGCGTATTTGCCCTTGAGGCCTAGATCCATGGGATCCTCTCTGCTCTGTCGTGAAGCGGCAGGTGATTGCAGTCCGATGGCAACTGTTCTGTTGGAAGCGATAGTATGTAGGCAGGTTGATTCGCGCAAGCTCACCCGGACGGACGATCCACTGCGATCAGATCATTTTGCGATGACGGCTGCGCTCTCAAATCTCAAGGTGATTGATCTGTCGCGCGTGCGCTCCGGTCCGACAACCGTGCGCTATCTGGCGGACTGGGGTGCCGATGTCATCAAGGTCGAATCCGCGCAGGGCGATGGTGGCCTCGGATTCTCCCGAGACGATGCTGATTTTCAGAATCTGCACCGGAACAAACGCAGCATGACACTGAATCTGAAAAAGCCCGAGGGATTGCAGATTCTGCGGCGGCTGGTCGAACAGACAGATGTACTGGTTGAGAACTTCCGACCCGACGTCAAGTATCGGCTCGGCATCGACTACGAGAGTCTCAGATCAATCAATCCGCGGCTCGTCTATGGAAGCATTTCCGGATTTGGCGACAGCGGCCCGTATCGTGACCGGCCCGGCTTCGATCAAATCGCTCAGGGAATGGGCGGACTCATGTCGGTCACCGGCCTGCCGGGGCAAGGGCCGGTGCGCGCGGGCACGGCCGTTGCCGATCTGAGCGCCGGTCTGATGTGTGCGATCGGTATCCTGATCGCCCTGCTCGAACGCGAGCGCTCCGGGCAAGGCCAGTGGGTGCAGACCAATCTGCTCGGCGCCCAGATCGCGATGATGGATTTTCAAGCCGCACGCTGGCTGATTGGCGGTGAGATTGCGGGGCAGGCGGGCAACAACCATCCCACCGCGATCCCGACCGGTGTGTTCAAGACGCGCGACGGCTACGCCAACATCGCAGCCTCGGGCGATGCCATTTTCCGGCGGCTGTGCAGTGCGCTGGGTGCGGATCACATGGCGAGCGACCCGGCGTTCGCGGACGAGAAGTCGCGTCTGAAAAATCGCGATAGTCTCAATGCCGACATCGAGAAACTGAGCTCACAGTATGAGACGGCCGAGCTCATCGAGCGACTGAACCGAGCCGGCGTTCCCTGTGGGCCTATTTATCGCATGAACGAAGTATTTGCCGACCCGCAGGTGCGTCACCTCGGGATTGCCGAGACGGTGACCGATCCCACGCGCGGGCCGGTGCGGCTGGTGGGACAGGCGATCAAGCTCAGCCGCACGCCCTCGACCATGCGCTTGCCAACGCCGCGGCTCGGCGAGCATACCGATGAGATCCTCAGAGCGCTCGGATACTCCGACGCCGACATCGCGTCGTTACGGCAGAGCGGAGCGATCTGACTGATCTTCCCGCGCCGTCGTCGCGCTCCCTGATCAGCAGCGCGTCATCGACCTTTGAAATTCGGTTGGCGCTTTTCCGCAAAAGCCGCGCGGCCCTCAGCGTAATCCTCGCTCGCATCGGCGGCCGCCACCCGCTGCAACAATGCCGCGCTCGGTGCCGGATACGAACCCAATTCCCGGACAGCCGCCTTGGCCGCCGATTGCGTCAGCGGAGCCAGCGTGGCTCCCTGTTCGGCGATTTCTCTCGCCTTCGGCACAGCTTCCCCTACCTCCACCAGCCGATGAACGACGCCGAGCTCGTAGGCACGCTGCGCGCTGATTCGGGCCGCGAGCAGCAACAATTCCTTCGTCAGGTTCTCGCCGAACACTCGCCGGATGCGTGCGATGCCGCGCGGATCGTAGCCGAGGCCGAGACGTGCCGCCGGGACGGCAAAGACGGCATCGCGCCCGCATACCCGCAAGTCGCACGCACAGGCGAGCGATGCACCCGCACCCATACACGGACCGGCGATAGCGGCCACCAATAGTTGCGGCAGCTCCTCGAATTGCGCCAGCGTCGTTTCGACCAGGTCGTCGAATTGATGCGCGCCGGATCCCGTACGGCCCACTTCGAAGCCGGAAATGTCTGCGCCTGCCGAGAACACAGCTCCCGCGCCCGAGACGATCACCGAGCGCAGGCTGTGATCGTGTTTGGCTTGGCGACAGAACGTCGCCAGCTCCTGCCACATGCGCACTGACAGAGCGTTGCGACGGTCGGTATTGTGCAACGTAAGCTGCGCGATGGGGCCGTGCCGCTCGATAACGATGCGGCCGTGACCACCACCACCGCCGCCACCACCGCCGCCACCACCACCGCCGCCGCCGCCGCCGCTCGCATCGTTGCCTGGAGGAGAATCGCTGCTGGCCAAGGAGTCCCTCGATCGGTTAATTCGCCGTTCAAACGCGCTCAATGGGCGATGCGATTATCCAATGATTTGCGCTCGCCGACGATGGCAGATCCGAGAGCTCAATGCGGCTTGAAATGCTTTGGCATCCGAGCTAGGCTGATCCGCGGTGGATGTGCTAACTGCTTCAAATCGCTAAAGTTATAGCGCTGAGTGGACGGAACATGCGGCCCGACTCAGCACAATATGTTCGCCCCACCGAGCTCTCGGCGGCACTGGCAACGCTGGCCGCGGCGCCACGCGTCGTGCTCGCTGGCGGCACGGATCTGTATGCGACCGGTGTGCCGATGCCGGACCGGTTGCGCCAGTCCATCCTGGACATCACGGCGATCAAACGTCTGCGCGGCATACGGTCCGATGAGGCGGAGATCACCATTGGGGCCACCGCGACCTGGGCCGAGGTGCGCGACAGCAAGCTCCTTCCCGCCTGGTTTCGGGCACTCAAGCAGTCTGCCGCTCAGGTCGGAGCAGAGCAGGTTCAAAACGTCGCGACCATCGCGGGGAATCTTTGCAACGCATCGCCCGCGGCCGACGGCGTGCCGCCGCTGCTGGCGCTGTCGGCTCGGATCGATCTGGCCTCGACTCGAGGTGTGCGCACCGTGGCGCTGGAGGATTTCGTCCTCGGATCGCGCCGTACCGCCTGCGCGGCCGACGAATTAGTCACCGCGATCCGTATCCCGCCGCGCTCACGCCGTGCCCGCTCGGTGTTTCACAAGCTCGGAGCGCGCGCCTACCTGGTGATCTCGATCGTGTCGCTCGCGGTGACACTTGACTTCGACGCGGCCGGTTGCATCAGCTACGCGGGCGTCGCGGTCGGCTCCTGCTCGGCGCGTGCACAGCGACTGAGGTCGATCGAATCGCAGCTCCTCGGCCTCGATCCCACGGCCGCCTGCGCGCTTGTGGTCCCGAAAGCCATTGCCGAGCTGTCGCCGATCGATGATATCCGCGGCTCGGCGGCCTATCGTCTTGACGCCGTCGCGATGCTGCTGCCGCGTGCCGTCCGGGAGCTGTGCGATGGATGACACCACCCGCACGCTCGCCTTTATCGTCAACGGCCGGCCGGTCGAATTGTCCGTCGACCCGGCCAGGCGGCTGTCCGAGGTGCTGCGCGAGGATCTCGGGCTCACCGGTACAAAAATCGGCTGTCACGCGGGAGACTGTGGTGCCTGCACGATTCTGGTCGCGGGCAGACAGGTGTGCGCCTGTCTGATGGCGGCAGGGCAGGCGGCCAATCAGGAGGTCGTGACGGTCGAAGGTCTGGCAGAGGACGGTCAGCTGAATGCACTGCAACGCGCGTTCCTGCGGCACGGCGCGGCACAATGCGGAATCTGTACGCCCGGCATGCTGATGGCAGCGACGGATCTGCTCAGACGCAACCCGAGCCCGACAGAGGCCGAAGCTCAAGCAGCGATCGGCGGAGTGCTGTGTCGCTGTACCGGCTATCGCCAGATCGTGGCGGCCATTCGGGACGCGACCAGCGCGCCGGTCGACCAGCCCGCCGACGCCCAGGCGGTCGGCAGTCGCATCGTGCGGCTCGATGGCCCGGACAAGGTCGCGGGGAAGGCAAAGTACGGCGCTGATCTTTGGCCGACCGACGCCCTGTCGCTCAGAATCGTCCGATCGCCCTACGCGCGGGCGCGCTTCGTGCTCGGAGATCTACCCGCCTTCCGAGCCAGGTATCCAGCCATCGTCGCGATCCTCACCGCCCAGGACATCCCTGACAACCGCTTCTCGATCGTTCCCGATCTCAAGGATCAGCCCGCGCTCGCCGTGGAGCAGGTGCGTTTCCGCGGGGAAGCGGTCCTGTGCCTCGTGGGGGAACACGATGCGCTCGCGGCGATTCCCGAAGCCGACGTTCCGATTACCTGGTTTCCGCATCAGCCCCTGACAGAGCCGGAGCAAGCACTGACCGCGACCGGGGATCTGATACACGAGTTTGCCCCCGAGAACGTGCTTTGCCGCGGTCGCGTCGTGAGGGGCGACGCTGCGGCGGCGCTGCGAGCGTCCGCGCACGTCGCGCAGGCGGAAGGGCGCACGCAATACATCGAGCACGCCTATATCGAACCCGAGGCCGGCTATGCCGAGGTGTTCTCGGATGCGAACGGCGAACGTCTACGCATCTTCGCCTGCACCCAGACGCCGTACATGGACCGGGAAGAGATTGCGCGCATGCTGAAGCTGCCCGACGACCGCGTGCACATCGTGCCGTCGGCGATGGGTGGCGGGTTCGGCGGCAAACTCGACATCGCCATCCAGCCACTGATCGCGGTCGCCGCCTGGAAACTCAAGCGCCCGGTGCGGCATACCTACTCGAGATCCGAGTCGATGATATCCACCACCAAGCGTCATCCGGCGCGCATCCGAGCGCGCATCGGCTGTGACGCGCACGGCCTGCTGACGGCAATCGACTTCGCGGCAGACTTCAACACCGGCGCCTATGCCTCCTTCGGCAGCACGGTCGCGAATCGCGTTCCGGTCCACGCGAGTGGACCGTACGCCGTACCCGCCGTGCGCGCGTTGACGCGCGCGGTATTCACGAACAACGCGGTCGCCGGTGCCTTCAGGGGTTTTGGGGTCCCACAGAGCGTCGTCATCACCGAGACGCTGATCGATGAGCTCGCGGAAGCGGCGGGCATCGATCGACTGGAATTCCGGTATCGCAATGCGCTGCGCGCGGGCCAGGTGACGGCGACGGGGCAGCGTCTCACCGCGAGCGCTGGTTTGGCTGAATGTCTGCAGCGGCTACGCCCCGCCTGGACGCAGGCGCTGGCGGATCGACGGCAGTTCAACGGCGATCCCGGCCGGGCGACATCGCCGCTGCGGCGCGGTGTAGGGATCGCTTGCATGTGGTACGGGATCGGCGTCACGGTGTTCGCTAACCCATCGACGATGGTGGGAGCGCTGAGGCGAAACGGCAGGCTGTTTCTCTACAATGGGGCACAGGAGATCGGCCAGGGAACTGCCACGATCATGCCGCAGATTTTTGCCGACGCGGTCGGATTACCGCTGGCACTGGTCGATCAGGTGATGGGCGATACCGACCTGACCGCGGACGCCGGCAAGAGCTCGGCATCGCGGCAGACGTTCATCTCCGGAAACGCCGCCAAATTTGCCGGTGAGGCGCTGCGACGTGAGCTGCTCAAGCTCATCGGTGCCTCACAGCGCGCGCGACTGGCGCTGCAGGGCACGGTGCTGCTTGCCGACGAGGGTGCCCGGGAGCTACGCCTGGACCTGGCGCAGTTGCCGGCGGACGAACACGGCGACGTCGCGCGCGGTGAAGGGTATTTCAATCCACCCACCGTCCCGCTGGATGCCAACGGCCAGGGCGTTCCATACGCGAGCTATGCGTTCGGCGCCCAGATCGCCGAGCTCGAGGTAGACCGCGAGCTCGGTACCGTACGTCTGATCAGAATCCACGCCGCGCACGACGTCGGGCGCGCGATCAATCCGACCCTGGTCGAGGGACAGATTTACGGTGGAATCGCGCAAGGCATCGGCTTTGCGCTGATGGAAGAGTATGTCAGCGGCCGCACCGACAACCTGCACGACTACTTGATCCCTACCTCAGGCGATGTGCCGCCGATATCAATACACCTGATCGAGGATGGAGATCCGCTGGGTCCGTATGGTGCCAAGGGGGTCGGAGAGCCGTCGCTGATACCTACGGCGCCGGCCATTCTGAATGCCATCTACGACGCCGTTGGTATCCGCCTCACCAGCATTCCCGCCACGCCGGCGCGGATACGCGCCGCGCTTGCGCGCTCCCCTGTATGATGCGAGCTGAATAATATTTCGCTACGTATGGAACCCATGTCCCGGTTGCACCGCGGGTTGGCGACGCTCTTGGGTGGGATGATCGTGTGCCTGGCAACGACGCCTTCCTCGGCAGAGACTCGTGGCTACATCATCAGCTGGTTCGCGACTGCGACGCATGCGCAGGATTTCAAGCTCAACTGTCCGCTGAATAAGAACGGCGGCGGACTCAACCTCGCAATCCGCGATCTCATGGACATCGGCTACTCACGCGAGGAGGCGACGCGACTCGCTACCTCTCCGGACGGTGAGTACGATCCCAAGGTCTATGAAAGAGTCATCAACCGCGCCGTCGTCAACGGCAAGCACGTCAGCGTGTACAACTATCCCGACGCGGTACCAGATCCCAACATCGAGACCGTGACCGGAAAGTACGCCTACGGCTTCGACCTCGGTGGACCAGCCGCCAACAAGTTCGAGGATCCCGAGACGCATGAGAAGGTCGACGATCAGCTCTGGCGAGCCGTCGGCTGCACCGACTCGTTTCATGCGACGCCGCCGATGATGCCGTATCCCGAAGAGCTGTCGTGGAACGTAATGACCGACTCGGCGCCCGCCTGGGCACTACAGATCAGCGGCGCCGATCTCGGCAAGGACGGCCCGGTGACGGTGTCAGTCGATCGGGTGCTCGAGCATCTCGAGCGCGACGCCTCGGGCGGTATCAAGAGCGATTCGACCTACGTCATCGACCCGAGCCCACGGTCGCACAGCGTGCTGCACGGACGGATCCGCAGCGGTGTGCTCACGGTCGAACCGCAGGACGTGTATCTCGAGGCCGAGATGCCGTTCTACTTCGACGTCGATCTGAGGAAGGCGCACATGCGCTTCGAGAGCCAGCCCGGGGGCAGGCTGATCGGTTATTGGGGCGGCTTCATCGACTGGAAGAACTTCGCCTACATGTACACCGCGCGGCCAGCGAACGGTGCCGACTCCATCGGGATCTATCACGCGCTCAAGAAGATGGCCGATGCCGATCCGGATCCAGCCACCGGTCAGAATCGCATGATCTCGACCACTTATCGCCTGGAGGCGGTTCCCGCCTTCATCGCCAGGGAAAGCGGCACCATCGTCGCGACACCGGCGATCGCCGGGCTGGGCGGAGTAATTCATCAGCCGGAAATCGATCACAGCGGCTACAAGAATACCAACTAGGCGCGACCCATTGATCGGAGCACCGAGCGTCACGCAGGCCGACCAACTGGTCCAGGAGCTGCCGTTCCGATGGAGCGTGCAGGGCAGAATCTTCCTGATCGGCGGCCTTGCCTACATGTTCGACGCCTGGGATGTGCTGCTACCGGCGTACCTGTTTCCGCTTCTGGGCCGCTCGGCATGGCATCTGAACGACACGCAACTCGGCTGGCTCGGGTCGAGCGGCCTGATTGGCATGGCGCTCGGAGCGTTTGTCTGGGGGACGCTGGCCGACATCGTGGGGCGACGACGGGCGTTTCTCTGGACGCTGTTGAATTACAGCATCTTCTCGATCCTGAGCGCGCTGGCACCCAGCTACTCGCTGCTTCTGGTCGCACGCTTCATCACCGGCGTCGGGTTGGGCGGGTGTATTCCCGTCGCCTATTCCCTGGTCGCCGAATTCATGCCGCGCGCTCGCCGCGGCATGATGCTCACGGCCATGGATGTGTGGTGGCCCATCGGCGGGACGCTCAACGGTCTGCTCGCCATCATGCTGCTTCGCTACGACAGTTGGCGCCTGCTGCTCCTGGTCATGGGCATTCCGGCGCTGCTGGTATTCTGGGCGCTGTCGTCGATACCGGAGTCGCCTCTGTACCTGATGCGGCGCGGACGCAAGGCCGAGGCGCGAGCGGTGGTCGAGGATCTCGCGCGACGGACCGGCGCCGCCGTCAGCGTCATGAGTTTCCCCGACGCCGACACCACCGCGGCCTCATTCGGGCAGTTCTTCCGCATGTTCGAGCGCATCTGGAGCTGGAACTGGCGCGTGACGCTGGCGGTATGGGGCATCATGATCGCCAACCTGCTGCTGTATTTCGGCGTGCTCACCTGGCTGCCGCAAATCCTGGTCAGCAGCGGCTACGGGATATACCGCGCCTATCTATTCACTATCTCCGTCACCGCCATCGGCATCGTCGCGACGCTGCTCGCCGCCTGGCTGGTCGAGCAGGTCGGGCGCAAGTGGGTGATCATCATTCCCGGAATACTGACGGGCGTAGCAATCGTGATATTCACTCTAGTCATCACGAAACCCGGAGTGGCGCGGTGGTGGCTGCTGCTGTTTGGTTTCATGAACGAGCTCACCATTCCGGCGGTCTACTGCTATGCTCCCGAGGTGTACCCGACCTTATTGCGCGGCACGGGCTTCGGCTGGGCCTCCACGGCCAGTCGTCTGGCAGTCGGAATGGTGCCGGCAATCTTCGGCGCCTGGCTCTGGCCGGTGCTGGGGCTGACGAACACCTTCATCGTCGCTACCGCATTGGTCGTGGTAGCGAACCTGTGGCTCGCTGCCGCCGGCCCCGAGACCCGGGGTGCGACGCTCGAATAGGATGAAGCCCGCGCCGTTTGAATATTCCCGTCCGGAGTCGCTCAACGAGGCCCTGTCCCTTCTGGCCGGTGACGAGGTCAGGCCGATCGCCGGCGGCCAGAGTCTGGTACCTCTGCTGGCCCTGCGGTTGGTCACCCCGAAACGTCTCGTCGATCTTTCTCGGCTGATCGAGCTGCGCGGGATCAAGGTTGAGTCGGATGGCATCAGGATCGGCGCGCTGACGCGTTGGTGCGAAATTCTGTCCGATGCCCGGCTCGGGGAGCATCACCCGCTCCTCAGGGAAGCAGTCAGGCACACGGCGCACTACCAGATCCGCAATCGCGGCACCGTCGGCGGGAGCTGCTGCCATGCGGACCCGGCAGCCGAGATGCCGGCCATCGCCGTGACCTGCGCGGCAGAGTTCGAGGTCATGAGCCTGCGCGGACGGCGCATCATCGCGGCGCGCGAATTCTTCCGCAGTGTCTTTACTACTGCGCTCGAGCCCGACGAGCTGCTGATTTCGATACGACTGCCGACTTGGCGACCGGAACGCCGCTATGGCTTTCAGGAGCTGGCGCGTCGCCAGGGCGATTTCGCGCTCGCGGGGTGTGCGCTCTACTGGGATGAGGCGGGGGGTTGCTGCCGCGATCCTCACGTCGGAGTGTTCGGGGTCGCTGAGACGGCAATCCGCGTGCCACAGATCGAAGCCGCACTCGAGGACCGGAAAATCACTGACGAGATCATTCGCAGCGTCGCGAGAACGATCCGGGATGTGACGGCACCGCCGACCGACCTGCATGCCACCTCGGCCTATCGCAGTGCCGTGCTCGCGGTTTTGCTCGAGCGCGCGTTGCGGGCCTCGCTGCACGATCCGTCCCATCATGACTGACGTCGCCATCACCCTGACCGTCAACCGGCAGCAGGTCACGGCCACGGTCGAGCCGCGCCTGACGCTGGCGGGATTCTTGCGCCGCCACTTGCAGCTGACGGGTACGCATCTGGGCTGCGAGCATGGCGTGTGCGGTGCCTGCACCATCATCGTGAATGGCGCCGCCGTGCGCTCGTGCCTGATGTTCGCCGCACAGGCCGACGGCAGCGAGATCATTACGGTCGAAGGGTTGGCCGCTGCGGATGGCCTGTCGCCGCTGCAACGCGCATTCCGCAAGCATCACGCGCTGCAGTGCGGATTCTGTACCCCCGGCATTCTGACCACGATGCACGCGCTGCTGCAGGAAGAGCCGCACGCGAGCGCGGAGCGCATCCGCGAGGTTTTGGCCGGTAATATTTGCCGCTGCACCGGCTACCTGCCGATCATCGAGGCGGTACTCGAAGCGGCCGCTTCCTACAACAATGACTGACGGCTGATGAATAGGTTCGCGGGCCAGCCTCTGGAACGCGTCGAGGACGGTCGCTTGCTGTGCGGCCAAGCGACCTTCGTCGATGACGTCTCTCTGGAGGGCATGGTCTACCTCGCCGTGCTGAGAAGCCCGATCGCGCACGGACGGATCGTCAGAATCGATGCGGATGGCGCCCGCTCGATGGCGGGCGTCATCGCGGTCTATGTGGGTAGCGATTTCGACTCCCTGCCTCGTATTCCGACTCGTCTCGCGCCTCTAGAGGGAGTGGAGCGCTTCCTGCAGCCCCCGATCGCCCGCGGCAAGGTTCGCTTCGTCGGCGAGGCGATCGCCGTGGTGGTAGCGCAGTCGCCGGAGTTGGCGGAAGACGCGCTGGAAAAAATCACGGTGGAGTTCGACGCGCTGCCGGCAGTGGTGGATTGGAAGTCCGCAACCGCGCCGAGCGCGCTGCTGTTCGAGGCCAACGGCACCAACGTCGCGGCGCAGTACAGCGTCGCTGAAGGCGATATCACCCGCGCTTTTCGAGACGCGTCCTACCGCCGGCGCGAGACTCTTTATTGTCACCGTCAGACCGCTCTGCCGATGGAGACACGCGGCCTGGTTGCAACGTGGGACGCCCGCGAGGCGACCCTGCGTATCTGGGGCTCGACCAAGGTCCTTTGGTTCAATCGAAAAGTGATCGCCGCAGCGCTCGGGCTTCGAGCCGATCAGGTGCAAATGATGGCAACCGATATCGGCGGCTCGTTTGGTGTCCGCGGCGAGCTCTATCCGGAGGATCTCCTGGTTCCCTATGTCAGCAAGCAGATCGGTCGGCCGGTGAAATGGATCGAGGATCGCAGAGAGCATCTCATGACGACCAATCACTCGCGCGAGATCACCTGCGACCTCGAGATTGCGTGTACGCCACAGGGCAAGCTCCTGGGGATGCGCGCCTATCTCTTCGCCGACATGGGAGCATACACGCGCACCAACGGCGGCATCGTTCCGTCCCGCGCTGCGATGTTCCTCGTCGGCCCATACCGGATTCCGGCGGTGGAGTTTCATGTAGCGGTGTTTCATTCGAACAAGACCCCGGTGGGTACCTACCGCGGACCGGGGCGGTTCGAGGCCAATTTCTTTCGCGAACGGCTCATGGACATGGCGGCGGATGATCTCGGCGTCGATGCCGCCGACTTCAGACGCATGAATCTGATTAAAGAGTCCGAGTTGCCTTATTCGCCGGGCAAGCTGGTCCCGTTTGAGCAGCCGCCCATCTACGACACCGGCGACTACCCCGCAGACCTGGAACGCGTGCTCGCTGCGATTGATTACCCGCAGCTCGTCGGGATCAATGGGCAGGAAATCGATGGCAGGAGACATGGGGTCGGACTGTGCTGTTTCGTAGAGGCGTCGGGCGCTGGAGCGCGCGAGAATTCGCGTGTCATTCTCGAAGCCGATGGCCGGGTGTCGGTGCATACCGGTTGCTGCACCGTGGGGCAGGGACTGACGACGACACTGACACAACTGGCCGCGGACGAGCTCGGCGTCGATCTCGCGCGCGTGATCCTGCACAACGCGTCCACCGAGAACCTCGAAGAGGGCTTTGGAACGTTTGCGAGTCGGGGCGCCATCAAGGGCGGTAACGCCGTGATCGCCGGGGTGCAGGACTTCATCGATCAGCTGCTGCGCTTCTGCAGGTCGACAGGCGGCGGCACGGCAAACGAGCTGCAGTGGCGCGGTGGGGCGGTGCGCTCGCGGGACGGCAGCGTGCTCCTCGACCTCGCCGACATCGCGGTGCAAGCCGCAAAGCGGGGCAAGAGGATCGAGGGCCGAGGAAACTACCTCGGCCAGGGATTGACCTTCAGTTACGGCACCCATGCGGCACACGTCGCCGTTGACGCGAGGACCGGCGTCGTCGAGGTTCTCGACTACTACGGCAGCGAGGATATCGGCAACGCCATCAATCCCATGGTCGTACACGGCCAGCTCATCGGCGCTATCGTCCAGGGACTTGGCGGTGTGTTTCTGGATCATCTGGTGTACGACGAAGACGGCCAAATCCTGACCGTCACGCTGGCCGATTACCTCGTTCCGACGGCGACGGACTTTCCGGTCATCCGCGGCAGGAGCTACGGTGACAAGCGTGCGGCAACCAACCCGCTCGGGATCAAGGGGGCCGGCGAGGGCGGCATCGTGGGCGTCGCCGGCGCCATAGCAAACGCAGTCGCGGCTGCGCTGCGACCGCTGAACGTTCGCATCACATCGCTGCCCCTGTCGCCGATGCGTGTGTGGCAGGCCATTGCTGAGGCCGGCGAGGCTGCTCCGGGCTAGGGTGAAGCTACGGTGTCTCGATCTCTACGCCGGTCGCCACCAGAAATCTCGATACCATGTTGTAGGTGGCGATCACGCCGATGAGCTCGACCAGCGCCCTGTCGCTCGTGACGGCGCGGCGTGCCGCGCTGAGCGTCTCGTCCGCTACCGTAACCTGCTGCGTCATCTCAATGGTCAGCCGAATGACGGCGCGCTCGACCGCATCGAATTCGGACCAATCGTGTTCGGACCAATCGTGATTTTGCCGCAAGCGCTGCAGGGCAGCGACTTGCCCCGCACTCGCGCCGCTCTCGATCCAAAGCGGCAGGTGATGATGCATCTCATACTCGGCACCATTGAGAATCGCGACGCTACACATCGCCAATTCACGTAGCTTGGCGGGAAGCAGCAGCTCGCGGCGCATTTTGCCGATCAATGTATTCCAGCCCTCCGCCAGCGGCGGACTGTGCAGCAGCATGCGATCCACATTCAGCAGGCCCGCCGCGCCCCTGCGGGCACGGATCTTGTCGAGAACATCGGCTGGCTGGTAATTGTCGGTAGATTTATCGGGTATTATTTTCATGCGCGACGCTCGCTCTCTCATTCAAACCGAGAAGGACGGATGGACAGTGTAGAGGAATGGCTCGAGTCGTTGGGACTGATCGAGCTCGCGGGGTGCTTCCGCAGGAACGACATCGACCGCTCGGTGCTGCCGCATTTGAGCGATGCCGACCTCGAGAAGATCGGGGTTTCGCTCGGTCATCGTCGCAAAATACTGCATGCCATCACGCGCTTGGATGCAACGCTGCAGGCTGACCTCGACCTGCCGGGGTCCGATGGCTCGGCCCGCACTGCCCAACAGCTGCTCACGGTGTTGGTTTGTCGCATGACGGATGCCGATGTACTTGCGAGCCGGCTCGACCCGGAGCGCGCGCGTGCGCTTGCGCGTGACGTTCAGTTGACCTGCGGCGGCGTCATTCGTGCGTACAACGGCTTCCTGGCCAGACTTCTGGAGGATGGCCTGATCGCGTTCTTCGGCTATCCCGAGGTGGAGCAAGATGACGCCGAGCGGGCGGTGCGCGCCGCTCTCGAGATCTGTGCCGGGGTGGAGACGCTCGAGGCCACGGCGGGAGCTCCCGTTACCGTCCGGATTGGTATAGCGAGCGGCCTCGTCGAGGTCGGTATCTCCGCGAGTGAAGCCTGCGTGCGCGCTCACACACTGCGCGCGCAGACCCCCGAGCTTGCCGCTCGACTGCAGCGCTTGGCGGATCCGGGTGGAATCGTCATTTCGAGCGCGACGCGCGCGCTCGCTGGCGCGGGTTTCGAGTTGCGCGATCTCGGTTACTGCGAGGTGAGGAATCTTGCGCCTTAGCGCCGTGAGCACGCGCCTCTCGGTCCAGCTTCTCCAGCGCCGCGCCCCGTAACTCCTCGACCCGCATCTCACCGCAGTCGAAGAACGCGATCACCCGGCAGGGACAGGACTCCAGGCCTTCAAATTTCCACGGAAAAGCCCCGATGATGCAGCGCTGATCGAGCACATGCTCGATCTCGCCACCGATGTTCTCGGCGTGGATCAGACCCTCCTGGAAGGCATAGTTGTGGAACGGAAAGATGTTGTTGCGAACCAGACGGCCGGATAGCTTGTGCCGATATTCATAGTGGGGGAAAAACTCATCGACGCTCATGCCCACCTTGCTCTCGAACTGCTTGCGCAGGTCCCGACGCATGTAGCGGATCGTCGTGTTCATGGGGTGATCACCTGACCCGGCATCAACGCCGAACCATTTGATCTTCATGTCGAGCATCCACTCGAGCAGCTCCAACTTCCCGCCCGGATGCATGCAGAAATAGCGCACCAGGTCCTGTTGCGGTTGGTCCTGGTAGTAGCGGTGATATCCGGTATGGAGGATCAGGATGTCGCCCCGCTCGACCTTCACACCAGCCGAGGTGATCATCTTGGGCGTGATCACCTCCCAGTCGTCGAGGTGTTGGGAGATGTCGACGATTGCGCCCGGTCCGACCAGGAAGTCGAGCGCATAGGAGGCCATGTCGCCCGTGAACCGCCCATCGGTGGCATGCATCGCCCCGTCGATGTGAGTACCGACGTGCATCGCGGTATCGATACGCTGCGCCACGATGCTGACGGACTGAAGATTCTGCGCATACCACAACTTGTTGCCGGCGTAGCCCACCCAGCCGGGCGTGTGCATGCTCATCGTATGAGACAGATCCACGAGCTTCATCAGTTCGCGCTCCTTCAGGTGTGCGGTGCTATCGCGCGCAACAGATCGGGAGTGCGCTCGATCTCCCAGCTTGCAGCGGTCGTGATTCTACTGCACCGACAGAATCCAAGTCACATTCGAGCCGTTTCGCCGCGCGTGCTGTAGCAATCAATCAGGGTGATACGATGCGGTGAGCGCGGATCAGCCGCACAGAGCGACGCGGGCGGGAAGGAGAGCGTTGATGAGCGACGAACTGCTGCAGAAACTGCGGATACGCGACTTGCTCGAAAATTGGGTGATCTGGCGCGATCAAGGAGCGTGGGAGAAGTTCGCTACCTGCTGGCACGCCGACGCGCGCATGCTGGCGACGTGGTTCGACGGACCCGCCGAGCGCTTCATCGAAGTCAGCCGACAGGCGTTCGAGCGCGGCATCACGATCCTGCATTCACTCGGTGGCAGCAGTATCGACGTGGTACAGAACCGTGCGGTCGCCCAGACCAAGATGACCATTGCTCAGCGCGCGCCCATAGAGGGAGTGCTCTGTGACGTCGTCTGCAGCGGTCGCTTTTATGATCTGCTCGAACTGCGCGACGGCCGTTGGGGAATCGTGCTACGGCGCTGCATCTACGATAAGGATCGGATCGACCCGGTCGAGGGTGGCAGGACGCCGTCACTGGATCGCACACTGCTCGACGCCTTTCCGGAAGGCTACCGTCATCTCGCTTATGTGCAGACCAGGGTCGGGCTGGAGGTACGGCGCGACTTGCCGTCGCTACGCGGTCCGGCGGTTGAGCGGGTCTATGCGCTTGGTGCAGCCTGGCTCGCCCACCGGCCGATCGAGGGCGCATGAGCGGTGGGTCATACAGCCGCCTGCGCCGTTGCAGCCGGCCGCCACCAATGCTCAAAGATGAATCATGCCGCGCTTGTGTGCCACCGCGACGGCCTCGGTGCGACTGATCGCATCGAGCTTCGTGAGGATCGACTTCACGTGTGTCTTGGCCGTTCCTTCGGTGATGTTCAGGCGACGAGCGATCGCCTTGTTGCTGCGGCCCAGCGCCACCAGCTGCAGAACATCCAGCTCGCGCTGCGTCAGACTCGGTTTGGCCATCCGCTGCAACGCCTTGGCCGCGACGGACGATGAGGTATAAGGTCGATCCTCACTGACGGCTCGAATGGCCGAGAGGATCTCCTGCCGCGGAGCGTCCTTGAGCAAATACCCCTTGGCACCCTGGCTTAGACAGCGAAATATATCTTCATCGCCATCGTAGGTGGTCATGATGAGCAGTCGCGCCTTCGGGTTCAGCGCCAACACATCCTGCACGACGGTGACGCCATCACGCCTGGGCATGCGTAGATCGAGGACCATGACGTCAGGGTGAAATTGCTTATAGAGCGCGAACGCCTCCTCGCCATCGCCCGCTTCCGCGACCACCTCCATGTCGGCCTGCTGGTCCACCATGGCGGCGAGTCCGTTGCGCACCACCGGATGATCGTCCGCGAGGACGACTCGAATCTTCCGGGGCGCGACGGCGACTGCACCCATCACGGGCTCGCCTTGGGCAACCTGACACTAACGCGTGTGCCCAGCCCCGGCTGACTCTCGACGAGCCACTCGCCGCCGATAGCCACGGCGCGCTGGCGCATGCTGATGAGCCCGAAGCCCTCGCCGGCGGAATCGGGCTGCCTCTTTATGCCGATACCATCGTCGGTCACGCGCAGTACCCAGTGCGCCGGCTCGTCGGTCATCGTGATGCGCACGGTGTTGGGGCGAGCATGGCGCACGGCGTTGCTCACGGCCTCCTGGGCGATGCGCAGCATCTCGTGCTCGTGCTCGGGCCGCAGACCGATCGAGAAGTCGCCACCCTCGAATACGCAGCTGACCCGGCCGGGCACCGTCGAGCGCTCCGCCAGTTGTCTGAGTGCCGTCTCGAGCCCGGCGCGTCGCGTCTGATCAATTCGCAATGCCATCACCGAGCGGCGCGCCTCAGCCAGACCATCGCGCGCCAAGTCGCGGATGCGGCTCAACACGCCGGCGAGCTCGGAGTTCTTGCGGCGGCAGGTCGGAAATTCTTCGGCCGCACCGAGTTGCATGAGAATGCCAGTGAACGCCTGCGCGAGGCCATCATGAATCTCCTGGCCGATGCGCGTGCGCTCAACCAGTACCGCAGCCTCCTTGGCCGAGTAGGCGAGCCGAGTCAGTTGGATAGCGAGGGTGGCCTGCTGCGCCAGTGCCACGAGCAGCTCACTGTGCTGAATCTCGGGCGCGTGGCGGCGAAAAGAAAGCACGAAGAACCCGACGTTCTGCCCGCCGAATACCAGCGGATAGAGCAACACGCTCAGATGCTGTTCGCGGCGGTGAAACTCGAGATCACCCGCCCAGATCTCCCAGTTGGTGTGCTCGACGTTGACGTAGGCCGCCTGTGGACTTCGCCCGAATATCTCGCTGAGCGGCGATCCGGCGAAGGGCATGCTGGTGGCGAACGGCGGGGGCTCGAGCTGACCGTCGCGCACGTGCGCGAGCACGCGCCACTCCTTCAGGCTCTCCTTGGAGACGACGATCGAGCCGGACGCCGCGTCGAACTGGCGGGCGGTCTCGAGCAGCAGGTGCCCGAGGAAGGCATGCAATTCGGGCTCGCTGGCCAGGCGCTCGAGGTTACCGCGAATCACGGCGTTGGCTTTCGCGAGCTCTGCCACGCGCTCTTCGGCCGCGCGCTCGCGCTCTCGTCGTACGTCTTCGATCAAGCGCTCGCGGTGCAGCGCTGCTCCGATGACGCCAGCGGCCGTTTCCAGTGCCGAGAGCTCGGCCGAATCGATCGCGCGCCGCTGCTTGGTATTATCGAAGGCGACCACGCCGGTGAATTCACCGGCGACGAACACCGGCACGATCGCCTTGCTCTTGGTGCCGACTCCCTCGAGGCCGACCGCCGCCTCCTCGGGCACCTCATCCGGACTCAGGCAGACGCTGCGTCCGGCACGCAGCTCGGCAAACAGCGCCGGATAGCTGCCTCCACTGCAGTGGTACTCCCGGGGACCCTGAGGCACCCCCTCGGCCACCCACTCGTTGACCACGGCGACCACCGGCTCGGCGCTCGGCCCGGCCTGGGGCAGCATCAGGGTCACGCGATCCACGCGCGCTGCCTCGCCGAGCAGTCGCAGCACATCCGGCACCGCGCCACGTACGTCCGGAGCCTCCAGCAGCAATCGGCTCGCTCTGGCCGAGGCAGCGAGCAATCCCTCGCGGCGCTGGAGCGAGTCGCTGATCTGATTCAGCTCGTCGACGCACTGGTTCGGCGCGTAGAAATCCTCTTTCAAAACAGGTACTTGTTCCAAGTCAGCGTTCATGGGCCAACCTCTCAGACGTCACCCACTCACCGCACCGGGTGTCGCGAAAGTGGGGGCCAGGGCGGTGGTGTGCAAGTTCACGGCTAGTCACTCATCGGCTCGCTGTTCGAGTGTAGCGCGGCAGGGGCGCGCCTTCCCAGCTGCCACCGAGCGCCTTGTACACCGCGACCAGACTGGTCGCCGCGTCGGTGCGACTTTGTGCCAAGTGGTCTTCGGCGTCCAACTGGGTTCGCTCGGCATCCAGCACCGCGAGAAAATCTACCGCGCCGTCTTCGTAGCGAGTGCGCGCGATCCGTGCGGCCGTCGCGCTGGCCTGGGCTGCGTCGGCGGCATGCAGCAGCTCGTCGCGCGTGCGGGCGTGGGTCACCAGCGCGTCCTCGGTCTCCTGGAGCGCTCGGAGCACGGTCTGCTGGTACTGCGCGAGTGCGGTGTCGGCTCGGGCGCGCTGCGCGGCGACCTGGGCCCGCACCCGACCGAGGTCGAACGCCGGCCAGGAGATGCCCGGGCCGATGGTGTAAGCGCGATTCGCGGAGGTACCGAGACTGGAAAGGTTTGCGGCATCAAAACCAAAGCTGCCGACAAAGGTCACCTTGGGGAACAGGTCGCCCACGGCGACGCCGATACGGGCGGTCTCTGCGGCCAATTGGCGCTCGGCGACGCGGACGTCGGGCCGACGTCGCAACAGCGTCGCAGGATCGCCCACCGCGACCGTGTGCGGCAGTGCAGGCAGATCTCGCGGCGTGCTCAGTAGCGGCTGCAGAGCGTCCGGCTCCCGGCCGGTCAGCACCCCGAGCTGATGAATCGCGCGTGACACCGCAGCCTCGAGAGGGCTCATGGTCGAGAGGGTGCTGCTCAGCTGCGCTCGGGCACGCGACGTGTCGAGCTCGGTCGCGCGCCCGGCATCGAGCTGGGCCTGTGTGAAGCGGTAGGTCTCGGCTTCGTTGACGACGTTGCGCCGCGCCACGTCGAGGCGTGCCTGTGCGCCGCGGAGCTCAAAATAAGTGCGCGCGACCTCCGCAGTTACGGACACCTGCGCGTCGCGCAGACTCGCCTCGGCGCCCTGCAGATCGGCGCTGCTCGCCTCGACGCTGCGGCGCACACGCCCGAACAGATCCAGCTCCCAGAAGGCATCGAAGCTGCCATCGTAGTAGGAGGCGGTGTAGGGAAAGCCGCTCTCCACCTGCGGAACCTTCTGCGTCTGATGGCTGACCGAAGCCGTCACCGTCGGGGCGAGATCATAAAGAGACTCATGACGCAGGGCACGGGCTTCGGCCAAATGACCCAGGGCAATGCGCAAATCGTGATTTGCCGCCAGCGCATCGTTCACCAGGCTATCAAGTGTCTCATCGCCGAACTGTCGCCAGAACTGAGCCTGCGCCTGCTGCGATGAGTACAGGGCCGGCTCGGCGTCGGCGAACCCCGGCGCCACTGCGGTCTCGGGTCGCCGGTAGTTGGGGCCGACGGCACAGGCCGCAAGCGTCGCCAGGAGCGCGGATGCTGCGGCGGTCCGGATGTATTGATGAGCCATGGTGTGCCTCAAGTCTGGGGAACGGGGCGGCTGATGCTCACCGCTGCGCCCTCATGCGTGCGAGACGAGCCGCCGAGTCGACGCATGAGCACATAGAACACCGGCGTCAGCAGCAGACCAAACCCGGTGACACCGATCATGCCCGCAAACACGGTGATTCCCATCGAATGCCGCACTTCGGCACCCGCTCCATGCGCGAGCACCAACGGCACTACGCCCATCACGAAGGCGAAGGAGGTCATGAGGATCGGCCGCAAGCGCAGCCGCGCGGCCTCGAGCACCGCCGAGCGGGCGTCGTGGGCGTGCTCCTCCTGCAGATGCTTCGCGAACTCCACGATCAGAATCGCGTTCTTGCATGCCAACCCTACGAGTACCAGCAGACCGATCTGCATGAAGATGTTGTTGTCGCCGTGGTCGAGTAACACGCCGGTGACTGCGGGCAGCAGGCACATCGGTACGATCAGCACGATCGCCAGCGGCAGGGTCAGGCTCTCGTACTGAGCGGCCAGCACCAGGAACACGAACACCACGCAGAGCGCGAATACGATCACGGTGGTGTTACCGGAGATGATCTGTTGGTAGGCCAGATCGGTCCACTCGTACGACATGCCGCGCGGCAATGTGGCGTCCAGGATTTTCCCCATCGCGGCCTGTGCCTGACCGGAACTGAACCCGGGCGCCGGTCCGCCGTTGATGTCTGCGGCCGCATAGCCGTTGTAGCGCTGCACGATGTCCGGACCGAAGGACTGCGTGACGTTGATCATCGAGCCGAGCGGCACCATCTCGCCGCTGGCATTGCGCGTCTTCAGCGGCAGGATGTCCTCGAGCTGCGACCGAAAGGGCGCATCGGCCTGCGCGATGACCTGGTAGGTACGGCCGAAGCGATTGAAGTCATTGACGTACAGGGAGCCGAGATACACCTGCAAGGTATCGAAGACGTCCGATAGCCTGACGTTCTGACGCTTCACCTTCACGCGGTCGACGTCGATATCGAGCTGCGGGACGTTGATCTGGTAGGTGCTGAAGGCACCTCCGATCGCCGGATTCCTGTTGGCTTTGCCGAGAGCGGTCGATAGTGCCGCAAACAGCGCCTCCGGGCCCGCATCCGTACGGTCCTCGACCTCGAGCTTGAAGCCGCCGAGGGTGCCGAGACCGATGACCGGGGGCGGCATGACGACCATGACAAACGCGTCCTGTATGGAAGAGAGTTTCGCGTTCAGGGCTGCAGCAATCGCGCGCGCCGACAGCGATGCCGAGCCGCGATGGTTGAAATCGTCGAGCGCAAAAAACACCAGTCCAGCGCTCGAGCTCGAGGTAAAGCCGTTGACCGACATGCCGGCGAATGCGACCGCATGCGTCACGCCCGGTTGCTTGAGCCCGATCGCAGAGATGCGGCGGGTGACGGCATCGGTGCGCTCGAGCGAAGCGGCGGGGGGGAGCTGCGCGACCGCGACCAGGTATTGCTTGTCCTGCTCCGGGATGAATCCACCCGGCACGGCATTGAGCCCGAAGTACGTCAGCACGATGAGCGCGCCGTAGATGAACAGGGCGATGGTTCCGTGCCGCAGCGTGAGCGTCAGGGTCCGAGCGTAGCCGCTGCCCGCCTCGGTAAATCTGCGGTTGAAGCGCGTGAAGAACCGGCCGAGGAGGGTGTCGATGACCCTGGAAAGCCGGTCCGGCGTCACGCCATGTGGCTTCAGCAGCAACGCCGCGAGTGCCGGGGACAGTGTGAGTGAGTTGAATGCCGAGATGACGGTAGAGATGGCGATGGTCAGGGCGAACTGTCGGTAGAACTCCCCGGTCAGTCCGCTCACAAACGCCACTGGCACGAACACGGCGCAGAGCACCAGGGTGATGGCGATGATCGGTCGGCTGACCTCGCTCATCGCGACCTTGGTCGCTTCGCGGGGCGAGAGTCCCTCGGCGATGTGACGCTCGACGTTTTCCACGATCACGATGGCATCGTCGACCACGATGCCGATGGCCAGCACCAGGCCGAACAGCGACAGCGTGTTGATCGAGAACCCGAGTGCCAGCAGGACCGCAAAGGTACCGATTACGGAGACTGGGACCGCGATCAGCGGAATGAGTGAGGCCCGCCAGGTCTGCAGAAACACGATGACTACCAGCACCACGAGCGCGACCGCTTCCAGCAGCGTGTGCAGCACGGCGTCGATCGACTGGCGCACGAACTGAGTCGGATCATAGACAATGCCGTAGTCCATGCCTTGCGGAAAATTCCTCTTCAGCTCGTTCATGGTGCTGCGGACATTGGCCGACAGCTGCAGGGCATTGGCTCCGGGCGCCTGAAAAATAGGAATCGCGATCGATTGTTGGTTGTCGAGGAAGCTGTGCACGCCGTAGGCCTGGGCGCCGAGCTCAACGCGCGCCACATCGCCAAGCCGTACCACCTGGCCGTCGTCGCCGGTCTTGACGATGATGTCGCGGAACTGCTGCTCGTCGCTCAGACGTCCGGTCGCATTGAGTGCGATCTGGAAGGCGTCGTTGTCGGAGGGCGGTGCGCCGAGCTGCCCGGCGGCGACCTGGACGTTCTGCTCACGGATCGCGCTGACCACGTCGTCAGCGGTGAGGTTGCGCGCCGCGAGCTTCTGCGGATCGAGCCAGATACGCATGGAGTAGTCGCCGCCACCGAAGATCTGCACATCGCCCATTCCCGGAAGGCGCGCGAGCACATCGCGGATGTTCAGCACCGCGTAATTGCGCAGATACAGCGAGTCGTAGCGGCCGCTCGGTGAAGTGAGGTTGACCACCAGTGTCAAATTCGACGATGCCTTGACGGTCGTCACTCCGAGATCGCGGACCTCCTCGGGGAGGCGCGGTAGCGCCTGCGATACCCGGTTCTGCACCTGAACCTGGGCCCGGTCGATGTCCGCGCCGTTGCGGAATGTCACGGTCAGAGTAAGCGCGCCGTCCATGGTGGACACGGAAGACATATAGAGCATGTCTTCGACACCGACGATTGCCTGTTCCAGGGGTGCGGCGACGGTATTGGCGATGACCTTGGGGTTTGCGCCCGGATAGGATGCATGCACGATCACCGACGGCGGTACGACCTCGGGGTACTCGCTGATCGGCAGCCTGAACAGTGCGATCAGGCCGGCGATGGTGATGAACGCCGAGATCACCCCGGCGAAGATGGGACGCTCGATGAAGAAATTGGACAGCTTCATTGCATTCCTCAGAGAAGGCTAAGGGCGTCCCGGGATTTGGATCTCAGTGCTCAGCGCCGGTCTGCGCCAACAGGCCCCGTCGCGCACCGCTAGCCGGTGCGGCAGGCTCGCCCATGGCGACGCGCTCGGGCGAGACCACCGATCCCGGCCGCACGCGCTGCAGGCCATCCACGACGATGGTGTCCCCGGGCGCCAGTCCTGCGCGCACCACACGCAGTCCGTCCACCAGCGGGCCGAGCTTGACCGGGCGGTACTGAGCCTTGTTGTCGCTACCCACCACCAGCACGTACTGAGTGCTCTGATCGGTGCCGATTGCGCTGTCGTTGATGAGTACGGCCTGATGCGGCGAGCCGCCCGGCAGCTTCACGCGTGCAAACATTCCCGGTACGAACTCGCGGTCGTGATTCTGGAGCAGACCCCGCGCTCGGATGGTCCCGGTCGCGCGGTCGATCTCGTTATCGACGAACACCATCACGCCCCGGTGCGGATACCCACTCTCATCCTCGAGCCCAACAAATACCGGTTGCTGGTTTTTGGACTGGGCGTCGCGTCCGAAATCCAGGTAGTTGAGATAGGCCTGCTCGTCGCCGTCAAACGAGACATAGATCGGGTCGATCGAGACCAGGGTGGTAAGCAGCGTCTGCCCGCTGGTGACCAGATTGCCGGCGGTAACTTCCGCCCGGCCGACGATGCCCGCGATCGGTGCGGTCACGCGCGTATACTCGAGATTGAGCGCGGCCGTATCGACCGCCGCGCCCGCAGCGTCCACGTTGGCACCGGCCTGCTGCGTACCCGCGATGCGGGTATCGTATTCCTCACGCGAGATCGCATGCGAGGCGAGCAGCTTGATCGCTCGGTCGCGCTCGGAGCGCGACAGCTCCAGCTGCGAGCGCGCCTGCGCAAGCTCGGCCTGGGCTCGCTTGAGGTCGGCTTCGTAGGGGCGCGGGTCGATGACGACCAGCACCTCGCCCTTCTTGATCTCGCGTCCCTGGGTGAAATTGATCGAGGCGATGTAGCCCGACACCCGCGGCCGCAACTCGACTCGCTGCACCGCCTCGAAGTGACCGGTCAACTCATCGAATTCGGTGATCGAACGCGAGATCACCTGGGCCACGGAAACCTGCGGCGCCGGTGGCGGCCCGTTCTGCGCGGCCACCTGGGCGCTGCAACCCGATATCAGAATCGCCGTCGCGCTGAGCGAGAGAAAGATAGCCAGAGGTCGCATGCAATCCCCTTTGTGCGTCGGTTTGGAGGGAGGCCCGGGGGCTCGGACCGGCCACGCGATCAGTGATCGTTAGCGCCTCCGAGCCATTTCAGGGCGCCATATTGATGAACGGTGCGATGCTTTTGAATTCATCGGCGGATGGAGCGCCGCAGAGACCCTCGGAGGGGTGGTCGACTCTACCTTTAGGGATAGGCGCCTGGGACGCGACTCTGGCATCTTGTGCCCCATGGACACGGTCGTGAGCATGAAGGTCTTTCGCGAGGTAGTGGAACGGGGCTCCTTTGTCGCGGCGGCCGCGCGGCTGGACTTATCCACTGCGATGGCGAGCAAGCATGTAATGAACATTGAGCAGCGTCTGGGCGCGCGACTACTGAATCGAAGCAGTCGCAGCCTGAGTCTGACCGAGCCGGGGCGCATCTACTTTGAGCACTGCAAGACTATCCTCGAGGAGCTGGAGCAGGCGGAGTCAGCGATTGGCTCCTTGGGAGGAGCGCCGCGCGGTACGTTGAGGGTGACCTGCCCGTCCTGGATGACTACGCGTCGAATGGCAGAGTTTCTGGCCGCGCACCGCGGGCGCTACCCGGACGTGGTCATCGACGTCACCTTCGAGGACCGGATCGCAGATATCGTCGAGGAGGGCTACGACCTGGCATTGCGCAGCACGGTGGAATCATTACCGGATGGTCTGATTGCCCGACCGCTGCGCGCGGTGCCGCTCGTGATCGCCGCTTCCACCAAATACCTACTGCGCCGCGGGACTCCGAAGCTGCCTCGAGATCTGGCCCAACATGACAGCGTCATGGTCGGTAGCGGACATACGTGGCGCTTCATGGGGCCGACCGGAAGCATCGAGGTCCCCGCTCACGTGGTATTGCGACTGAGCTCGACCAGCGCCGCCGCTCACGCCGTCAGCACGGGGATCGGTGTCGCCGCCCTGCCCGTGACGGTGATCGAGGACCCTCAGTTCAGCGGCGTGTTGCAACCGATCCTGACGGACCACCCGCTAAGATACCCGACTCTGTTTGCGGTCTATGGGGGTCGCAAGCTCCTGTCCCCGAAGATCCGAACATTCATCGATCATCTGATCGAATACGTAGCGGAGGTACCGGCGCCGCGGACGCCGGAGGCAAGGAATCCGGAAGCTCTGTCGAACAGTGGACAGGTGAGATCGGCGATCAACGCAGAGCTAAAAACTGACGGCCGGAACAACGGCAAGCTCCTGATCCGTGAGCCCTTCACCGCTCGTGCGCCGGTGTCTCACACGGCGAGTCCGCGGGAATAGGGAATCGATGCCACCCCGGGAGGTATGTCCTTGACATGAGTCGCCTATCCAGGCTGGTTGCTTAGCGGAGTGGCACTTTCCCCCCAATGTGCATACAGCTCCGCTACTTGAGCGGGTCTTCGAGACCCGCTTTTTTTGTTGCTCATCCCTACAGATCGCCGCAGGATTAATTTATGAAATCACTCGGCTCGAAAGCGACCGGAGCCCGCCTGGAGCGCATGACAGCATCACCACGCTGGGCCGGGGATGGATTCCGTAACATGCATCCTATCCTTCCAGGCTTGCGCGACCCGAACGCGCCCATGCCGAGCTGGACGGATTTTCTGTGTGGTCCAGAGCGCGGTACGCCGGCACAACCGCTCCCGTCGTTGAATCCGCTCGAGACCTGGCAGCGCAAATCTGCCAGTGGCCTGCGTGTTACCTGGCTGGGTCACTCCACGACCCTGATCGAAATCGACGGGGTGCGTGTACTGACCGACCCGGTGTGGGGACCACGTGCTTCGCCGTTGCGGCTCGCCGGTCCGAAGCGCTTTCAGCCAGTCCCGGTACCGCTGCGCGCCATGCCGCCCGTGGACCTGATCGTCATCTCGCACGACCACTATGATCACCTGGACTATCCCACCATTCGCGCGCTGGCGCAGAGCGAGGTGCCGTTTGTGACCTCACTCGGTGTTGGAGCCCATCTCGAAGCATGGGGCGTGCGCCCCGACCACATCACCGAGCTCGACTGGTGGGAGTCCCACGAGCTTGCGGCTGGCGGCCTTCGGGTCACCGCGGCGCCCTCACAGCATTTCTCTGGGCGCACGCTGCGAACGCGCAATGCGACGCTGTGGTCGTCCTTCGTCGTGCGTTCCGAGCGGCATTGCGTTTTCTTCAGCGGGGACACCGGTCTGACGACCGAATACGCCGACATTCGCGCGCGGCTCGGACCGTTCGACCTGGTGATGCTGGAGGTGGGCGCGTGGAATCCCGCCTGGGGCGATATCCACCTGGGACCCGAGAACGCGCTCAAGGCCGCACAGCTTCTCGGCGCCAGCGCCTTGCTACCCGTTCACTGGGGGACCTTCCGCCTGGCGATGCATGCCTGGGACCAGCCCGCCGAATATCTATTCGCGCATAGTCGCGCAAGCCCTGCGCGCCTCCTGATGCCCAAACTCGGCGAGCCGACGGAACCCGCGCTCGCCTCCGGCACCGTCGAGCCGTGGTGGCGAAGCGTGGATAGTGAGGAGCCATCCCCTGGCGCTCGGCCGAGCGACGGTAAGCTACCAACCATCATCCCATGGCCGCTCGACTGACCGAGCTCGACTTGATGTGAAGCCTGGTTCGATAGCCGTCGCGGCGCTATCCGAGCCAGGGGCCTCGTTTGGCCTCGTTCGGCGCTCTAGGCCCGCGAGCCTTTGTGCAGCACAATGGCGGCCGATCAGGCCTCCGTGCAATCGTGGGATGACACTATGATCCGAAATTACAGTGATCACGCGGCCAACGAACGAACCTTCCTGTCCTGGGTGCGGACCGGTATAGCGGTGATCGCGTTCGGGTTCGTGATCGAGAAGTTCACTCTCTTCGTGCTCACACTGGCAAGCACATCCGTTCTCGGCCAGCACGGACTTCAGCTGCGACGCCTTTCTGGCCCGCTCGGGCGCAATGAAGGTCTGGCGTTCATCGGCGCCGGGATTCTGCTGATCATACTGGCGATTGTGCGCTTCATGCGGACCTCAGCGTTGCTCGACGAAACCAATACCTATTCCGCTGGGACGACTCGTACCGAATTGATCGTATCGGTAATCGCTCTGCTGCTGGTTGCGAGCTACAGCATCTATATCGCCTTCGAGTGAATCCGACGAGCAGCCCGCCTCTCGATGATGAGACGCCAGTCCGCCTCATGCTGCTCATTCGGCGGCCGTCGCGCGCTCGATTATTGGCACGACCGCCGCAAGATTGGCCGCCAGGTGCGCCGGCAAGCGGTAGCGTTGCACCACATAGTTGGGGTCGTTGTAGCCCGCCCAGATCTTTCCATCAGCCGCTTCCCACACGAGCACTTTCACCGGCAGATCAAGCCCCGCGGCCGGCGCGACCAGCATCAGCGGCGTGCCCGCCTTGGGATTTCCGAAGATCAGCATCTGCTCCGGCCGCATGTCAAGTCCGGCCCGGCCGGCGTCGCCGCTGAAGTCAATGCGCGCAAACACGAGAATGCCGCGCTCTTTAAGCAGCGCTTGCAGGCGGTCGACCGTATCGGCCACCGGGTGATGCGACTGCAGTTGTACGAAGCCTGGGATATCGACGGAAGCGCTCATCAAAATTCTCCCGGCAAGGCCAGTAGAGGAGGCAACCAATCGGACGGTCAGGCGCTCACGTGCCGCGCGATGAAGGCCCATCGCACCGCGTAATTGGCGTCCTGCACGCACGCTGGATAGGGCGCTTGGCCCGCCAGCCTCATGTCAATCGCCACCAGCGCCCCGGCGGTCCGTCCAGGCCGATAGATGCGGGTGCTCAACGACCGGCCATGCAGCCTCCTCGGTGTTGCCGTCATTGCTTATGCCGACTCTGCGGCGCTGAGTCAATCGGGGCACTCCTCTATCGCTGCGCGCCTCAAACCTGCATCGTACCGTGGCGCAGGGTCTAGGATCGCTGACGAGGAGGCCAGCATGGACGACTTGCAGCAGGTGCGGCTTAGCTTTGCAAAGGAAATTCAGAGGCAAGGCAACATCAAGTCGATCGGACTCATCGATGCTCTCGCGACCGTGCCTCGCGAAGCCTTCGTGGGACCGGGGCCCTGGAAGACCATGCGTGCCGCCGAGATTGCGCAGGGCTACCGCGTCACCCCCGACAGTGACCCGCGCCATCTATACCAGAACGTGTTGGTCGCTTTGGATGAACGTCGCAAGCTGAACAACGGAGAGCCCCTGGGATTGCTCCTGTTTCTGGATACCTTGACGCTTTCCGCAGGAGAAAGGCTGCTCCACGTTGGCTGCGGAGTCGGCTACTACACCGCAGTGGCTGCTCATGCGCTCGGGCCGCAAGGGACCGCGGTTGCCGTCGAGCTCGATCCAGGATTGGCAGCACGAGCAGAGCTGAATCTGCGGCCCTATGCCACGGTCAGGGTTCTGGCGGCTAATGGAGCGCGTCAGTCCTTCGGCACGTTCGATGCGATCTTCGTGAATGCTGGATGCACACGACCGGAGCCGATCTGGCTCGATCAACTGGGTGTCGGGGGGCGTTTGCTCATACCGCTAACGGTCGGGGTACCAGGGATGCCCGGCATTGGGGCCGGCTCCATGCTGCTCGTTGCCAGGCGCGGGGCGGAATACACCGCCCGGTTCACTTCCCCTGTTGGCATCTTTCACTGTGAAGGTGCCAGATCAGCCGATGGGGAGGCGATGCTCGCGCGCGCCCTCGACGGCGGCAACGGTGCGTCTGTGTGTCGTCTGCGGCGCGATGATCATGAGCCCGGTCCAAACTGTTGGCTGCACACGCGCGAGATCTGCCTCGAGTCGGACCCCGCACTACGCCGCCAAGCGCCGCGGACGATATCGCCGCGGCGGCTCAGCGAGTCGTAGCAATGGAGTTACCACCGGACTCGCGCGTCCGGGCTACTCTGGCAGCAGCGAGTCCTTCCAGTCCCTAATCGTGACGGATCTCACCACGCCCTCCAGAATAAACGGATCTTCCTTGATGTACTCCTCCGCGGCGGCTCGTGTCTTAAAGATAGCCATGTTTCCCAGGTCGTCGAAGGGACCGATCCCGACTACGACACCGCGTGCGACGAACTTTTCGACGACCACTTTGTGTCGAGGATAGATCTTCATGATTTCCTCCATGCTGGCGCCGGAGGGCTCGCCGATAACGATCGTTTTCATCTGCATCCCCCTATCAAGGCACTCCTAGGCCTGGTACGCCTCCGGACCGCGCGTTCGGAGTCTTCGGATTCCGGCGCCAATCCGTCGTTTCCCCATGACATGGCCATTCGAGGTCGGGGGCTGATTCCCGTCAATAGGCACCGACGACCCCTTTTCCCGACCCAGATGGTGCTCAATCGAGACGAATGCATAGCTGATTGAAGCCCACGTCACAGTTCCGTCGGGCGACGCTTCTTCTCTGTGTTGCGGATTCAATAGGATGCCACCGCCCGGATGAGGCAAGGCGGGAGAGTGACATGTCGAAGAGCAGTAGGCTAGCCCTAGCGATCGCACTACTCGGAACACTGGTCGGATGCGTAACGGCTCCGCCTCCGGCAGCTCCCCCACCGGTGGTTCGCCACCCGGCGTATCTACGAGCTTTGTCTGATCTGCGTGCTGCGCGCTGGCTCATCGAGCATCGCCCGGGTGATTGGGCGCAAAGCGCCGACGAAGTGGAGGCAGTGCACCGCATTGATGCGGCTGTCAACGCGATCAAAGCCGCAGCGGTCGACGACGGTAAGAATCTCGCCTATCACCCGGCGCTCGATGAGCGTCCAGACCACCGCGGCCGCATACACGAGGCGCTCGAGTATCTGCGCAAGGCGCGTGCCGATATCTCTGGTGGAGAAGACAACGCCTTCGCAAGCGATCCACGCGACAAGGCGATCGGACACATCGACGGCGCCATCAGAGCCGCGAGGCGCGTCTTCCAGGATTAAACGCCCGTGTAGTCACGGCTCAGGCTAGCCGTTGCGGTCGGCGCTTGATCCCACCGCGTGGGGCGGTCCGGTGATAGCACCCCGCTTGCAACCTCGGCGGTCTAGTCACTCTCGCACGATCACGGCAATGACGCGCATGCAATCTGGTCGCCAGATGGAACACGGATTCTGTTCACCTCTTCCCGCATGGGAGCAGCTGGTTCGGGCGACGCTCACTGTCGACCCTTTCCTGACGATGGCGAGTGACCGCTTCGCGGCGAGCTATCTGAACTTCCTCTAGGTAGAGCAGGCCAAAGATCGTGACTGCATTACGCATCGGGCTGCGGATCGCCTGCCGCACGCTGCGCATCGATCAGGCGCAAATGACGACGAAGGATCTTGCCTGCCGGTGTCTTCGGGATCACATCCCATACCACCACGTCCGCGAGCTGTTTGTACTCAGGGACGCGATGCGCAACCCAATCCTTGAGCATCGACGCGTCGAGCATGCCGCGGGGTACAACGTAGGCCACTGGCACCTCCCCGCATCGGTGATCCGCGCGAGCGATGACCGCCGCATCGGCAACCTGCGGATGCGTGCCCAGGAGCGCCTCGAGCTCGGCCGGCGCGACCTGGTAGCCCTTGACCTTGATGAGTTCCTTGAGCCGGTCGGTCAGAAAAATGTACCCGTCCGCGTCGATGTACCCGATGTCACCGGTGCGCACCCATCCATCAGTGGTGATCGTGTCGGCCGTCGCCTCGGGCTGGTTGTGGTAACCGAGAAACGCCTGCGGACCCCGAAACCAGATCTCCCCGGGACTGCCGCGCGGCACGTCGGCGAGCGTGACGGGGTCGACGACGCGGGCCTGTGTTCCCGGGAGCAACTCACCGCTCGAGCCTGCGCGCTCCCGACCAGGTCGATTGGCGGATATCACGCCAGAGGACTCGGTCATGCCAAAGCCCTGTACCACGACGCAGCGGAAGCGTGCTGCCGCCTGCTCCTGGGAATCCTTTCCAAGAGGTGCCGCGCCGCAGCTCAACCGTTTGAGCGACGACAGATCGTAGTTCGCAACCCTGGAATCGTTCAGCAGGAAGTGCAGCAGCGGCGGCACCAGGCTGAGATGCGTGATACGGAACTCCTGTAGTGTCTTCAAAAAGACGTCGGACTCAAAGCGCGGCAAGGTCACCAGGGTGCGTCCCTCAACCAGCGGAAGTAACGTCTGGACCGCGAAGCCGTAAATGTGAAACATTGGCAGATATGAAAGCGTAAACGGGCCGCGTTCTTCGGTATCTGTGAGATGAACGCTGCTCTGAAGCAGATTTGAAAGGATCGTGCGGTGGCTAAGGCGCACACCCTTGGATCGTCCAGTCGTACCCGAGGAGTAGGGTAGTAAAGCCAGTGCGTCCGGGTTATCCGATCCCGGCGGCTCGGGCGTGGTACAGGCAAAGACGGTCTGATAGCTGATGTCGGGTGGCTGTGCGTTACCCATTACGATCAGTGTCATGTTACTGGATGCGCCCAACGCCTCGCGCACCTTCGATCGCAGGCTTTCAAGCGTAAAGATGAGAGACGCACCACAGTCGCGCACGTGATCCGCGATATCTGATCCGCTGGCTGCGGGATTAGCCCCGCTGACGACGCCACCGGCAGCGAGCGCGCCTAGCGCCATCACGATCCACTCCGGCGAGTTGGGGGCAACGATCAACAAGGTATCGTCCGGCCGCAAGCCATTGGCGGCTAAGCCCGCGGCAACGCGCCCGACCTGCTGATCGAGCTCACCGTAGGTGATCCGCCGGCCGGTGGGTCCTTCCACGATCGCAATCTGCCCGCCGCGCTCGCGTGCGAGCGCCCGTATATAGCGCGGGAGAGTCGTAGCAGGAACCTCGAACGCGGGAGTCGGCGATTCGACGATCGCGGCATGCACAACGCCCATGCGCATCTCCAATGGTGCAACGCCGAGGATGGTACTTTAAGAGTGGGGCCAGAGCACGCGGCCGATGGGGCTGGCGACGCTCTACGCCACATCGCCGACGAGGCCTCCCCGCAAGTCACCGAGCGCTATGTCAGCGCTATCATTGATTACCGCGAGGGCATGCAGAGGACGCCGCACCGTGGAACCCACCGCGATGACTTTCGCCATGGCCGCTGCGGATTACGCATTACAGGGGCCGTGCGATCATCGCCTTAGCAGTTGAGGGCGAGGCGTGTCGCGACCCTCGGCATTTTCTATAGCGGCCAGGACTACGAGAGCGCATTCAGATCGAGGACGACGAATGAGCCATCTAAGCCCAGGGATCCGTTCTTCGCGACCCACTGCGGTCAGTGGCGGATGTCCGCAACGGAGAGTCCAAATTGGGCCCCGTTATGGCTCGGCCTCGTGATGCTTAACGTACCCATCCAGCAAGCTGCGGATCATTTTCTGATACGGGACCTTCGAACGCGCGGCGTGGCGCTTGAAGAAGTCCACGCTGTGCTTACTGAGGGAAATCGTGACCTTGACCCCGTCGTCACGCAGGACTAGTTTTTCTGGCGGCGGCAGGAAATCGCCCACGATCTCGAGCTTGCCCAATGGCTCATCGCGATACCCTGTTTTCTTTTTCATAGATCCTTCGACCTCGGCGCCAGTAGCCGGCGCCAATGATCCGAATCACTGCATCGCGGTACGTGAAACGGACAGTAAGAACGGCGCCCGCTACATCGCCGAAACAGTAAAAGCGGGTCTCATTGCTGCTATGCGCAAGGTCCCTGGCAATGACGCGTGATGGGTCCAAGAACGCAAGCTGTGCCTCCGCGAAGGACACCCCGTGTTTGCGCTGGTTGTCCGCGTCCTTACGCGGATCCCACTCGAAACTCGGGCTCATAGACAGTAGTCTAGCAAACGTATGGCTATTTCGCCATACGCGTATATGGAGCAGTTCTCATTCCCACGACGACGCCGAGCGCATCGCCAAAGCGAGCTCTCGGACCCCGAGCCGCCGTTGGGGAATGTTCGCTCTGCGGACTTCTAACCGCCCCGCGCTGTGCCGTATTTCTTCACCGCCTGATCGGCAGAGAGACAAATCAGGGCAGGCGGTCCGCCTCGATGCATCCCACTATTGGGATATGGTCTCTCCCAATACCTCATCCTCGGGATTCTGATATAGCGGTGTATTGACGAGGACTCTCGCTCTGCTGGCCGAGTTGACTACTGGAGTCAGGAAGAATGGCGCAGGTTAGGTATGCGCTAGGGGGTGAGTCCCTTGAGCATCGATCCGGACAGCGGTTCGCGAGCAAAGCAGCTGGCTACGGCGTTCACCGTGGAAGGTCAGAGTTGAACATATCGTAGAGCATCTTCCAGCTGCCATCGGTCTCCCTCTTCCACAGTGTCAGGAATTTGCCATTGTCTATTTTCACGTTGCCGGATGGGTCTTTGAATTTCAATTCGTAGACGCCGCTCGTGTAGCCGAGGTCCTGAGAGCGAGCGATCCCTGCCTTGTAGGCGTGCCACGTCAGATCGCCGAACGCCATGTCGGCCGCGATCGCCTTGGAGACTTGCGCCTTCCCTGAAGCAATGGGCGTGTTGGGAGCAAGCATCGACGCCTCGTCGTCGCATAAGGCCACCGCGTTCTTGACGTCCTTTGCGACAAAGGCCCTCTCCCAGTCGGCATCGACTGCGAGCAGGGAAGCGGTTCGCTGCGCGTCTGCGCCTTCAACTACAGGAACTGAAGCGAGCAGCGCGATGAGCGCTGATGCGCCGAGTCGAATGTGTGATCCTGAGGAGACAAATATTGTTTTCATTGTTGGTACCCTCTTGCTGAGGTGCTCCTAGTATTTGCGCCAGCCGGCAACGCAAGCGATGCCTGCCCGAAGACATAGCTCCAACCAGTCGGCTTACGGACGTAGGTGTCACTGAACCACTGGTAGTAGTCAACCTGCTTCGCATCCTCAAGGCCTTTAACCCAAAGTTTCGCCGTGACCACGGCGGTGTCGCCCCAGACTCGGACAGAACGATTGGAATCGACCTGATGCTCGTACCGGGTGTTACCACTCGCCGCATCCTTCAATAAGTCGTTCTTCGTCAAGACCGTTCCATCTCCCAAGACGAGGATGAAATCGTCGGCCAAGATGCGACTCATGGTGTTCGTGTCATTTTTCTCTACGGCTCGCTGATATCGGCTGTCAAGCTCCGCCAGAGTCTTCTGATCGTCGGCGCGATTAGCCGCTGAGACCACTCCAATACTGGTTATTGCCAACGATACGCACGCAATGGTTCGCGATAGTTCGCCATGCCGGGAGAATAGCGGTCTCATTATTTAATTCCTCGCGCATCGATGCGTATTTGCCACAGGCCGCCAAGCCAGACACTGGATGTCCACAAGAACGTGAAGATCAGTCCCTGACATAGGAGCAGAAGGCCCTGTGAATCAGTAGCAGCACCCTTCACGTTGCCGTAGATCCAAGGTAAATCCCATAGCACTAGAATGGAAAAAGCAAAGACGCCGGCCATGAATCTTGGGTGCGGTCGATACATACGAACAACGAGCCTGCCGACACCGAAGTCGATGAGCGCGGTCAGCAACAGACCGGCGATCGCGATGAAAAGATCCAGGGCCTGCACCTGCAGCGCCGATAGATTCGAGCTGGCCACGCCGAGGTGATGCTGAACCAAGGCCTGCATCCGTTCGGACAGCGTAATCAGTAAGAACAAAATTCCCCAGCCGACCGCCAAAGCACCCAGGAATCTCAGACCGTAGAATCTCACTGCCCTGGCACAGCCGCGGGCGAGAGCACCGAGAATTTGGCCCCAAAGCCATCCACTGCTGCGCCCCCGGGAATATTCCTCCACTAAATCTCCAGCGAGCGATTCGGTTCGGTAACCACCAACTTGATGGTTAAGCAGCCACGAAGCGAGTTTTGATGGTTCGGCGGACTTCATACTGAGGGTTCTTCCAGACCCCGCATGCCTCGCCACAGATTTGTAAAGGTCCGCTTCGCAGCGCCAGCCTCTCGTAAGCCCTTCGCCGTCACTCGAAAGTAAGTCTTTGCTCGCCCACCCCGCTGCGGAGTGGCATCTCCAAGCTCCGCGGTGACCAGTCCCTTATTTTCCAATCGCTCTAATGCCGCGTAGATGCCACTCACAGCAACGCTGCGGCCGCTTTGAGCCTCGATCTCCCGAAAAATGGGAATCCCGTAGGCATCCGCTCCCAACCGCAGGATCGCGAACAACGTCACTAGCTCGTATGTGCTGAGGAGATTGTCTTTTCCCATTTATTCCATGTTAAGGAAGATACAGAAAATAGCAAGATCAATTCGATTTGGACTCTTGTCCGCATAAAAAGGCCAAGGCACCGCACTTCGTGCCATGCGCCAACTCCCCTAAGCCGTTGATCCTCGATGAGGATTTCTTTCATTCATCATCGACTGATGACGGCCATTGCCCCATTGCGCCGCCCGCACGCTGCCCCTAGGAACGGCCGCTCTTCTGATTCAAAAATGCAGCCTCCCAGGACCGGTTTTGGCCGCTCTGAGTGCAAGAGGACCGCGGTTGGCCGGCAAACGATCGACTGATCGGCGGCCCGCGCTCCCCCGGTTCAAAACCGGCTCGTGAGCGAGACATACCCCCTGATCGTCGCTGCCGGCGACAGCGTCGGTTTCGCCAAGCGGAGTTTCTTTGAATGGCTTTCGCCTTTTGCGTGCGCCCAAGCCTGGCCCTATCATCCGACTTTGATGCCGAGCGTTCGGAGCATCGAAGACTCTGACCGGCCAGGCTGGACTGCGCCTGCAACCCACTAACGGGCTCGCTTATATACTGAGACATCGTACGCGATGAACCGCCCTCTGCAGCCGCGTCAGCGGCATCTCTTGCGGCCGCTCGTAGCTCTGGCAGTTGCGGTATTCGCGAGCAGCCTCACGCTGTCGTATTACGTCGACGCGCTTTGGTTTCAGTCGCTCGGTTACGCTTCCGTGTTCTGGACTCGCTTGGACCTGCAGGCGGTCGTGCTCGGTGTATTCGCGCTGCTGAGCTTTCTGTGCATTTACGGGTCATTCCTGGCTCTGAAGCCCTCGGGGCTCGACGAGCTGATGGGCAGTGCATTGATCATCAACCGTCAGCGGGTGAGATTGCCGATTGAGCGCCTGTTCGATCTGATCGCATTCGGACTGGGATTGGCGGTAGCTGCGATCGCCGGCACCAGCATGATGGGCCACTGGACTACGCTCGCCCTCTATCTGTACGCACCGCCGTCCGGCGTTCCCCTCGATCCGATCTTCGCGCGCCCGCTAAGCTTCTATCTGTTCACGCTGCCCGCCTGGCAACTGATCGCCGATTGGTTGACGACCCTGGCGGTGATCGTGTGTGTAACCGCCGGCTTGCTGATCGCGGTCACTGCAGGGGCGCGCGTATTCAGGGGAGACCGTGCCGCAGCACTACGCAGATCGTGGCGCGGGCTATGGATCAGCTTGGCAGCGCTGCTGTTAACGCTGGCCGTCCAGGTTTACCTGGGTCGCTTCGAGCGGCTGTTCCAGGATGGCACGATCTTCTCCGGCATTTCCTACACGGATGCGCACGTCGAGCTGACGGGCATGTTGGTGGTCTCTGTTGCGCTGCTGCTCGGCGCAATCATCGCCGGGCTGTGCGCCGTCCGGCAGCCGCCGGCGCGCTGGCTGATCGGCACGGTAGCCCCGGCGTTGGCCTGCTATCTGGGAGTTGCGGTGATCAGCTGGTTCGTGAGCAATCTGATCGTCAAACCCAATCAACTCGATCGCGAGCGACCCTTCATCGTCCATAACATCGAGATGACGCGGCAGGCGTTCGCGCTCGACCGCATCGAGGCACAGTCGTTCCCGGCTGCCGCCGGCATAGCGGCGCTCGATCCGCTGCACAATCAGGCGACGCTCGACAATATTCGACTGTGGGATGCCGGTGCACTGCAGGATACGCTGCGGCAGATCCAAGAGATTCGCACGTATTACGACTTCCCGGCCATCGATATCGACCGCTATCAGGTCGGTGATTCCGTCCGCCAGATGATGCTGGCGGCGCGCGAGCTCAACATCGACCGCCTGCCGGAGAGCAGTCGCAACTGGATCAACGAAAAGTTGATCTACACGCACGGGTACGGACTCACGATGAATCCCGTGAATGGCTTCAGCCCGGAAGGCCTGCCTGCTCTCGTGCTGAGCAACATGCCCATCCAGAGCACGATTTCAGGACTCACGGTGACGCGGCCGGAGATCTACTTCGGCGAGCTGACGAACACCGACGTCTACGTCAAGACACATCAGAAGGAGTTCAATTATCCGCAGGGCGACACCAATAATCTCTCGACCTATGAAGGGGATGCCGGTATCCGATTGGGCGGCCTGCTGCGCCGCACGCTGATCGCGCTCGATCGCGGCGATATCTGGAAGCTGCCGTTCAGCGATGATGTCACCGCAGACAGCCGCCTGCTGATGCGGCGCAACCTGCAACAGCGGGTCCAGGAGCTCGCGCCGTTTCTGACCCTGGATCCCGACGCCTATGTGGTCGTCGGCGAAGACGGCAGACTTTATTGGTTCATGGACGCGTTCACGACGTCGGATTCCTATCCCTACGCCCGCAGTTACCTGCTGGATGACCAACCCATCAACTACATCCGCAACAGCGTCAAGGTGGTGATAGACGCTTACAGCGGTGCAACGACGTTCTACGTATTCGATTCCACCGATCCGATCATAGCCGCCTATCAGACGCTGTTTCCGACGCTGTTCGTGGACGCCAAGGCCATGCCGCCGGGTTTGCGCAAGCACGTTCGCTATCCGGAACTGTTGTTGTCCGTCCAGGCGGTGGTGTACAGCCTTTATCACATGACCAATCCCGACGTGTTTTACAACCGCGAGGATCTCTGGAGTGCCGCTAGCGAGCTCGGCCTCGGTGACCAGCGCCAACAGATCGGCAGGCCGAACTTCGTACTGATGACGTTGCCTGGCGAGACGGTGCCGGAGTTCATCGAGATCCTGCCGTTCACGCCCGCAAACCGCAATAATCTGATCGCCTGGATTGCCGGACGCAGTGACGGCGAGCACTACGGTCAGGCGGTTGCTTACGATTTTCCGAAGACCAAGCTCGTGGACGGCCCTCTGCAAATCGAGGCCCGCATCGATCAAGACGCGCAGCTGTCGGGGCAGCTGACCTTGTGGAACCAGCAAGGCTCGCACGTATTGCGCGGCAGTCTGATCGTCATGCCGATGGGGCATGCACTGCTGTACGCGGAGCCGATCTACCTGCAGGCGGAGCGCAGTCCGATGCCTGAGCTGCGGCTGGTGGTGCTGGCGCTACAGGATCGGCTGGCCTACGGACCAACACTCGCGGCGGCGACGGCGGCGCTGTTCGGGACGGCGCCCTCCCTGCTCAGTGCTCCAAGCATGGCGGCGGTCGCCGCGGGCCCGGCGGCCGCTGCGACCGGAGAGCCCGTCGGCGCGTCCGCGCGGACGGCAAACCTCGAGGCGCTCATCGAGGAGGCAACTCGGGATTTGGCTGATTATCAGCAGCTCACCGCGACGGGAAAGCTGGGCGAGGCCGGCCAAAAGCTCGAGGCCGTGAAACACACCCTCGAGCAGATGCAGAGGCTGCCGCATTGAGCGACCCCACAGCCCTCATCGTCGGCGCCGGCACAGGCCTGAGCGCAGCCCTCGCTCGGCGGCTGCGGCGCGAAGGGTATCGCGTGGCGCTCGCGGCGCGCTCGATTGAAAAACTGGAGTCGCTGACAGAGGAAGTGGATGCCCGAGCATTCCGCTGTGATGCGACCAAGGCGCAGGAGGTGACCGCGTTATTCGCGCAGGTAACCGCAGAGCTCGGCGAGCCTGAACTGGTTGTCTACAATGCCAGCGCTCGAGTACGGGGTCCCCTGGTGGAACTCGATCCGCGCGAGGTGGAGCGCGCGCTTGCGGTTACGGCCTTCGGAGGCTTTCTCGTCTGCCAGGCGGCCGCACGGCGGATGGTAGTGCGCGGGCGAGGCGTGATACTGCTCACAGGTGCCTCTGCGAGCGTCAAGGGCTACGCGCAATCCGCCCCTTTCGCGATGGGAAAGTTCGCCCTCAGAGGCCTCGCGCAAAGCATGGCTCGCGAACTCTCGCCGCTGGGCATTCACGTCGCGCACGTCGTCATCGATGGAGGAATTCGTTCTGCCACCCGGGCCACTGATCCGGCCCGTCCCGACAGCCTCCTCGATCCCGATTCAATTGCGGAAACCTACCTGCAGCTCGCACGCCAGCCACGCGACGCCTGGTCCTGGGAAATAGAGCTTAGGCCCTGGGTGGAGCGGTTCTGAGTCGGGTGTGCCGCCGACCATGGCGGCCGCCGGGACGTCCT
>JASHTF010000037.1 GCA_030040715.1 Gammaproteobacteria bacterium | reverse complement strand
GACGCCGGGCTGATCACGGGCACGGAGGCTTTCCGCAAGGCCATCAACAAGGCCAAGTTCGAGGCCCTGAAGTCGCAGGGCGAGGCCCACACCGGCACGGTGAAGCAAGCCCCGGCGGCGAGCGCGCAGCCGGCACACTCCTGAGCAGCAGTCCTCGGCGGCCCTCGGCCGTCTGCGGCCTTGCCTGTATGATGGCGGCAGCGGTTGGCACCGAGGCGCCGGTTAATGTATCGACTCTACATCGGGAACAAGAACTACTCCTCCTGGTCGCTGCGCCCCTGGGCGTTGATGCGCCAGCTCGAGCTGCCGTTCGTCGAGCACCTGCTGCCGTTCGGGCAGCCGGCGCTCTGGGCCGACTATCGCAAGACCGTGCCGAGCGGCAAGGTGCCGGCGCTGCTGGACGGTGACACGCTGGTCTGGGATTCGCTCGCCATCGTTGAGTATCTGGCGGAGCGTCACGCCGGGATCTGGCCCGCCGATGCCGGCGCGCGCGCCTGGGCCCGTAGCGCCGCCGCGGAGATGCACTCCGGCTTCCAGGAGTTACGCCACCGCTGCTCGATGAGCTGTGGAGTGCGGGTGCGGCTGCACGAAGTTCCCCGCAGCCTTGCACACGACATCGCACGCCTCGGATCGTTGTGGAACGAAGGTCTGGAACGCTTCGGTGGACCCTATCTGGCGGGCGATGCGTTCACGGCGGTGGATGCGTTCTTTGCTCCGGTGGCGTTTCGCATTCAGACCTACAGCCTCATCCTCGACACCGCCTCGGCCGCATACGCTCGGCGACTGCTCGGCCTGTCCTCGATGCAGGGTTGGTACGCGGCGGCGCTCGAGGAGAAGATGCGCGACGAGCCGCACGAGATCGAGATTCAGCAGCTCGGCACGGTTCTGCAGGATCTGCGGCAGCGCTAGCTCGCGCCGCCGCAGCCAGCGCACTCCCCGCGTCGACCGTACTCCCATGCCGCGCAAAATCCTGGTTACGAGCGCCCTGCCGTACGCCAACGCGCCGCTGCATCTCGGCTACATCCTCGAGGCGACGCTGACCGACGTCTGGGTGCGCTTTCAGAAGATGCGCGGCAACGACTGCCTGTATGTCTGTGCCGACGATGCGCACGGCACCCCGGTGATGATCAGCGCGCAGCGCGAGGGCATCACGCCCGAGCAACTGGTCGCGCGCTCCGCCGCCGAGCACCGCCGCGATCTCGAGGGCTTCCTGATCGGCCTGGATCAGTTCCACTCCACCCACTCGAGCGAAAATCGCCGCCTGACCGAGCAGCTCTATCTGGCGGAGCGTGATCGGGGCTACATCACGCGACGCTCGGTGCGGCAAGCCTACGACGCGCAGGCCGGCCTGTTTCTTCCGGATCGGTACGTGCGCGGAGTCTGTCCGCGCTGCCAGTCGCCTGATCAGTATGGCGACAGCTGCGAGGTCTGCGGCTCGACCTACACGCCGGCCGATCTGCTCGAGCCACGCTCGGTGCTCACCGGAAGTACGCCAGAGTGGCGCGACTCCGAGCATCTGTTCTTCAGGCTGAGTGCGTTCGACGCGATGCTGCGCGCCTATGTCGCGAGCAGCAGCCTGCAGCCGGCGGTGCGCGCCAAGCTCGACGAATGGTTCGCGGTGGGGCTGTCGGACTGGGATATCTCACGCGACGCACCCTATTTCGGCATCGAGATACCGGACGCGCCCGGCAAGTACTTCTACGTCTGGTTCGACGCGCCGATCGGCTATATCGCGAGCTTCGAGGCCTGGCGCAATTCCCACGCCGCCGCTCGCTCCGACGACGTGTCGTTCGACGACTACTGGCGATCGGATCAGCGCACGGAGTTGTATCACTTCATCGGCAAGGACATCAGCTACTTTCACACCCTGTTCTGGCCGGCGGTGCTGCACGGCGCGGGGCTGCGGCGACCCACCGCGGTTTGGGCGCATGGCTTCCTCACCATCGAAGGCCAGAAGATGTCCAAATCGCGCGGCACTTTCATCACCGCGCGTCGCTATCTCGATCAGCTCCCTCCCGAACCGCTGCGCTATTACTTCGCCGCCAAGCTCGGCGGCGGGGTGGAGGACATCGACTTCAGCCTGGATGATTTTCTCGCCCGTACCAACTCCGATCTGGTCGGCAAGCTGGTCAACATCGCCAGCCGCTGTGCGAGCTTCATCGAGCGCAGCGGCGGTCGACTGTCGGCGGCCCTGCCGGAACCAGCGCTGTATGAGCAGTTCGCTCGGCAGGCCGACGCCATCGCCGCGTTGTACGAGTCGCGGGAATATGCCGCCGCAATGCGCGCGATCATGGAGCTCGCCGATGAGGCTAATCGCTACATTGACCGTCACAAGCCGTGGGCGCTCGCCAAGGACCCGGCCCATGCCGAGCAGGCGCGCGCGATCGCCACCCAGGGAATCAACTTCTTCCGGATACTGATGAGTTATCTCGCTCCGGTGTTACCGCAGATGGCGCAGACCGCGGGCGGTTTTCTCGGCGTGAGCTTCGAGGACTGGAGTGCGGTCGCGCGACCGTTGCTGGCGACGCAGATCAGTCCCTATCGCGCGCTCGCCCGGCGTTTGGATCCGGCTGCGGTTGCCGCGCTGATCGAGCTGCCGGCGCCAGCACCCGCGACGGCGGCGGCGACGGCGGGCACCCTTGCCGCCGCCAAGGCGACCCCTGCCGTCGCTACTGGCACTTCGAGCGCCGCCACCGGCATTTCGACCGCCACCACCGGCACTCCGGCCGCCGCTACCGGCACCGCCACCGGCGGGACCGGCGGCGCGAGCGCGGGCGCGACGCAGCCGATCAATATCGACGAGTTCGCCCGAGTCGATCTACGCGTCGCACGCGTCGAGCGCGCCGAGCTGGTCGAGGGATCGCAAAAGCTGCTCAGGCTCACGGTCGATCTGGGGAGCGAGCAGCGCACCGTGTTCGCCGGCATCCGCGGAGCCTATCAGCCCGAGCAGCTCGTCGGTCGGCTGGTCGTCGTGGTGGCCAATCTGGCGCCGCGCAAGATGCGCTTCGGCGTCTCCGAGGGCATGGTTCTGGCCGCGAGCGATCCGCGAGACGAGCGCGTGCTGCTGCTGTCAGCGGACAGCGGCGCGCTGCCCGGCATGCGCGTGAGGTGAGCCCGTCGAGGATCTCAGGTCAGTAGTAGCTGCGACCGCGACTCCTCGCTCGCCACAGCAGGATCAGCACATAGCCCGTGGCCATGCCCCCCAAGTGCGCGAAATGAGCCACGCTCGGAGCCGCTCCGGACACGCCCAGACCGAGCTCGAGCAGTCCATAGAGAGTGACGAACAGCCATGCCGGCATCGGTATCGGTGGGAACAGCAGCAGCAGCTTGCGGTGTGGAAATGCCAACCCGTAGAGCAACAGGATGCCGAAGATGCCGCCCGAGGCGCCCAGGGTCGGATAAGGGCCGGGGTAGAGATATTGTGTGACCAGCAGCTGGCTGATGCCGGCGCCGAGGACGCAGGCGAAGTAATAGATCGTGAAGCGCCGGGCTCCAAGGAGCACCTCGCTGTCCGGCCCAAACATGTAGAGCGCGAACATGTTGCCGAACAAATGCCAGAAGCCCTCGTGCAGAAACGAGTAGCTGATCAACTGCCACGGCTCGAAAGCCGGCGAGCCATAACGTACATCGCCGTGCCACGGCCAGAGCGCATAATCAATCACCAGCCGATCGCCCGTCAGATACATCAGCAGGAAGACGATCACGTTGGCGTACAGAAGCGCCCGTACGACGGGAGTAAGCTGGCGGAACATTGCGGCTCGTTGAACCTCTAAGAAATGCTGCGGCCGAAAGGGCTGCATTGTGCCATCAGCAGGAGCTTATGGACGCCAGGCTTCGTACCACATGGACTGGTTGGGCACCCATTGGTTCGGCACCGAGAGTTCGCCGTTACGCCACGGCCACGGTCCTCGTCCTCGCTCTGGCACTCGGGCTGTACGGCTGCGCGCCGCCGCTGGTGCAACGCTGGCAGGACCCGGCGTTTCACGGCCCGGCGCTGCACCGGCTGCTCGTGGCCGGCATGCAGGGCGAGGCCGCGCGTCGGCACGCCTGGGAGGACTCGATGGTGAGGGTATTGAGGCGCCAGGGCATCATCGCGACACCGGCTTACCGCCTGCTGCCCGGCTCGGCACCGAGCACCGATCAGCTGACCGCCGTCGCCGTCCGCGGCGGCTTTCAGGGCGTGGTTGTGACTCGCAGCGCGAGCACTGGTACCGCCCTCTATTGGATGCCGGGACAGGCCGGGCTCGGGTTCGGCTGGCGGTGGCGTGATTTCGACTACTGGGACGCGACCCGGGGGCCAGGCTTCGTCGAGGCACAGCCGCGAGCGGACTATCAGACCGATGTATTCGCGATCGCTCGCGGTGGCAGCAGTTTGATCTGGAGCGGCACGACACGCGGCTTGAATCCGAGCTCCATCTCGGAGGCCGCCGATGCCATCGGTCGGGCGCTGGTTCCGACCCTGAAACGCGGTGGAATCGTGGGCGGTGACGCGGACGCCGCGGCACGGCCCAGGCACTACAGGTGAGCACCGCCGTGCGCGGCTTGACCGAGGCTGCGCTCGCCGAGCGCATCGATGCGCTGTTGCCGCAAACGCAATGCACCCGCTGCGGCTACGGTGGCTGCCGCCCCTATGCCGAAGCGATCGCTCGGGACGAAGCTGCGATCAATCGCTGCCCGCCGGGCGGTGAGCCGGTGATCGCCGCGCTCGCGGCGCTGTTGGCGCAGCCGGCGCGACCGCTCGATCCGAGCTGCGGCTCGGAGCTCGACCCCGGGGTTGCCTGGATCGATCCCGAGGCCTGCACGGGCTGCGCACGCTGTCTACCCGTCTGCCCGGTCGATGCGATCGTCGGCGCCCAGCGGCTGATGCATACGGTCTACGCGGCGCAGTGCACCGGCTGCGAGCTGTGCATCGCCTCCTGTCCGGTCGATTGCATCTTGATGCAACCACGCCCCGCGGCGCTGCCCGCGCCGAGCGCGGCCGATAATCGCCGGCGCTATCACCAGCACCTCGCTCGACTGCAGCGCCGCGCCGAGGCACAGGCGCAGCTGCTGGCAGAGCGCAAGCTCGCCGCTCATCGGCCGCCGCCGCTGGCCGAGCAATGACGCCGCAGCGGGTCCGCAAGATCTTCGAGGCGCTTCGGGCCGCCAATCCTCACCCCAAATCGGAGCTGCTGTTCAGCTCTCCGTTCGAGCTGCTGATCGCGGTGATGCTGTCGGCGCAGGCGACCGACCGCAGCGTCAACGTCGCGACCCGGACGCTGTTCGCGGCGGCGCCGACGCCGCAGGCCATGCTGCAGCTCGGACCCGGGGGACTGACCGGTTACATACGGCACATCGGGCTGTTCAACTCCAAGGCGCGCAACATCCTCGCGACCTGCAAGCTCCTGGTGGAGCAATACCACGGCAAGGTGCCGCGCGAGCGGGCCGCGCTCGAGGAACTGCCGGGCGTCGGACGCAAGACCGCCAACGTTGTGCTCAACACCGCCTTCGGTGAGCCGACGATCGCGGTCGACACCCACGTGTTCCGGGTCGCGAACCGCACCGGACTGGTGCGTGCGGCGACCCCGCGCGCGGTCGAGGATGGACTGATGCGCATCGTTCCACCAGAATTTGTGCGCAACGCCCATCACTGGCTGATCCTGCATGGACGCTACATCTGCAAGGCTCGCCTGCCCGCCTGTCCGCGCTGCCCGATCGCGCGCTGGTGCGAGTACCAGCACAAAACCAACAGCACGCCCTGAGGCTTGACGATGAGGGCAACGAGCGCGCGGATCGCCGCGCTGTACTACTACCCGGTGAAATCCGCGCGCGGCATCGAGCTCGAGCAGGCCACGCTCACGCCGGCGGGCTTCGTCGACGACCGCCGCTGGATGTTGATCAGTGACGCGGGACACTTCCTGACCCAGCGCGAATGGCCGCGGCTCGCGCTGCTGCAGGCGGCCGTATCCGCGACGGCGCTGCGGCTCGATGCGCCGGGTATGCCGGCGCTCGCGATTCCACTGTCGCAGCAGGGAACGCGGCGGCGGGTGCAGATCTGGGACGATCACTGCGATGCCTTCGATGAGGGCGATGCGGCCGCCGCGTGGCTGCAGCGGATGCTGCAGACCGAGTGTCGGCTGGTGCGCTTCGATCCGTCGCAGCGGCGTCTGAGCTCGCGCCGCTGGACCGGCGTGCACGAGGCCGAGAACCGCTTCTCGGACGCCTTTCCCCTGCTCGTGCTCGGGGCTGAATCCCTCGGCGACCTGAACCGCCGCCTCGGCACGCCGCTGCCGGTGAACCGCTTCCGTCCCAGCGTGCTGCTCGAGGGTTTACAGCCCTACGACGAGGACGACATCGCTGAGTTGTCTGCTGATGGAATTCGCCTGCACCTGGTCAAGGCCTGCACGCGCTGCAAGATCACTACGACCAATCAGCAGACCGGTGAGCCCGAGGGCGAGGAGCCGCTGCGTACGCTCAGAAGCTATCGCTACGACGCGCAGCTGCGCGGTGTCCGCTTCGGCCAGAACGGCATCGTCGTGGTGGGCGCCGGACGGACGCTGCACCGCGGCCAGAAGCTTGCGATCTATTGGAAGCAATCAACCTGAGCTCGCGGCTGGCCATTCCGGCGCTTCCAGCCATTCCGGCGCTTCCAGCTTCTCCGGCGATTCCGACGGTTCCAGCTACTCCAGCTACTCCAGCAACCCCGGCTATTCCAGCCGGCGCTCCTGTGGGCCAAACAGCCGCGCGATCATGCGCGCCGTGATGCTGAGAAACAGCACGAACAGCGTGATCAGCAGTGCCCCGGTCCAGGCGAGCGACTGCCAGTTCTTGTACGGGCTCATCGCGAACTGGAAGATCACATAGGGCAGGTTGGCCATGGGCTGATTCAGTGAGTTACTCCAATATTGATTGTTCAACGCGGTGAACAGCAGCGGCGCGGTCTCCCCGCTGATGCGTGCCACCGCCAGCAGCAGCCCGGTCATCAGACCACTGCGCGCGGCCGGGTAGACCACACTGACGATCGTGCGCCAGGGATGCGCGCCCAGGCCGGCGGAGGCGTGCCGCAATCCCTGCGGGATAAGGCGCAACATGTCCTCGGCCGTCCTGACCGTTACCGGGATGACGATGATGCTCAGCGCCACGGCACCGGCGATGCCAGAGAAATGGCCCATCTGCACCACCAGGAGCGCGTAAACGAACAAGCCGACGACAATCGATGGAGCACTCAGGAGCACGTCGTTGATGAATCGGATCACGACACTCCAGCGCTCCTTGCGACCGTACTCAGCCAGGTAGGTCGCGGCCAGAATGCCGATCGGTCCGCCCATGAGCAGCCCGAGTGCCGTCATCGTGACGCTTCCGAAGATAGCGTTGAGCAGGCCACCGGACCCGCCCGGTGGCGGCGTCATCTGCGTGAAGACGCGCAATGACAGCCCCTGCAGGCCGTGTGACAGCAAGGTCCAGAGGATGGCGGCAAGGACCGCGAGCGCGAGCAGCGTCATGACGCCCGAGGTGCCCAGCGCCAATACCGCCACGACGCGGCGTCGAGTCAGGTTGCTCATAGCGCCGGACCGCGGGTATCGAGGCGCAGCAGCATCAGGCGCGCCGCGGCGATCACGGTGACCGTGAGCAGGAACAGGATCAGACCCAGCGCGATCAGCGCCGACAGATAGACCGGACCCACGGCCTCGGTGAACTCATTGGCGATGCTGGCGGCGATGGTCGTGCCGGGCGCGAGCAGCGATGCGGAGATCTGTGCCGCGTTGCCCGCAACGAAGGTGACCGCCATGGTCTCCCCGAGTGCTCGGCCGAGGCCGAGCATCACACCGCCGACCATTCCCACCCGCGAGTAGGGAACCACCACGTCCCATATGACTTCCCAGCGCGTGGCTCCCACTCCATAGGCCGCCTCCTTCAGGGAGGCCGGCGCGGTGGCAAATACCTCCCGCATCACGGCCGTGATGAACGGCAGCACCATGATCGACAGCACCAGACCCGCGGTCAGCAGGCCAATGCCGAACGGCGGCCCGCGAAACAAATGGCCGACTCCGGGCAGCGTGCCCACGTGAGCGATCAGCCACGGCTGCAAGGTTTGCTGCAGCATCGGCGCAAAGATGAATAGCCCCCAGAGGCCATACACGATGCTCGGCACCGCCGCGAGCAGTTCGATTCCGGTCGATATCGGGCCGCGCAGCCAGAGCGGACAGATCTCGGTCAGAAACACGGCGATGCCGAATGCGAACGGTACCGCGAGCAGCATCGCGATCAGCGAAGTGATGACGGTCCCGTACAGCGGCGCCAGAGCGCCGAATTGCACCGCCACCGGATCCCAGATGTCATGGGTCAGAAAGCCGAATTTGAACAGTTTGAGTGCCGGCCAACTGCCTCGGATCAGAATCAGGATGACCCCGGCGAGCAACGCCAGCACCAGGAAGGCGCAGAATCGGGTCAGCAACCGGAAAGCGAGCTCTGCTCGCGCCTGACGCCGCAGATGAGTCCGAAAGGAAACCGCCGTGACCGTCACAAAACCCTCGCGGCACATTCGCGCAAAAGGACGCCGCAATTACATCGTAATGTCCTGCGTCAGAGCTGGGGTCAGCGCCCGGCGGCGTCAGGGCGGCGTGTCAGGGCGCGCCGTCGATGTTCGCCTTCCAGGAAGCTTCGATGCGCTGGACCAGCGCGGGCGGCAACGGCACGTAAGCCAGCGCTACAGCCTGCGGTTGGCCATTTTCAAGTGCCCACTTGAAAAAGTCGAGAGCGGTCCTGGCTGCTGCCGGCACTTTCGGGTGCTTATACATGATGACGAAGGTCGTTGCCGAGATCGGATAGGCGTCGGCACCCGGCGCGTTCGTGATCACCAGATCGAAATCCTGCGCATGCGCCCAATCGGCCTTCGACGCTGCGGCCTGAAACGAAGATGCCTGAGGGGTTATGAACCTACCGGTGCTGTTCTGCACCCGGCCGTAGTTCATGTTGTTCTGTTTGACGTAGGCGTATTCCACGTACCCGATCGAGTTCTTGATCTGATTTACGTAGGCAGCGACTCCCTCATTACCCTTGCCGCCCACGCCCGTTGGCCAGTTGACGGACGTGCCCTCGCCGACCCTGGTCTTCCATTCAGGGCTTACCTTCGAGAGATAGTCGACCCAGTTAAAGGTGGTTCCGGATCCATCGGAGCGGTGCACCACGGAAATGTCCGCGTTTGGCAGCCTCACTCCAGGGTTGATCCGCGTGATCGCCGGATCGCTCCACTTGGTCACCTTGCCGAGATAGATATCCGCCAGCAACGCGCCGGTGAATTTCAGGGTACCCGGCGCCACGCCATCGATGTTGACGACCGGCACCACGCCACCGATGACCACCGGAAACTGCGTCGCTCCGAACGAGGCCAGATCGGAGGGATCGAGCGGCTTGTCGCTGGCCCCGAAGGTCACGGTGGCCGCCTTGATCTGCGCGATACCGCCGCCCGAGCCGATCGACTGATAGTTCAGTTGTACACCGGTCTTGGCGTTGTAGTCCGCCGACCACCTGGACAGGATCGGGTAGACGAAGGTCGAGCCTGCCCCCGTGATCGCTGCGGTCGCCGCCCAGGCGCAGGGCACGGTGCCCGCTGCGATCACCGCTGCTGCCAGCAGCGCGGCGCCGCGACGGCGTGGACGGTCCGCAATTCGCATCGTATCCATAGTGCTCGCTCTCCTGGGGCTCAGCGCTGATATGGATAGTAG
>JASHTF010000334.1 GCA_030040715.1 Gammaproteobacteria bacterium | reverse complement strand
TCCATGTTCCTCGATAACGCGGATCGCTGATCTACTGGCGCCAGCGAGCGGCCAGACGTGCAACCGCCAACAAACAAAAAGTATAGCTGATCATCCCCCCATCCCACCCGCACCGGCGCCAGCCGGCGCAGGTGCCGCATTGACAAGGCCGGGGACCCTCCGCACACTACGCCGCCCTCGCGCTACCGCCCGGTCGGGCGTCGCGTCGAGCGCTAGAGCAACTCCGGTATCCAACGTGGCCAATACCAAATCTGCGGAAAAGTCTGCGCGCGAGGCGATCAAGCATCGCGCCCACAACGTCGCACTGCGCTCACGCATGCGTTCGGCCGTTCGCAAGGTGCATGACGCCATCGCCAGCGGCAAGGTCGAGGAGGCCCGGCAGAGCTATCAGGCCGCACTGCCGACGATCGACACGCTCGTGAACAAGCGCATCATCCATCGCAACAAGGCTGATCGGCACAAGAGTCGCCTGGCGGCGCGTATCAACGCGCTCGCGTCGAACCCCCGTCACGGAACGCGCTCGAGCTGACCGCGGCGTCAGCCTCAGCATTAGCGTCAGCCTCAGCACTGGCGTCAGCCTCAGCGCCAACGCCTCTCATAGTCTTCGAGCGCGAGCAGCAGCGATAGCCGCTCGTCGCCGCGCGCCACCTCTCGCCAGCGGCGGCCCTCCGGCCAAGGCTCGAGTGCGCCCGCCAATGCCCACAGCAGGTTCAGCGAGCCGGTGACGCCGGCGCGCCTGAGCTCGGCGAATGCCCGGATCGGCCCCCGGCGGCGCAACTCGTCGGCCGTGTGGATGCCGATCTGCTGCAGCATCCGCTCCGACCGGATGCCCAGATTGCGCAGATCCCGAATCCGCAGTCGCAGCTTACCGGCGGCGATCCGTGCGCGAACTTTGCTGTTGCGCATCCCTCATTGTCGCCGAAAGCGCCGCCGGCGGGTCACTCGCCGCCGCTGCCGATCGCGCTTCTAGAAACCGCATCGCTGCTTGTGCGAGCTCGCGCGTGCCGCGTCCCGTCGCCGCAGAGATCAAAAACCGCGGTCCGCGGTAGCGCAGCCGCCGCACTATGTCCTCGGCTCGGGATTCCGCTTCCGCGTCCGGCAGCAAGTCGCGCTTATTAATTACCAACCACCGCGGTTTCCTCGCCAGCTGCCGGCTGAACTTTCTCAGCTCGGCGGCAATCGCGCGTGCGTCGCGCACCGGATCTGCCGTCGGATCGACCGGGCACAGGTCGACGAGATGCAGCAGCAGGCGGGTACGCTGTAGATGCCTCAGGAACTGAATGCCGAGTCCCGCCCCCTCGGCGGCGCCCTCGATCAACCCGGGTATATCGGCCATGACGAAGCTGCGCTCGGCGCCGCAATACACCACGCCCAGATTGGGGTGCAGCGTCGTAAAGGGATAGTCCGCGACCTTGGGACGCGCAGCCGAGAGCGCACGGATCAGGGTGGACTTGCCGGCATTCGGCAGTCCCAGCAACCCAACATCGGCGATCAGCTTGAGCTCGAGCGCGAGCGTGCGCCGCTCGCCCGGCAGCCCCGGGCCGTACTGTCGCGGCGCTCGGTTGGTGCTGGATTTGAAGTGCGTGTTGCCGAACCCGCCCCGGCCTCCGCGCGCCACCTGCAGCAGCTGGCCGACCTCGATCAGATCCCCGAGCAGCTCACTGGTTTCCGCGTCCTTGACGCTGGTGCCGGCCGGTACGGCGACGATCAGGTCCTCGCCGCTGCGGCCGGCGCAGTCGCGGCCCGAGCCGGGCGCGCCTGATGGGGCTTTGAAGGTGCGTTGAATCCGAAAATCAGCCAGGGTGTTGAGGCCCGCGGCGGCGCGCAGCCAGACGGCGCCGCCATCGCCGCCATCGCCGCCGTCCGGACCGCCGCGCGGCACGAATTTCTCCCGCCGAAAGCTGACGCTGCCGCGCCCGCCGTCGCCGGCCTGAACCTTGACCACCGCCTCGTCAACGAACTTCATGGCTTGGGCGGCAGGCTGAGGTCAGGGTGGGGCGGACCCGAACCCGCCCGCGTCGCCCGCGTCAGCGCGCCGCAAGCGCCGCCGCGGCTCAGCCGCCGGGCGCTATCTGCTCGGACGCAGACGGCGGGGGCACCGCCGCGGAGGTCGGCGCGGGCGCGGACCCAGGTGCAGGCGCTGCGACGGACTCGAGCGTCGGCGTGCCCTCAGCCTGCGGTGAGCCCGGCGCTCGCTTCAGAACGCTCACATGCAGGCGTCCGTCCGCTCCGATGGCTCTGAACTCGACCCAACCGTCGATCCGGGCGAACAGCGTGTGATCGGTACCGATGCCGACGTTGTCTCCGGCCCGCACCCGGGTACCGCGCTGGCGCACCAGGATATTGCCGGCCAGCACCCGTTCTCCACCGAAGCGCTTCACCCCCAGCCGCTTGCTTTCCGAGTCGCGGCCGTTACGGGTGCTGCCGCCTGCCTTCTTGTGTGCCATAAAACCGCTCCGTCCAACTCCTGCCTCGCCGGCGATCAGTCACCGGGCAGGTTGATTTCAGTGATGCGCACCTCGGTAAACGGTTGACGGTGGGTCTTTTGCCGCAGATAGTGCTTGCGCCGTCTGAATTTGACGACCGCAACCTTGCGGGTCCGAGCATGCTTCTCAACCGTCGCCAGCACCTTGCCTCCGCTCAGCAGCGGAGCCCCCAGGCGCACCCGGTCACCATCGCCGACCAGCAGCACCTCGTTGAACTCGACGGTGCTTCCGGGCTCGGCGGCGAGCTTCTCGACCCGCAGCACTGCGCCCTTCTCGACTCGATATTGTTTGCCGCCGGTGGCAATGACCGCGTACATTGTGAGCACTCCGTGTGTCAATTGCGCCTCCACTCCGAGCCGCGCGCCGCGAATCGACCGTCGGCAAGTGCAGAAGTGCGAAAAGGCCGCGCATTCTAGCGATGGATCGGTGGACGGTCAAACGACACATTCCCTTGGAGAAACAGGTAGTTGAGCATCGAATACGCCACCTTCGAGACGCACCAGCCGCTCAGTGCGCTCGAACCGATTCGCGCTCTGGTGCGCAACGAGCTGTCCGCGGTCGATGAACTCATACGCAGTGGCTTCACCAGCTCGGTGCCGCTGATCCGCCAGATCGCCCAATACATCATCGGCGCCGGGGGCAAGCGCCTGCGTCCGCTGATGGTGGTGCTCGCGGGCCGCGCCTGCAACGGCGCCCATAGCGACTACACGCGCGCAGCAGCGTTCATCGAGTTCATCCACACCGCCACGCTGTTGCACGATGACGTGGTCGACATGTCCGCTCAGCGCCGCGGGCGCGACACCGCCAACGAGGTCTACGGCAATCAGGCCAGCGTGCTCGTGGGCGATTTCGTGTATTCGCGCGCCTTCCAGCTCATGGCCGCGACGCGCTCGCAGCGCGTCATCGAGATCATGGCCGACGCGACCAACGTCATCGCCGAGGGGGAAGTTCTTCAGTTGATGAACGCGCACGATCCGGATACCACCGAGGAGCGCTATCTGGAGGTCATCTATCGCAAAACCGCCCGCCTGTTTCAGGCCGGTGGTGAGGTCGCGGCCGTGGTCAGCGCGGCGGATGAGTCCGCGCAGCGCGCGCTGGCGGTCTATGGTCGGCACCTCGGCACTGCCTACCAACTGATCGATGACGTGCTCGACTATCAATCCGATCCCGCGGCGCGCGGCAAGAATCTCGGCGATGACCTGGCGGAGGGCAAGCCCACTCTGCCGTTGATCTACGCGCTCAGAAACTGTTCCCCGGTACGCGGCGCACTCATGCGCGAAGCCGTTCAGAGCGGCGGTCGGCAGCATTTGACCGAGGTCATGGAGACCATCGAATCGGCCGGCGGGCTGGAATATACGGCCGCCCTCGCGCGCGCCGAGGCGAAGCGCGCGCTCGGCGCTCTGGAGTCACTGCCGCATACTCGCTATCGGGACGCGCTCGCGGATCTGGCGCGATTCGCGGTAACCCGCAAAAATTGAATTCGACGCGGCGCCGTGCGTACACTGCGCGCCCGCACCGTCCAACCGCCATCGGGGTGTAGCTCAGCCTGGTAGAGCACTACGTTCGGGACGTAGGAGTCGCTGGTTCAAATCCAGTCACCCCGACCATTGATTTTCCTATATTTCTTCGTATAGGAGAGGGCTCCGATGTCCCCATCGCCTGCACCGCAGCCGCTATCGGCCCGCTTCTTCCGGTCATTCGCCGCCGTCGAACCCTACGAGATCAAGGCCGTTACGCTCAGCCTGCTGTATTTCTTTTTCCTGTTTGGCAGCTACTCGGTGCTCAAGCCGGTGCGCGACACCATGGGCACGGTGTACGGCATGGCACACATCCAGGAGCTCTTCACGGGTACCTTCCTCGCGAGCTTCCTGTTCGCGCCGCTCTACTCCGGGCTTGCCTCGCGGATGAAGCTGTCGACCTTTCTGCCTTGGGTCTACGGCTTCGTAGGCGCCACGCTTCTGGTGTTCTACGCACTGTTCGTCAGCAATCAGTACCACGAT
>JASHTF010000333.1 GCA_030040715.1 Gammaproteobacteria bacterium | reverse complement strand
CGCCGCGCTCTGATCGGGGGTTGGCTCAAAGCCGAGATAGCGCACGTCGGGGGTCAGCGCGGTGGTGGCGAGCACTCGCTGCGCCTGCCGCGTGCGTGCTGCGTGGCTGCTGCGCTCGTCGTCACCGTGCTCGTCGAGCAGCCGCTCGAGTGCGCCGCGGCTGGCGGGACTGCCCGGCGGGACACGCGCGGCGGTGTCGCCGGCACCATGCTGCGTGCGTTGCGCCAGATAGACCGCCTGCTCATTCGAGCGCGCCTCGGGCACCTGGTTGGTGACCAGCAGCACGTCCAGCTGCGGCGTCTCCTCCTGGCGGCTGCCGAGCCCGCCGGTGAAACTGACGCCGAGGATCACGATCGCGTGCAGCAGCGCGATCAGACACAGCATGGCGATCAACCGTTCGCGTACCGGCGCGCGCCCTTCACGCAGCCTGAGGGCCGCGGAGCTCTGGGGTGAATGCGCCATGCCGCTCATGCCGTTACCCGGGCAGTATAGTCGGCTGCCCGGCCGCATCGCGCCGCAGCCGCCGCTCGATGGCGTTCATCAGCTGCGCGCCGATGTCGAGATCAAACTGGTGCTCGAGCTCGCGCACTCCGGTCGGGCTGGTGACGTTGATTTCAGTGATAAATCCTCCGATCACGTCGAGCCCGACGAACAACATGCCCGCTTGCTTGAGTGCCGGGCCGACCTCAGAGCACAGCCAGCGGTCGCGCGCATTGAGAGCTCGGCCGACGCCCTGGGCGCCGGCGGCCAGATTGCCACGGTTGTCGTCGGCCCTCGGGATACGAGCGAGCGCATACGGAACCGGCTCGCCGTCGATCAGCAGCACGCGCGCGTCCCCGCCGGTCACGACGTCGGGTAGATACTTCTGCACGATCGCGAAGCGCTGGCCATCCTCGGTGAGCGTCTCGAAGATCACGCGCGCGTTCTTGTCACCCGGCTGCAGCACGAACACCGAGTGACCGCCCATGCTGTGCAGCGGCTTGCAGACGATGGCGCCTTGCACGGCCGCAAACGCCGCCATCTCGGCCATGTCCCGCGTGATCAGCGTAGGAGCGCAGCACTGCGGAAACCACGCCGTGTAGACCTTCTCATTGATGTCGCGCAGCCCGCGGGCGCGATTGACCACCAGCGCTCCGGCGAGCTCGGCGCGCTCGAGCATGTAGGTGGTGTAGACGTATTCGAGATCGAACGGTGGGTCCTTGCGCATGAGGATCACATTGAATGCACCCAGCGGCTGCGTGCGCGCCTCGCCGAGCACGTGCCAGCGCTGCGGATCGGCGTGCACGGTCAGCGGTCGCGCTCTGCCCTCGGCGATGCCGTCGCGCAATCGCAGCTCCGGCTGCTCCAGATAGTGCAGCGCCCACCCCCGTGCCTGCGCAGCCAGCAGCAACGCCAGTGTCGTGTCCTTGGCGTATTTGATCTCACCGATCGGGTCCATGATCACGGCCAGTTGTACGGTGCTGTCCATCCACACTCCTTGGTGACCCGCGCCGTGGTGGTCCGCAGCGCCTGCCCAGTGCCCGCCCCTCGCCTTGAGCGCGGTCGACCTCGGCCTGACCGCCAAGCTTGCAGCTTATGTCCTGCCGTGCCGTCGCGAGGTGTTGAAAACGTGACGGAGCCGGCATGGCGAGGGCTGAGCCGATATGTTAAAACGCCTTGCACACAGCTGCGTGCCGCGCGTTCGTGCAAGTTTGTGTCGGCAGCGTGGCGCGTTGCTCCTGACGCCTTCGAGGGTGTCAGGATAATCCGCTTCGCACGGCGTGGTGGCAGTACGGTGACCCGCAGAAGCTGGCAGGGATTTCAACCTCAGGGGATTGACCGGGCGGTCTTGCGGACCGCCGCGGAGGTTTTGGAGCATGGGAGCGAGTGTGGAAGAACAGGGCGATGCGACGCCACAGGGGACGAGCTCGCAACTTAAGGGCCTGAAGGTTCTGGTCATCGACGACAGCAAGACCATACGCCGCACCGCTGAGACGCTCCTGGCCAAGGAGGGCTGCGAGGTATTCACCGCCGTCGATGGCTTCGATGCGCTCGCGAAGATCGCCGATCACCAGCCGGACATCGTGTTCGTGGACATCATGATGCCGCGGCTCGATGGCTATCAGACCTGTGCACTGATCAAACACAATAAGGTGTTTCGCTCCATCCCTGTCATCATGCTGTCGTCGAAGGATGGACTGTTCGACCGCGCCCGCGGGCGCATCGTCGGCTCGGAGCACTACCTGACCAAGCCGTTCACCAAGGATGAGCTGCTCGGTGCGATCGAGTCGCACATCGGCAGATGAGGCCTACCGTCCGGGAGATGAAACGATGGCGCTGATCCTGATAGTCGACGACTCGCCTACCGAGGTGCACGTGATGCAGAAGGCTCTCGAGCGCCACGGCTATCGCACGGCAGTCGCCGCCGACGGGGCCGAGGGCGTGCGGCTCGCGCGCCAGATGCATCCCGATCTGATCTTCATGGACATCGTGATGCCCGGCGTCAACGGCTATCAGGCGACGCGCACGCTGGTGAATGATCCGGATACGCGCTCGATTCCGATCGTCATGGTGACCTCCAAGGGTCAGGAGGCCGATCGAGTGTGGGGTCTGCGGCAAGGGGCCGTGGACTATCTGATCAAGCCGGTGTCTCCGGATCAGTTGGTCGAAAAGGCTCAGGCCACGCTCGCCGCGTGATGATGCAACCGAGCACCTCGCTCAGGAGTCTGCGCGATCGGCCGTTCGACTTGCTCGTGGAGCTGGAGCGGCGCGGCCGCGCCATCACGGCAAGCGCGAGCACCGAGGCTGCTCAGGCCGGAGAGTGGGTGGGAGTGGCGCTGAAGATGGCCGGAGAGGTGTATCTGGTAGCGCGCGAGGAGGCCCGTGAAGTGCTCGCGGTGCCCGCGCCGTTGACGCGCATTCCCGGCGCCAAGAGCTGGCTGCTGGGACTGGCGAACGTGCGTGGACAGCTGCTGCCGATCATCGACCTGCGGGCGTATTTCGGTGCCGGCTCTACCCCGCCGTCCCGGACTGCGCGCATCATCGTGGTCAACCACCGCGAGATCCCAGCCGGGCTCGTGGTCGATGAGGTGCTCGGCTTCCGCCGCTTCGCGGATGCGGAGTTCGGCGCCGAGGTGCCGCCGACGATCGTGAACTGCGGGGGTCACATCGCCGGATCATTTCGCCGCGGCGATGAGCGCTGGCCCGTGCTCGGGCTGCGCTCGCTGGTTGAGGACGGCACGTTTCTGGAGGCCAATGCATGATGCGCTCGAGCGGCACCAACCGCGCCTCGCTGCTGGCATGGAGTGCCCTGGGACTGGCCGCGCTTACCGTCGCGACCAGCGTTGGCGCGTGGCTGGCGCATGTGCCGGCCGCCTGGGCGGCCTTCCCAGCCGCTGTGTTGCTGGTGCCGCTGGTGCTGCTGTGCTCGGACCTGCGCCAGGCGGCGCGACTGTCGCTGCAGGCTCAGCGCGCCGCCGAGGCCCAGCGCATGGAGACCGATCGCAACCAGCAGGCCATCATGCGGCTGCTCGACGAGATGTCGAGCCTGGCCGAGGGAGATCTGACCGTACAGGCGACCGTCACCGAGGACATCACCGGCGCGATCGCCGACTCGGTCAACTACGCCGTCGAGGCGCTGCGCAAGCTCGTGGCGACGATCAATCAATCTGCGATCCAGCTCGACGCGGCCGCGCGTCAGACGCAGGCGCTGGCCTCGCATCTGGCGCGCGCGAGCAGCGCGCAATCGAAGCAGATCGGCTCGGCGAGCGAGTCGATCGGCGCGATGGCCGCATCGATCGAGGAGGTCTCGGGTAACGCCGAGCGCGCCGCCGATGTCGCGCGTCATTCGGTGGACGTGGCGCACAAGGGCGGGGATGCCGTGCGGCGCACCATCGATGGCATGAATGCCATCCGCGAGACCATGCAGGAGACCAGCAAGCGCATCAAACGGCTCGGCGAGAGCTCGCAGGAGATTGGCAACATCGTCGAGCTGATCAGCGATATCGCCGAGCAAACCAATATCCTGGCGCTCAACGCCTCGATTCAGGCATCCATGGCCGGGGAGGCGGGCCGCG
>JASHTF010000332.1 GCA_030040715.1 Gammaproteobacteria bacterium | reverse complement strand
GCAGTGCCTGGACCGTGACGCTGCAGGTGCAAGCGCTGAGACTGCTGGCGCGGGCGCTGCGTCTGGCCGGGCGCGCCGACGATGCGCTGGCACTCGACCGCCAGGCCGAACGCGTGCTGCAGGACTTTCAGCGCCTGCTGCTTCCCGACGGCGTACTGGCGGGCTATGCGGTGTTCGAGGGCGACGGCCGCATCCGCTATCTGCTGCATCCGCGCGACGACCGCACCGGCGTGCGCTACAGCGCTCTCGCCATGATCCATGCGATCCTCGAGGACCTGTTGACGCCGCCGCAGGCGCGCGCGCACCTGCGTCTGCTGGAAACCGAGCTCAGCGGCCCGGATGGAGTGCGGTTGTTCGATCAGCCGCTCCCGTACCATGGCGGTACCGAGCGCCTATTCCAGCGCGCCGAGACGGCCACCTTCTTCGGGCGCGAGATCGGGCTGATGTATATGCATGCGCATCTGCGCTTTGCCGCAGCGCTGGCGCACGTCGGCGAAGCCGAGCACTTCGTGCGCGCGCTCTGCCAGGCCAATCCGATCGGCATTGAGAAGCTGGTACCGAGCGCGACGCTGCGACAGGCGAACTGCTATTACTCCAGCTCCGACGCGGCGTTTGCGGATCGCTATCAGGCCAGCGCCGAGTACCAGCGCATCGCGCGCGGCACCATCGGGCTCGATGGCGGCTGGCGGGTCTATTCGAGTGGCGCGGGCATCGCGCTCGGATTGATCATGCGTCAGTTCATCGGCATCGGTCGCGTCGCCACGGGCCTGCGCATCGATCCGGTGATGCCGTCGGCGCTCGATGGTCTGAGCGCGCAGCTGACGCTGCTCGAGCGGAGCTTCCAGCTGCGCTATCGCGTCGGGGCGGCCGGCTGCGGCGTCAGGGGCATAGCGCTCAACGGCGCTCCGCTCGCATTCGAGCGCGAGCCGAACGCTCACCGTGTCGGCGCGGCGCTCGTCGCTCGGGAGGCGGTGCAGGAGCGGCTCGCGCCGGGCCAGAACACTCTGGCTATCGATATCGGTTGACGGCCGGTTAGCGGCGCTACCGCGCGCTCAATTCCTGCAGCAACGCCGGCTGATCGTAGACGTGGCGCAGCGCTTCGCTGATCGCCGCGGTGGAGACCGCGACGGTACGGTTCAGTCGTGCGTCATATCCAAAGTCGCCTCCGAGTCCGTAGATATTCGAGTCGAACGCGGCACCGATCACGTTGCCCTGTGCATCGATCACCGGGGAGCCGGAATTGCCACCGATGATGTCGTTGGTGGTGGTGAAGTCGAACACGGTCGCCGGATTGACCCGATCCTCGGCGTGCTGCCAGCGCGACGCGAGATCGAAGGGCGACTGTCCCGTGGCGCGTTTCCACAGTCCGGAGAAGTAGGTGAACGGCTGTACCGCTACGCCATTGTCCGTCCAGCCATCCACTTTACCGAACGATATCCGGAGCGAGAAGGTCGCATCCGGGTACGTGCTGGTGCCGTAGACGGTGAAGCGCGCCTTGGCGATGGCCTCCGACGCACGATCCGTAGGACCGGACACGCGCTGCTCATATTCCTTGCGCACCGCGCGCGAGGCCTCATCGGTCGCCAGCACGAAGCGGATCATCGGATCATTCGACGCCTTGACCGCGCTGGGTCCACCGTCCCAGAGCTGCTTGCGATAGGCGGCATCGCCGAGCCTGGATTTCGCGAGCGCGGCCGATAGGGTCTGCGGAGAGTCCTGGCCCAGGAAGGTGCGCGTGGCCGGTGCATCGGCCGTCAGATATTCGCGCAGTTTCGACAGCCAGAACTCGAGCGTCAGCTGCTCGAGCTCCGGGTATACCGGCGCAGGGTCGAGGACGTCCTTCTCGAGCAGCGGCAGGCGGCTGTCCGTGTACTCAGGCAGTCGCTCGGAATTCGGTTTTGCGCGCTCCGCGGCCGCGCGCACGAGCGCGCGCGCATAGCCAAACAGATGACTGCCGAGGCCAGCGCGTGTCTCTTCGAAGCCGTAGGGCATCATCAGTGCGGCGTAGTCGGTCTGGATCTTGGCGATGTCCGACCAGGGATCACCGATCGTGTCGGCGAGCTTCGGGTCTGCGGCGATCCGCGCCCGCAGCTCCTGATCCGCGCGTCGCTTGGCGGCGATCAGGGCGGGATTGACCAAGGCTTTCTCCTGTCCGTAGAACGCCTTGAAGGAGTTCTCCAAGGCGAACAGCAGGAAATCGGCCATGCGTGCGTGCTCCGGGCTCTCTTCGCTGAAGCGAATCAATCGCCCCCTGACTTCCGAGAACAGCAGCAGAGTCCAGGGCAGCGCAAGATCGCGCCGGGATTCGAGCTGTTCGGCGGTCAGGAGGCGGTCGGTCGAGCCCGGATTGCCGGCGACGAAGGTCGGCTCTCCTGGCTTCGGCGCCGCGAACGACCAGTGAAGGTGGTCCGGAGTGGCGACGGCTTTGCCGTTCTCATACAGTCGGACGAACGAGAAATCGAGATCGTAGCGCGGGAAATTGAAATTGTCGGGATCGCCGCCGAAGAACGCCGTTTGCGCCTCGGGCACCATCACGAGCCGCACATCCGAGTACTTGCGATAGGTATAGAGAGAATACCGCCCGCCGTCATAGAGCGAGATGACCTGGCAGCGAAACTTGGCCTCGCGGCCCGCGCACGCGTGTTGCTCGATCACTGCGATCGCGGCGTCACGAGCCTTGATGAACGCCTGGCCGGTCTTCTCCGCTGTCGCAGCCTGTACCGTAGGCGTCACGTCCGAGATCGCCGTGAGAATCTCTGCCTGCATTCCCGGGCAGAGCCCCTCGTCGGCTCGCCGGGCAGCACTGAAGCCATTGGCCACGTAATCCATCTTGGGCGGGGAGAGCTGCTGGGCGCATTCGCGCACGCAATGAGCGTTGCTGAAGACCAGGCCATCAGGACTCACAACCGAGGCCGAGCAGCCGGTCGACAGTCGCACTGCGGCCCCACGGACCCTGGCGAGCCACTGCGGATCGATATCGACGCCGAGACTGGACTTCACCTCCGCGGAAGGAAAATTGTCGAACGTCCACATGCCTTCGTTGGCAGACGCCGATCCGAGGGCCACGACCGACAGCAGCGCCGCGCACAGCGCGGCAGTAAGAATTTTGGGCATGAAATCCCCTGGCGATCCGCCCGCGATGAGCAGATCTTGCTCCTCGCGACCTCAATCGACAAGGATAACGGCGCCGTGCGGGCGGCGCCCGGGCCTGCATGCCACGGACGCCGCTCCACGAGTCCAGGAATGGATGACTATTCCGATGCCACCTTCACCCGCTTGTACGAGAATTTCTGTCCGGCCACGGTCGCCTCGTACATCGCGCCGCCCTTGGCGACCGTGAACACCGCCAGACCGTGTTGATAGGCGCCGGCGGTCGCCGCCGCGTGCTCAGTGCCGCTCGCGCTCGCGGTCGCGCCGCTGCTGCTGTTGGCCGAGGCGTCGGCCGACGCCGTGATCGCGACCGCGCCCACGTCTGCGCCCAACTGGAAGTGGCCGGATCTGAATCTCTGCAACGTCGGTTCGTCCTGGAAGAAGATGATCTCGCTGTAGGCCTGTCCGCCGGCCTGCAAACCGACGCTGACCTGCGTCATCGAGGTATCGCCGATGACGTTGCCGTTGCGGTACACCCGACCGCGACCGTGCGCCGCGCCGACGCCAAGGCCGCCCTTGGCGATGGTCGGAAACACCGCGTAAGCATAGCTATCGGAAAAGAACGCGGCGCTTCGACCGGCCTGCTTGAATACAGCAATCGCGTCATCGTACGGATCCGCAAAAGCTGGAGCGACCGCCACCGCCAGTGCCGATCCGAGTAACAGATATCTGAGCATTGCCTTCATACGCTGAAATCCTCCAGTGGCTTCGTCTGCGGACTCTCGATCAGGCAGGCGAAGATGAACCAACGGCGAGCGGGCGGGGATCGGTTGCCGGGGGATTTCCGCAGTCAGAGCACGGCGGATGCCGCGCCGATGTCTTCCTACGCCGCGCCTCAGGAGTGCGCTGTCGTGACTTCCACTCGAGTGATGGCCGGCCTCGGATCGCGCTGATAGCGCCACCTGGTCGCGTGCAGCCGCCGCAGCAGCAGGCCCACGAACCGGTCCTGGCGCCGCCGTGCCTCGGGCACCGGAATGCCGTGGTTCAGAATCGCGAAGTACACCGTGCCGCGATCGTCGGTGCGCAGCGCACCGATCAAGGCGCTCGCGCCGTAGTCGCCGAAGGTGCCGGTCTTGCCGACCAGACGGCCGACCTCATCGGGCGCGCTGAAACGGTCATGCAGTGTGCCGGTATCGATGCCTGCGACCGGCAGGATGTCCACCAATGCATGTCCGCGTGCGGTGAGCTCGAGCTCCAAGGCGCGCAGCAGCCGCACTGCGGCGCGCGGACTGAGGCGATTACGTGCGTCGGTGCCGGCCGCGTCGTCCAGCACGATCTCGGCGCGCATGCGCTCGGGGACGGCCGCGCGCGCGAGGCGCTCGATCTCAGCCGCTCCACCGACGCTGGCGGCGAGCGCATTGAAGATGTTGTTGGAGTAGTCGTTCAGCGACTTGACGAGCGCCAGCAGCGGCTCGGAGCGATGCAACAGCAGTGGCCTGACGGCGGGCGCCACTGCGCCTGCGGTGCCGGCGGAAAGCGCGCTGGCCGCATCGATACGGCCACCGGATGCGGTCCCCGCCGCACTCGGCGCGCCGTGCAGAGCCACGGCGCTCACGAGTCCGGCAAACTCGATCGCAGGCGCGGCGGCCGCGCCCGCGGCGTCGGCACCGGCGGGCGCGGATTCGAGCGCACGCACCGCGTCCCGCGCGGCCACGGGCACTTGCCCGGAAAGAGCGCTGCGCAGGTGCTCGCCCAGCGGATCGCTGTGCCAGTCGAACGTCAACGCCCCGCGCACGCGCACGTTGCCGGCAATGCGTTTGATGCCGAGCTGGTTCAGCCGCGCGGCGATGAGCAGCGCATTTTCGTCGACCAGCGCGGGATCCCCGTCGCTGTCCACGACCAGATCCCCCTCGAGCGTGTCCCCCGCGATCGGCCCGCCGGCAGCCAACGTCGTAACGAAACGGTGATCGGGACCGAGCGTGTCGAGCAGCGCCAGCGTTGCTGGTACCTTGGAGACCGAGGCCGGGTGCACGGCTTTTGCTGCGGCCTGCGCGAGCAGCACGCTGCCGTCGGCGGCTTCAACATAGACGCCCTGTCCTGGGCCGAGGATCGCGCGCGCGGCTGCAGCCAGATCGGGTAGCTGCGCGCTGTGTGCGCCTGCGGTACCTGTCGCCAAACACAGCGCGCACAGCACCCACGAACTGGCCGCGGGGCGCATCAAGGCTCGGCGCTGGTCGGCTCGGCGCTGGTGGCGGGTGTCGCGTCCGGCTCCATACGCGCGCGGGCGGCTGCGATCAGCTCGTGCATGTCGGTCCGTTCGCACAGGGACAGCATCAGCCGAGTGCTCGCCGTCTCGAGCAAACCGGCGAGTTGGTGCAGGCGCTTGCCCATGTCGTCGGCGACCGTGAGCAGCTCGGCGGCCAGTTGCGCCGCTTCGCGGGTGGCGCCGAAGCGCCGTTTGAGCTCGACGCCGCTCTTGGTCAGACTGGCGAGTGCGAGCTGGCGCCACTGGGCATCGCCGGTGCACAGCCGGCGCTCGATCAGGTTCATCTGCTTGAGCGTGAGCTGCGCCGGCTGCTGCAGGAATTTCGCGTACAGAGTGTCGAGCTCGGCGTCGCTGGCAGCGTGTGCCCCGTGGTGACCCTGGCCGCTGTCAGGCTGGCGGCCCTGGTGACCGTGGCTGCCGTGGGTCGCGCCGCGCGCGGCTGCCACGCTACTCCCGGGGCGCCCGCGGCGCCCTGCGGCGGTAGCTTTGGGAGCGGCTTTGCGGGTGTGGACGGACTTTCTACTGCCCATAGGCTCCTCGCTCAGGCATAGCGGAACAGCGCCTTGAAGCCGAAATCCATGTGTTGCTGGATGTGACAATGAAATAGCGACAGGCCCGGTTGATCGGCGACCAAGTCGACGACCGCGCGGCCATAGTAGGGCACGACCACCGTATCCTTGAGGAGTCCGGAGATGCGCTTACCGTAGATCTCTACCAGCTCGAACAGGTGACGATGCAGATGCAGCGGATGCGCATCGTCGGTGCGGTTGCGCCAGATCAGCCGATAACGCTCGCCCTGGCGCAGCACGAACTCCTGCTCGTGCGGGTACTCCTTGCCATTGACAAGAAAGCGGTTGAACGCGCCCTGTCCGCGCGGGACTTTGTCGAACGCCATATCGATCACCTGCCGCGCGGGCTCGGCGGCTCGGGCGAGCGCGGCGGAAGCGGCGGAAGCGGCGGGAGCGGTGGCCACCGGCTCGCCCGCCGCCGCCGCCGCCGGTTCCCCGCGGGCAAACAACGTGTAGTCCCACGACGGCCTGGCGGGAGCAATCCACTGTGGCTCGCGCCGCTGGTTGGCGTACTCGATGATGACCCCAAGGCCGGCGTTGCGGATATCGTCCTCGGGCGCGCCGAGAATCCACACACCGGGCGAGCTCATATCCACATAGGCATCGACGCGCTCGCCAGGGCCGATGAACAGCTGATCGATCGGCCTCGGGTTGGGCACCGGATTGCCGTCAAGCGCTACCACGGTGAACTGATGAGCCGGCAGCGCCAGCGCGCGATTCTCGATGGCGCTGGCGTTGAGAATATGCATCAGCACGCGCTCACCGGTGCGCACGCGGATCGGCTCGCCGGCCCCGAGTGCCTTGTCGTTGATCGAATAGATGGAGGCACTGACCTCCAGTCCATTGGGACGCGTGTCGAGCAGCGCGGGCCGCTCGGTCTGTGGCCAGCGCTGATTCTGCTCGTCGGTGTCCATCAGCTGCGTGGTGAAGAACGGCTCCCAATCGCGCAGCGCGAGGAACAGTTCCTGGTCGTAGTGTCCCGGATCACGCCCTGAGTCGATCATCAGGAACCCGAACTGCCCGGTATAGGAGCCGCGGTGCAGATCCGTCATCGCCATCGTGTGCGTGTGATACCAGCGTGTCCCGGCAGGTCGCGGCGTGAACTCAAGCAGTCGCTGCCCGTGCGGCTCGACGAACGGCGTGCCTTCCTCTTCGGCTCCATCGACGCTCGCGGGCACCAGCAGTCCATGCCAGTGCACCAGCTCCGGCACGTCGGTGTCATTGATCACCAGTACTCTTACCGGTGTGCCTTCACGCATCCGCAGGATCGGACCGGGCGAGATGCCGTTGTAGCCGATGGTACTGATGATGCGCGTGGGAGCGAGCTCGACCGTCACGGGCGCGATGCGCAGCGTTATGTCCACATGCCGCTGCGCACCCTCGGCCGCAGCTGCCGCACCGAGCTGATCGGGCGGCGAGCGCTCGGGCGGGGTACCGGCGGCAGTAGCGCTGGTGATCGCGGTGCGGGTCAGCGCGACGCCGGCGGCGCCGGCGGTCGCGCCGAGCACTCCCGCGCTGCCGAGCTGCACGAACTCGCGCCGTTTCACGCTCAACAGGTTAGCACACGGCCTGCACTGCAACGCGGGGCTTGCTTTCGTAGGCTGAGGCGGTTTGCTAGGCTTCTTCCGAGCCTCCTCGAGGGAGTCGTGAAACGACGTCGAGCGATCACGGTCATCGGTCTGCTCGCGCTCAGCACCGCGGTGTGGGCGCAGTTCGGCGGCCTGCGTTCCTTTTCGACTCCGCCCATCACGACCGACGTCAGTCCCACGGATGCCAAGCACGAATTTGCCTGGTCACGCCTGCGCTATAACGCGGCGTACGGTAGCGACTACGGCGGTTACGGCGGCTACTTCTACGGCTACGGCGGCCGCTTCTCAGGTGCCTGGTCGCGCGATTATCCCAAGGCGGACATCGTATTTCTGGCGGCGCTGCGCCGCCTGACGCGCGTCGATGCGCGCAGCTATCAGCAAGTGGTCGACCTCGATAGCGACGACATCTTCAACTATCCGTTCGTGTACGCGGTGCAGGTGGAGAGCTGGACCTTCACCGAGGCGCAGGCCAAGCGGTTGCGCGAGTACCTGCTGAAGGGCGGATTCCTCATGGTCGATGATTTTCACGGCACGGTCGACTGGGAGCACTTCCTCACCGGGCTGCGCATGGTGCTGCCGGCCGAGAGCTATCCGATCACCGATCTGAGCGACGATGATGAGATCTTCCACGTGTTGTACGACATCGGGCACCGCATCCAGGTACCCGGCGAGCAATACGTGGTCACCGGTCGCACCTACGAGAAAGACGGCTACGTGCCCAAGTGGCGCGCCATTCGCGACGACAAGGGGCGCGTGATCGTCGCCATCTGTCACAACATGCACCTCGGCGACGCCTGGGAGTGGGCGGACGACTCCGAGTATCCCGAGGAGTTCGCCTCCATGGCGTTCCGAGTCGGTATCGACTACGTCATGTACAGCATGACGCACTGAATGCGGACCGCGGCGGCGTCAGCACGTGTTTCAGTGGCTGTTCAAGTTTCCGCGCGCCGTATTTGCCCGGGGCGAGCTGGTGTTTCTGAGCTCGTGGCCGACCTGGGCGCTGCTGCTCGCGTGCCTGGTGGGCGCGGCGGCGTTGGCGGCGGTCATCATCCGGCAGCTGCCACCGGGCGCTGCACGCGCACACCGGGCGCGCGCCGCCGTGATCTGGCTGCTGCAATCGGCGCTGGTCAGCCTGCTGCTGGTGCTGCTGTGGCAGCCGGCGCTGTCGGTGAGCCAACTCAAGTCGCAGCAGAACATCGTCGCGTTCCTGATCGATGACTCGCGCAGCATGCGACTCGAGGACGAAGGGGCGAGCCGCGAAGCCGAGGCGGTCGCGACCCTGCAAGGCGGTGTGCTCGATGCGGTGGCAAGACGTTTCCAGGTTCGGCTCTATCGGCTCGATCAGGGCATCGCGCGCATCGATGGGCTCAAGGAGCTGCGTGCCGAGGGCGCCGCGACGCACCTGAGCGCGGGCCTGCGCGAGCTCGCGGCCGAGACCGCAGGGCTGCCACTGGGGGCGGTCGTGCTGCTGAGCGATGGCTCGGACAACGGCACCGGCGTCGATGCCGAAGCGCTCGCACCACTGCGCGAGCGGCACATCCCCGTGCATACCGTCGGCTTTGGCCGCGAGCGGGCGCGGCAGGATGTGGAGCTCGACGACGTCGAGCTCGGCGCCCGCGCGCTCGCAGACGCGCGCGTTGCCGCCGTGGTGCGCTTTCATCAGTACGGCTACGCCGGACGGCAGACGCGCCTTTCGGTGCGCGATGCGGGCAAGGTGTTGGCGTCGATGCCAGTGAGCCTGGAGGCCGACGGCACCGAGCAGTCGCAGCGGGTGCTGTTCGACGTCGGTGCCGCGGGCGTCAAGTCGCTGCAGTTCGCGCTCGATCTGCTGCCCGGGGAGGAGAACGGCTCCAACAACGCGCTGTCGCGGCTGCTCGACGTGGATGCCGATCAGCGCAGCGTGCTGTATGTCGAGGGCGAGCCGCGCTGGGAGTACAAGTTCATCCGTCGCGCGGCCGACGACGATCGCATGCTGCGGCTGGTGTCGATGCTGCGAACCAGCGAGAACAAGATCTATCGGCAGAACGTGCGCGATCCGGGTGAGCTCGCGCAAGGCTTTCCTACTCGCGCGCCGGAGCTGTTCGCCTACCAGGGACTGGTCATCGGCTCGGTCGAGGCGAGCTACTTCACGCCGGCGCAACAGCAGCTGATCCGGCAGTTTGTCGATCGCCGCGGGGGCGGGTTGCTGCTGCTCGGCGGCCGCTACGCGCTCGCGGACGGCGGCTGGGGTGCGGCGGGTCTGGCGGATTTGCTGCCGACGATACTGCCCGATGCTCACGATACCTTCCATGTCGACCCGGCGACGGTCGAGCTGACGGAGGTCGGCGCGGACAGCCCCATCACGCGTCTTACCGACGATGCCGCGAGCAACATCCAGCGCTGGAAGAAATTGCCCTATTTGATGGACTATCAGGATGCGGGCGTACCCAAGGCGGGCGCCTCGGTGCTGGCGAACCTGAACGCCGACGGTCGGCAGATGCCGCTGCTGGTGACCGAGCCGTACGGGCGCGGGCGCACGGCGGTACTGGCGACCTCGGGCACGTGGCGCTGGCAGATGAGCCTGCCGCTGGGCGATCCGAGCTTTGATACCTACTGGCAGCAGCTGCTGCGCTGGCTGGTGACCGACGCACACGGCCCCGTGGTCGCCTCGGTCGAGCGGCCCGAGATCCATGATGACGGACATGCGCTGCTGGCAGCCGAGGTGCGGGACGCGGACTACGAACTGGTCGCGGATGCGGCGGTCGAGGCGCATGTGCTCGGGCCGAACGGCCTGGCGGCGCGTTTGCCGATGCAGCCCGTGTGGGATGCTCCCGGCCAGTATCTGCTCGAGTGGCAGGCGCCGCAGGCGGGAGATTATCTGACCGAGGTGGTCGCCACGCGCCGCGGTCAGCCGCTCGGGCGCGACGTGGTCTATTTTCGTCGTCTCGACGGCGTCGCCGAGAACTTTCATACCGAGCAGAACCGCGCACTGCTCGAGCGCATCGCGACACTGACCGGCGGGCGGTACTGGCGTCCGCGCGAGCTGTCGCGCTTGGCCGATGAGATCGATCTGTCATCGGCCGGCATCAGCGCGCGCGAGAGTCGCGAGCTGTGGGATATGCCGGCGGTATTGCTGCTGTTGCTGGGTTTACCGATGCTCGAGTGGCTGGTACGGCGGCTGTGGGGGGTGGTTTGACGCCGCGGGTGCTGGTAGCGATGGTGCTGTGCACGCTCGCGGCGACTGCAACGCGGGCCGATGTCTATTGGGTCACGGTAGCGGGGCTCGGCGGGGAGCCCGATTACGCGCAGCGCTTTGCGAGCGAAGCGGCGGAGACCGCGCGCGTACTTGCGGCGGCGGGGCCTACGATGCACGTACGCACTCTCGCCGGCGCGCAGGCGACGCGCATGCAGCTGGCCGAGGCGCTCGAGCAGGTGCAGCACGAGGCCACGCCCGATGATTTGTTGGTGCTGCTGCTGATCGGCCACGGTTCCTACGACGGCGTGACTTACAAGTTCAATCTGCCCGGCCCGGATATCTCCGCGGCGCAGCTGGCGCAGCTGTGCGACGCCGTGCCGGCACGCCGGCAGCTCATCGTCAATACCACCAGCGCGAGCGGCGGCTCGATTCCCGCCCTGCAGCGCAGCGGCCGGGCCGTGATCGCCGCGACCAAGAGCGGTACCGAGAAGAACGCCACCGTGTTCTCGCGCTACTGGATCGAGGCGCTGCAGGATCCGGCGGCTGATCTGGACAAGAGCGACTCGATCAGCGCGCTTGAGGCGTTCGAGTATGCGACGCGCAAGACCGCTGAGTTCTATCAGTCGCAAAAGCGTCTGGCGACCGAGCACGCGGTGTTCGAGGATGTGGGTCGGGGAACGCCGGTGCGCGAGCCCGCCGGCGCGGTGATGACCTCGGTGCCCGCCGCCGCCGCCGCCGGCGACGCTGCCGCCACGACCGACTCCGAGGGACGATTGCTGGCGAGCCTGACGCTGGTGCGGCTCGGCGCCGGGGACGCCAATACCACCGGCCCGGCGAGGCGCGAGCTACTCGCGCGCAAGGAGCGACTGCTGCAGCAAATCGACGCGCTCAAATATCAAAAGGCCGCGATGGCCGACAACGCCTATCAGACGCAGCTCAAGGCGCTGCTGCTCGATCTGGCGCGTACGCAGGCGGCGTTGGATCAGTAGGGTCGAACGGTGCACGGCGAGCAGCGGTGGCAAAATTCAGTGCCAGCGTCGGGCCCGGTACCCACGGGCCCGGTACCCACGCGCCCGGTACTCACGGGCCAGGTGCATACGGGCACGGCGTACACGGTGCGTATGCTGCGCGCGCGGCTGTCCGCCTGCGGCGCGCCGTTGCTCGCTTGTTTGCTCCTGCTCCTCGTCGCGCGGATCGACGGCGCCAGGGCCTCGGGCGCAGCGCAGTCTGCTGCGCGGCGACCCTCATCGACCGCGGCGACTCCGGAGGCGTGCGCCGAGCTGCGGCGGCACGGGCAGAGCAGCGAGGCCCGGACGTGCTATCAGCGCTTGACGCTCAACGCCGATCCCTACCTGCGGGCCGAGGGCGATTGGGGCCTGGCGCGCTACGACAGCGCGAACCAGGAGTTTCGCGCCGCGGTGGCGGGCGATGATCGTAGTGCCCGCTACCGCGTGCGCTGGGGGCGATTGTTGCACGAGCGCTTCAACGACACCGACGCCGCCCAGCTGTTTCAGGAGGCGCTGCAGCGCGATCCGAACAGCGCAGCGGCGTATTTGGGACTCGCGCTCGTGAGCGCGGCGGGATTCGACGACAAGGCGATGGAGTACGTCGGCAAGGCGCTGCAGCTTGACCCGCGGCTGGTGGAGGCACACGAGCTGCTCGCCAGCCTCGCGCTCGAGAACTCCAACGTGCCGCTGGCCCGCGCCGAGGCCGAGACCGCGATGCGCCTGACGCCCGACGCGCTCGATGCGATGGCCGTGGAGGCCACCATTGAGCTCGAATCCTATCGCTCGCCCGATGCCTGGCTGCAGAGGATCTTGCGCATCAATCCCGGCTACGGCAGTGCCTATGCGCTACTGGCTCATCACCTCGTAATCAACCGTCGTTACGCAGAGGGAGTCGACTACTACCGCAAGGCGATCGCGCTCGAGCCGCAGTTGTGGTCGGCACGCTCGCAGCTGGCGATCAATCTGCTGCGGCTCGGCGAGCGCGCTGAGTCGCGCCGGCTGCTCGAGCAGTGCTACCAGGCCGGCTATCGCGACGCCGCGACCGTGAACACGCTGCGGCTCCTCGACAGCTTCGATAAGCACTTCATCTCGGTGCGCGACCCGCATCTGGTGCTGTGGCTCGACCGCAGTGAGGCGCCGCTGCTGCAGCTGTATCTCGAGCCGCTCGCAACCCGCGCGCTCGCGACCTACACCGCCACCTATCACCTGAGCATCGACGAGCCGGTGCAGATCGAGGTCTATCCGGATCACGAGGACTTCGCGGTGCGAACCCAGGGCTTGCCGGGGCTCGGCGCGTTGGGTGTGACGTTCGGTACCGTGGTGGCGATGGACAGCCCCTCGGGACGCAAGCCCGGCTCGTTCAACTGGGCGAGCACGCTCTGGCACGAGATGGACCACGTATTCGTGCTGACGGCGACGCATAACCGCGTGCCGCGCTGGTTCGCCGAAGGCCTGGCGGTGCACGAGCAGGGTGTCGCCAAGCGTACCTGGGCCGTGCAGCTGACGCCGGAGGTGGTCGTGGCCATGGCGGCGAAGCAGCTGCTGCCGGTGGCACAGCTCGATCGCGGCTTCATCCGCCCCCAGTACCCCGACCAGGTGCTGGTTTCCTACTATCAGGCGGGGCGGATCTGCGACTACATCGCGCAGCGCTGGGGAGCGGAAACGCTCGTCAAGATGGTGCGGCTGTTCGCCGAGCCTACCTCAACACCCGAGGTGATCCACACGGCACTCGGCGAGGAGTCGACGCAGTTCGACGCGCAGTTTCAGGCCTGGCTCTACCGGGATGTCGGCGCGATCGTCACGCAGTTCGACGGCTGGCGCGAGCGCTTGCATCAGCTGGTGCAGCTGATGGATGCGCATCAATACGATCGGGCGCGCGGCGAGGCCGAGGCACTGCGGCAGCTGTATCCGCAATACGTCGCTGACGCCAGCCCATACGCGTTTCTC
>JASHTF010000331.1 GCA_030040715.1 Gammaproteobacteria bacterium | reverse complement strand
GCGTGCTGCGAGTCTACTTGACGCTGCTGGTCATACTGGCGCTGGCGGGGAGTGCGGGGTTCGTCGCTTCGGACTGGCCCCACTGGTGCCATGCGTACCATTGGTGTACGGCCGGCTTCCCGGCGCGGCCCGCAGCTGCGCCTGCGGCCAGACGGCCGCGGCCGCGGGCGCAGGCCGAACGCGCGGATATCCGCTGACCGACCCTGTTGCGCGCGACCCCCGGCGCGCCCGGGAGGCCGGAAGGCGCCGCTCGCCTTCAGAAGCCCCGGCCGGGGGGAGAAGCCGGTAAAATTCCCTGTCCACCCCAAGAATAACCGATGCCCGCTAGTCCCTACATACAGCTCGAGCAGGAGTGGCGCCGCCTGCACGCGTTCCACGGAGCGCTGGCGTTGCTGCGCTGGGATGCAGCCGTGATGATGCCCCGTGGCAGCGCCGACGTGCGCGGCGAGCAGCTCGCGGCGCTCGAGACCGAGCATCACGCACTGCTGACTGCCCCGCGGATCACGCGCCTGCTCGATCGGGCTCAGGCCAACGCGCAGGGGCTCGAGGACTGGCAGCTCGCCAATCTGCGTGAGATGCGCCGGCAGCGCGACCATGCCATCGCCATACCGGTGTCGCTGATCTCGCGGCTCGCACGGACGACGGCGCGCGCGGAGGTAGCTTGGACGGAGGCCAAGCGCCAGGACAACTTCGGCCTGTTCGTGCCGCACCTGGAAGAGGTCCTGCACCTGGTGCGTGACAAGGCGGCACTGCTCGGCCAGGCACTCGGGCTGCCACCCTACTATGCGCTCACCGATGAGTTCTCACCCGGGGTGTCGCCGGCAGACATCGACACCATCTTCAAGGCGCTCGCGCGGCGTTTGCCGGGACTGATTCGCGAGGCGCTGGCGCTGCAGGCGCAGCGCGCGCTGCCCGCGCTCAGCGGCAAATTCTCACTGGGCAAGCAGCGGGCGCTGGTGGTCCAGGTCATGCGCGCGATCGGCTTCCCGTTCGATCGGGGGCGGCTGGACGAGAGCGAGCACCCCTTCACCGAGGGCGTTCCGGGCGACATTCGCGTGACCACGCGCTTCGATGAGGGCGATCTGCTCTCCGGCCTGTTCGGCGCCATGCACGAGAGCGGACACGCGATGTATGACCTCGGGTTGCCGCAGGCCTGGCGTGATCAGCCGGTCGGGCGGGATCGCGGCATGGCGCTCGAGGAGAGCCAGGCGCTGCTGCTGGAGATGATCATCGGTCGCAGTCGCGCATTCGCGCAGTATCTCAAGCCGCTGCTGGAGCAGCACTTCGGCGTCACCGGCCCCGAATGGGAGCCGGAGAGTCTCTACCGACGCTTCATCCGCGTACGGCGCAGCTTGATCCGAGTGGATGCGGACGAGCTGACGTATCCGCTGCACATCCTGCTGCGTCATGACCTGGAGAAGAAGCTGCTGTCGGGAGAGCTCAGCGTGCGTGATCTGCCCGAGGCCTGGAACGTCGGGATGGAGCAGCGGCTGGAAGTGCGGCCCACGGGTGCGGCGGACGGCTGTCTGCAGGACATTCACTGGGCATTGGGCTCGTTTGGCTATTTTCCCGCCTATGCGCTCGGCGCGGTGATCGCGGCCCAGCTCTGGGAGCGCCTGCGCGGTGACATACCGGAGCTCGAGCAGCAGATCGGGCGCGGCGAATTCTCGGGCCTGTTCGACTGGCTGCGCGAGCGCGTGCACAGCCTCGGAGCCAAGGTCACGGTGAAGGAGCTGATGAAGCACGCCACCGGTCAACCGCTCTCGGCCAGTGCCTCGCTGCGCTACCTCGAGGCCAAGTACCTGGAGGAGCCGTCGTGAGTGCAGGGCCCGCAGCGCAGGCGCCTCCCTGCGCGCGCTCGGCGACGCTGCGCAAGCTGGCCGCTCGGTTGCGCGGCCTGGCCGGCAAGGCGATCGAGGATTTCCGCATGATCGAGCCGGGCGACCGTGTCATGGTCTGCCTGTCGGGCGGCAAGGACTCCTATACGCTGCTGGATCTGCTGCGCTCCCTGCAGCGCAGTGCACCGGTGCGGTTCGAGCTGCTGGCGGTGAATCTCGACCAGAAGCAGCCGGGCTTCCCGGGTGCGGTGCTCCCGCGCTATCTCACCTCCATCGGCGTGCCCTACCACATCATCGAGCAGGATACCTACCGGGTGGTGAAGCGGCTGATCCCCGAAGGGCGCACGATGTGCTCGCTGTGCTCGCGTCTGCGCCGCGGAGCGCTCTACCGCTTCGCCAGCGAGCACGGCGTCACGAAGATCGCGCTCGGTCATCATCGCGATGACATCGTCGAGACGCTGTTTCTGAACCTGCTCTATGCCGGCAGGCTCAAGGCCATGGCGCCGAAGCTACGCTCGCGCGAAGGTCATATCGTCATCCGCCCACTCGCCTATATCGGCGAGCGCGACATCGCCCGCTATGCGCGTGGTATGGGCTTTCCGCTGATACCGTGCCGGCTGTGCGGCTCGCAACCCAATCTGCGTCGCAACGCCGTCAAGGCGATGCTGGCGGCGTGGGAGCGCGAGCGTCCGGGACGCATGCAGTCGATCTTCTCGGCGCTGTGCCAGGTCGAGCCGGCCACGCTCGCCGACCGCGGGCTGTTCGACTTCGCCGCTCTGGCGCCTGCG
>JASHTF010000036.1 GCA_030040715.1 Gammaproteobacteria bacterium | reverse complement strand
GATTTCGCCTTCGGCGGCCAGCAGCTCACCGAGGAAATCATGCGTACCTATGGCCTATCGATGGAGGAAGCCGGCCGCGCCAAGAAGGAGGGCGGTCTGCCGCATAACTATCAAGCCGAGGTGCTCGATCCGTTTATCGACGACATGACCCAGCAGGTCAGCCGTTCGCTGCAGTTCTACCTGGCTTCGGGCACCGGGCGCGAGCAGCCCGACAAGATTCTGGTGTGTGGCGGCTGCGCCAACATCCCCGGCGTCGCCGATGTGATTCAAAGTCGCGTCGGCATCAGTGCCGATCGCGGCGATCCGCTCGGCCAGATGAAGCTGTCTTCACGCGCACGTGCCCAGGCGGTGCAACGCGACGGTACGGCGCTGCTGACCGCTTGCGGCCTGGCGCTGCGCAGCTTCGACTGATGCGGAGCCCGCACTGATGCCACGTATCAATCTACTTCCCTGGCGAGAGCAACAGCGCAAGGAGCGCCGCATCCACTTTTACGGCGCCCTGGTCGGCGCGTGCGCGGTGGCGTGTCTGGCCGCGGTTGTTACCTATCTGATGTTCACCTCCATGATTGACGGACAGGAAGCGCGCAACGCGCGGCTGCGGCTCGAGATCAAGTTCCTCGATCGACAGATCGAGGAGATCAACGATCTGCAGCAGCAGAAGCAGAACTTCATCTCGCGCATGCAGATCATCGAGATGCTGCAGCGCTCGCGACCCGAAGTCGTGCACCTGTTCGATGAGCTGGTGAAGGTGATGCCCGACGGTACTTACCTCACGTCCGTGAAGCAGACCGGCACCAAACTCAAGCTCGAGGGCGTTGCACAGTCGTCGACCCGGGTCTCCACGCTGATGCGTAACATCGCCGCGTCGCAGTGGCTGCGCAATCCCGAGCTCGAAGTCGTGGAGACCAAGAAGGACAACCCGGCGGTCAACCACTTCGTGCTCGACTGCGAGCAGGTGACCACCACCGACACCGATCCGGAAGGGGCCGCCGGCCCAAAGCCGGCGCTGGCAGCCGGCAGGAAGGCGCCGTGAGCGCGCCGGGCGGCAACGTATGAATCTCCTGGCCGAGCTCAAAGCACTTGACCTGCGCGATCCCGGCCGCTGGCCGCTGGCGGTGCGGGCGCTGGCGGTGGTGGCGTGCTTCGTGGCGGCCTCGATCGCGCTGATCTACTTCTTCGTGTGGGAGGATCAGATGCCGCTGCTGCAGCAGCGCCAAGACCAGGAGCAGCAGCTGCGCACGGAGTTTCGCGCCAAGCACCAGCAGGCGGTAAATCTCGAGGTCTACAAGCGGCAGCTCGCCGACATCGAGCGCTCGTTCGGCGCGCTGCTGCGCCAGCTGCCGAGCAAGACCGAGGTGCCGAACCTGCTGGTCGACATCTCGCAGACCGGGCTCGCCTCGGCGCTGCAAGAGAAGCTGTTTCAGCCTGGACAGGAAGCGAAAAAGGATTTCTATGCCGAGCTGCCGATCAAGATCCAGCTCACCGGCAGCTATCACGAGTTTGGCGAGTTCGTGAGCGGCATCGCCGCGTTACCGCGCATCGTCACGCTGCACGATATCCAGATCACCCCGCAGGACAAGGACGAGGGCACGGATCGATTGACGCTCGAACTGACCGCCAAGACCTATCGCTACCTCGATGACGCCGAGCTCGCGGAGGCGGAAGCCGAGAAGCACAAGGCTGAGCAGGCCAAGCGTAAGGCCGGGGGACGCGGATGATCTCGGTGCCATCGGAGCAGTCGCAGCGATTGCCGCAGCGTCGGCCGTTACCGCGGTGGTGTTGGTCACTCGGGCAGCGGCGCAACCGCGCGGCAGGCGCCCTCGCGCTCGCGCTTCTGCTCGCGGGCTGCACCGGCAGCGCCGACCTCGATCACTTCATCCAGCAGGTCAAGGCGAGCCCGGGCGGGCGAGTCGAGCCGCTGCCGGAGGTGAAGCCGTATCAGGCGTTCACCTATGCCGATCAGGGGCTACGGTCGCCGTTCGTACCCGGAGGTTCCGGAGGCAACAGCAGCGTGCGACCGGACCTGCATCGTCCGCGCGAATATCTGGAGCAGTTCGCGTTGGACACGTTGAAGATGGTAGGGACGCTCGATCTGGGTGGCAGTCACTATGGCTTGGTGCTCGCGCGTGACGGGCGCGTGCACCGCGTCGTCGTCGGCGAGCACATGGGCCAGAACGACGGCACGGTCACGCAGATCCAGCCTTCCAAGATCGCATTGACCGAGATCATTCCCGACGGCCTAGGCGGATATATCGAACGGCCGGCCGCCCTGGCGTTGACACACTAGCGCCAGGGTTTGAGGCCTGATCGGCAGGGAGACACAGCGAATGAACAGGGCCATCCTCGAAACGCGAAGCAACCGCAGCGGCGCACGCTGGCTGATGGGCGTCATCAGCCTGATGGTCGCCGCGGGTGCACTGGCGGCCGACGCGGTGTCGCCATCTGCGCCAGCGCCGACCTCGGCGGCAGCCGCTTCGCAGCCGGCGCAGGCGTCGGCAACAGCGGCGGCCACGTCTGCGGCGACCCCCGCGGCGATTCCGGTCGCGGCGGTCGTCAACCCCGCTGCGCCCGATGCCACGGCGCCCGCGGCCGGCACCAATCAGCTCGAGTCAATCGACGTGCAACCGCTCGGCTCCCGAGGCACCCGGCTCACGCTGCATATGTCAGCGCCGGCGCCGCAGCCGCAGTCGTTTGCGCTCGAGAAGCCGGCGCGCATTTCCTTCGACCTGCCGAATACCACTCTCGCCCTGCCATCACGCCGCATCGACGTGAGCGCCGGCGGGATCGGCAGCATCCTGGCCGCGGAGGCCGGCGGCCGCTCGCGCGTGGTGCTCGAGCTGAATCAGCCGGAGCCCTATCAGACCAGCATCAGCGGCGATGACATCGTCGTGCTGCTCGGCGCCAGCGGCGGCGGAGGCGGCGAGGCGCAGAGCGGGAGTGCATCCGGTGCACGCGGCGGCAGTGCGTTCGCGGCTGCCGGCGCCATGGCACGCAGCATCGATAACATCGATTTCCGGCGCGGTGAGAACGGCGCCGCGCAGCTGGTGGTACAGCTGTCCGATCCGCACACTCCGATCGATCTGAAACAGCAAGGCTCGCAGATCGTGATCAACTTCGCCGGCACGAGCCTGCCGAAAAGGCTGACGCGGCGCTACGACACGCTCGACTTCGCTACTCCCGTGAGCGGCTTCGAGGCCGAGCGCGTCGGCGCGAACGCCCGCATCGTGATGGACGCCACCGGCAACTTCGACCAGCTGGCGTATCAGTCGGATAAGCAATACGTGGTGGAGGTCACGCCGATCCGCCAGGCCGCGCCGAACGGCACTGCCGAGATCAAGAAGACCTTCAAGGGCGAGCGCTTGACGCTCAATTTCCAGGACATCTCGACGCGCGCGGTGCTGCAGCTGCTCGCCGATGCGAGCGGTCAGAACATCGTAGTAAGCGACAGCGTCAACGGCAGCGTGACGCTGCGGCTGCAGAACGTGCCCTGGGATCAGGCGCTGGACATCGTGCTGCGGACCAAGGGCCTCGGGCAACGCCAGGAGGGCAACGTGATCCTGGTTGCTCCGGCCGACGAGCTCGCGGCGCGCGAGAAGGCCGACATGGCTTCGCAGCAGGACATCCAGCAGCTCGAGCCGGTGCGCTCCGAGTACCTGCAGCTCAACTACGCCAAGGCTTCCGAGGTCGCGACGCTGTTGAAGGGCCACAGCGCTGGCGGCCAGAACAGCACCATCATGTCGTCGCGCGGATCGGTGTCGGTCGATGAGCGTACCAACACGCTGCTGCTGCAGGACACGCCCGAGCGGCTCGCGGATGTGCGTCGCCTGGTCGGGATGCTGGACATTCCTGTCAGGCAAGTGGAGATCGAGGCCCGCATCGTCATCGTCAACAATGATTTCGAGCGCCAGCTCGGCTCGGTCCTGGGCGTGACGGCCAACAGTACCAATGGCCTGTTCTCGACCAGTGGCACCAGCGCCGGGCTACCCAGCAACGCCAACACGACCTTCACTGGGCTCGCGGGTCAGACCGCG
>JASHTF010000330.1 GCA_030040715.1 Gammaproteobacteria bacterium | reverse complement strand
TGGGCGGGCGTGGCCGCGGTCGGCGCGACGGCCGCGGTCCGCGCCACGGTCGGGGTCGGCGCGACGACTGCAGCCGGCGCGCGCGCTTCGGGTGCGTCGAGTGGGCCGAGTGGCTCGCGCGAACCGCCCCAGGTCCTGCGTCTCGGCAGCCTGACCCTGCAGCCGTGCGATGTGGGTGCCCGCAGCCAGGACGGCCTCGCGACCGTGCAGGCGCACTGCACCGCAGTGTCCGTTCCGGAGGATTGGACGCGGCCGAGCGGACGTCACATCGGGCTCAGGGTCGCCGTGATTGCCGCCGATGCCGCCGCCGACCGTGACATGGTGGTCTTTCTCGACGGCGGCCCGGGCGGGGCCGCCACGGACGATTACCCAGCCATCGCACCCGCCCTCGCGCCGCTGCACGCGCGTCACGCGATCCTGCTGGTCGACCAGCGCGGTACCGGCGGCTCCAACGCGCTCAGATGCGCGCCGCCACGAGAGCAGGCAGCTGCGGCCCGGCCGCCCGCCGAGCACCGAGCGCTGCCGGCGGAGGGAGCCGCGCCGGCGGACGCACCGTCCGGAGCCCACCAGGCGCCCGACCCGCCCACCGACGCCGAGGCCATCGACCGCTGGGTGCGAGCGTGTCTCGCCGAGCTCGCGCCCCATGCGGCCCCGCAGCTCTACACCACGACGGCCGCCGTGCACGACCTCGAGGCGGTGCGCGGTGCGCTGGGGTCGCCGCCGCTCGACCTGATCGCCGTCTCCTACGGCACCCGCGTCGCCCAGCAGTACGCCATGACGTATCCGGCCTCCGTACGCAGTCTCGTCCTCGACAGTCCGGTCCCGAACAGCCTCGCGCTGCTGAGCGATCACGCGCGCAATCTCGAGCGCGCACTGCGGCTGCTGTTCGGGCGCTGTCGCGCTGAGCGCGCCTGCGCGCAGCGATTCGGCGATCCTTACACGACGCTCTATCGAGTGCGCGCTCATCTGCGCTCGCACCCAGAGACGGTGCAGGTGCGCGATCCGGTCAGCTTCGAGCCGCTGCGGCTGACGCTCACCGCCGACGACCTCGCGGCGCTGGTGCGCTTCTACGCCTACAACCCACTGACCGCGGCGCTGCTGCCGCTGATGCTGCAACAGGCCGATGGCGGCGACTACGCGGCGCTGCTCGGGCAGAAGCAGTGGCTCGCCCAGGACCTGGCTGATCAGATCACCGGCGCGGTTGAGCTGTCGGTGCTGTGCGCCGAGGACGCCGACCTGCTCGCCGCACGTCCCGAGGACGACGCTACTCTGCTCGGCAACGGTGCCATCCGGCGCGCGCAGGCGGCGTGCGCGCTGTGGCCCAAGGGAACGCGGCCCGCCCGCTTCCACGCGCAGCTCGTCTCATCGCTTCCGGCGCTGCTGCTGTCGGGCGAGCTCGATCCGGTCACGCCGCCGGAGTACGGCCGCGAGATTCTGCGCGGCCTGAGCCGCGGCCGGCTGCTGATCGCGCCCGGCCAGGGGCACAGCGTGCTGAGCGTCGGTTGCGTGCCGCGACTGGTCGAGCACTTCATCGACACGCTCGCACCGGCCGCGCTCGACGATCGCTGCCTGCAGCGGCTCGGCAGCACGCCGGCGTTTCTCGACTACGACGGTGCCGGCCCGTGATCTGCGCGGAGGATCTGCATAAATCATTTGGACCGATCAAGGCGGTCGATGGCGTCTCGTTCGTCGCGCGTGACGGCGAGATCACCGCGCTGCTGGGTCCGAATGGCGCCGGCAAGACCACGACGCTGCGCATGCTCTACACCTTGATGCACCCCGACAGCGGGCGCGTGCTCGTCGATGGGGTCGACGCGCAGCAGCAGCCGCTTGAGGCGCAGCGGCGGCTCGGCGTGCTGCCGGATGCCCGCGGTCTGTATCGGCGCCTGACGGCACGCGAGAACATTGCCTATTTCGCGGCCCTGCACGGACTGCCGGACTCGGAGGCGCGCGCGCGGATCGAAATGTTGCTGCAGGCGCTGTCGCTGCGCGACATCGCGGACCGGCTCGCGGAAGGCTTCTCCCACGGCGAACGGCTGAAGACGGCGCTCGCGCGTGCTCTGATTCACGATCCGCCCAACGTGCTGCTCGATGAGCCCACGGCCGGGCTCGACATCATGTCCACGCGCAGCCTGCGAGATTTTCTGCGCCACCTCAAGCAGCAGGGTCGCTGCGTGCTGTTCTCCACCCACGTGATGCAGGAGGTGAGCGCGTTGTGCGACCGCGTCGTCATCATCGCCCGCGGGCGTGTCGTTGCCGAGGGGACGCCGGAGGCGTTGCGCGCGCGCGCCCACGAGCACAATCTCGAGGAGGCGTTCGTAAAGCTGATCGGCACGGCGGCGTTGGCATGAGCATGCGCGCGCTGGCAGCGATTCTGGTCGTGTTCGTGAAGGAGTGCCGCGAGAGCCTGCGCGACCGCCGCGTGCTGATCAACAGCCTCCTGCTCGGCCCGCTGCTCGGGCCGGCGCTGTTCGTGATCCTGCTGCGCCTGACGATCTCGCGCGAGCTCACCCAGGCCGAGAGGCCGCTGCCGGTGGCGGTCATCGGCGCGGCTTCGGCGCCCAACCTGATCGCGGCGCTGGAACAGGGCGGGGTGCGGGTGCTGCCGGCCGTGCCCGACGCGGCAGCGGCCATCCGCTCGCAACGCCTCGATCTGGCGCTGCGCATTCCCGACAGCTTCGCGCGTGACTTCAGCGCCGGCCGGCCGGCGCAGGTCGAGGTGATCTACGATTCGTCACGCCGTGACGTCATCGGGTCGGTGCAGCGACTGCAGGCGCTGCTCGAGGGCTACTCGCGGCGCACCGCGGCGATGCGGCTGACGGTGCGCGGGCTCGCGCCGACGCTGACGACGCCCGTGATAGTCGCCGAGCGCGATCAGTCGACGCCCGCGGGCCGAGGCGCACTGCTGTTCGCGATGTTGCCGTATTTCCTGATCCTCAGCGCGCTCATCGGTGGCATGTGGCTCGCGATCGATTCCACCGCCGGTGAGCGCGAGCGTGCCTCGCTCGAACCGTTGCTGATCAATCCGGTACCGCGCGAGCACATCCTGCTCGGGAAGGTGCTGGCCACGAGCGCCTTCAGCCTCGCCAGTCTCAGCTTGGGTCTGGTGGCGTTCATGGTAGCGGGTCGACTGCTGCCGACCGATCAGCTCGGCATGAGCTTCAATCTCGGGGCCAGGGCGGCTGCGACGATCCTGCCGCTGATGGCACCCCTGGTGCTGCTCATCGTCACCACCGAGATCCTGGTGACCGCGTTCTCCCGCAGCGTACGCGAGGCGCAGACCTATCTGGGGCTGCTGCAGCTCGTGCCCGTGATTCCGTCGGTGGTGCTGAGCGTGCTGCCGCTCAAGCCGCGGCTGTGGATGTACGCCGTGCCGCTGCTCGGGCAGCAGTTGAGCGTGATGCAGCTGCTGCGCGGAGAGGCCGTCCCGCTGGCGGCGGCGCTGCTGTGTGTCGCCGCGACGCTGCTGCTGGCGCAGGTCGCATTCTCGGCCGCGCGGCGCAGCTACCGCTCGGAACGTCTGGCCATCGCGCCGCTCGTCTAGGCCGCGCGAGCGAGCAGCGCCGCCCCTCGATCGCAGCGCTGTCAGTCGCGATCAGCGCACAGGTCGATCAGTGCCTTGCCGGCAGGGTCGCGCCGATCTGATGCAGACTGATCTCGAACAGCTTTGGCCAGTTCTTGCCGGTTACGAACAGCCGATCGCCCTTGGCGTCGTAGGCGATGCCGTTGAGCACGTCGGTCTCGCCCTCGATGCGATCGGTGGGCGCTAGCAGCCCTCTGCAGTTGATCAGGCCAACGACCGCCCCGCTGTGCGGATCGATGCGCACGATCCAATCGGTCTGCCAGACGTTGGCGTAGATTTCGCCCTTCACCCACTCGAGCTCGTTCAAATTGCGCACCGGCTGGCCCTGGAACGTAACTCGAAGGCGTCCGAGCTCGCGCAGCGTCTCGGGATCGAGCAGCCGCAGCTCCTCCGTGCCGTCGCTCATGATCAGGTGGGTGCCATCCTGTGTCAGCGCCCACCCCTCGCCGGGATAGGAGAAATGCCGTTCCAACCTGAAACTCGCGAGGTCATACACAAAGCCGAGGTGCGATTTCCAGGTGAGGCTGATCAGCCGTTGCTTCCAGTTGACGATGCCTTCGCCGAAGTACTGTGCGGGAACGTCCCGCCGCTGCAGCACCGCGCCGGTATCGAGCCGAACCTTGCGGATGCTCGAGTGGCCCTCGAGTCCGGTGCTCTCATACAGAAAGCCATTGAGATAGAACAGCCCCTCAGTGAACGCGTGCCGGTCGTGCGGATAGACGTGCACGATCTGATAGCCGTACACGGGAACGCCCGTGGCAGGCGGCGCGGCCTCAGGCGTCGCCGGGCTCGCAGCGGCAGCGCCCGCGGATTGCGGCGCGGGCGTGGAGGCTGTTGCCGCCGGTACCCTCCACGTGGGCGCCGCTGCCAGCGCGATCAGCAACGCCGCCAGCGCCAGCCGTCGGCTCAAATCGGGTTCTCGAGGCTGAACATCGCGCTCTCGTCATCGTAAGCGAATGCCTCGGCATAGCGCGCCAGGCTGACGACCGCGCGCAGCGTCTGCTCGGCGTCTTCCTCGCTCATGAAGTCTTCCAGCTCGTCGATGAAGCGGCTCTTGCGCGCAGCATGGGAGGCACGTTCGTCGAGCACGCGGCGGATGTGGGCCGCGAGCGGCACGTAGTTGATCATATGACGCGCAAAGATGCGTTTGCGCTCATCGAGGCTGGCGTTGGCGAATGCCATCCCCTCGGGAGTCAGGCGAATGTCGCCGCCCTCGACTTCCGCGAAGCGCATCATCTGCAGCGTCTCGGCCACGGGGAACAGCTCGTCGATTTCCATCTGCAGGTCGGACGCGATCTTGGGCAGGTCGGCGGTGCCGTTGAAGGGGGGCGCGGCCACCGTCTCGATGAGGCCGGACAGCAAGTTGGAAGACACCCGCGGCAGCACGGTACCGATGCCGATCCCCGGGAAGCGCTCCGCTTTCAGGCCGGTGGCGGCGCCCTTGGGTCGCGAGGTCATCACCACGTAGATGTGGTCAACCAGCTCGCGGAACTTTGGATCCAGGCGCTTGCGCGGCGGCGGCAAGTTCACCGGAATCTCGCTGAGGATGCGCCCCGGATT
>JASHTF010000329.1 GCA_030040715.1 Gammaproteobacteria bacterium | reverse complement strand
GCTGCCGTCATATCCTGCGTGCTCATGGCCTGAGGTGAGAAGGACCATGGCGCGGAAAAGCGTATCAGATCCGGTTCGCGACAACCGCCATTGGCGGTCGGAACGTGTCAGAGTATCTGAATCTATACCTCACGCCGCCTCATCGTAGAAGTCAGCGTAGTCTGCCGCCCACGACTTAGCGGCGCGCGAGCGCGCGAACAGGCGAGACACAGCCGAGGAAGCCTCGGCTGTGACCGAAGTCGGGCGTCGGTGCCCGATAAAGTGGCCAAGCTCGGCAGCCATCATCAGCGCCGTTCCGACGAAGGCAATTGAAGCCAATTCCATGGTCCGTGCTCCTATAGCGGTAGAGCACGAGGCTAGCGCCGTACAGCGAACCGCGCGCCTCCCAGGAGTGTGAGGTCAGCCCACAGCCTTTAGGGTGAAGGCTACTCCCTCTAAAGTGATAGGCGCACAACTGCGACGTTTGCGGTGCTGCAGCCGAGCACGCCCCGAGCGGTCGGTGGCCAGAGTCAAACTGTTCGAAAAAGGCCGCCAGCGCGCTCCGGAAGTGGACCAGCTGGGAACAGCAGCAGTGCTCGCCGGTAATCTGGGATTGGAAGGCCCATGACCGGCTCGTATACTCAATCCGATACAGTGGACGCAACGCCAGCGGGCCAGCACATGAATCGTCGACTCTTCATCTGCGCCGTCTCTGGGGCACTGATCGCGGCCGCCCGTCGCGAGTGTCGCGCTTCAGCGCCGGTGGCAAGGCCGCTGCGCATTCTGATCTTGGGCGGCACTCAATTCCTCGGCGTGCACATGACCCAGCTGGCACTCGCGCGCGGACACACGGTGACGCTATTCAACCGCGGCCGCACGCACCCCGAGCTGTTTCCACAGATCGAGAAGCTGCAGGGTGATCGCGACGGGAAGCTCGACGCCCTGAAGGGTCGCTCTTGGGACGCAGCGGTCGACGACTCCGGCTTCGTGCCGCGGCATGTGCGCCTATCGGCGGAGCTGCTCGGCCCGGCTATTCGCCAGTACCTCTATGTCTCATCCGTTTCCGCTTACGCGAGTTTCACCCATCCGAACGACGAGCGCTCAGCGCTCGGCACTCTCTCGGACGAGAGCATCGAAAAGGTTGATGGTAGCACCTATGGCCCACTCAAGGCGTTGTGCGAGAAGGCGGCACGGACCGCACTGCCAGGTCGGGTCACCGTTGTGCGTCCCGGCTACATCGTGGGTCCGAACGATCCAACCGACCGATTCACCTATTGGCCTGCTCGCGCAGCTCGCGGCGGCGAGATACTGGTACCCGGTGCGCCGACTGACCCTATACAGTTCATCGATGTCCGCGACGTGGCGCGTTTCAACATCGATGCGCTGGAGCGCGGCGTCCTCGGCACATTCAATGTGGTGACACCGCCGGGCCGATACACGATGGGTGATCTGATGACCGCCTGTATCGCCAGCGCCAGCGAGCTCGTGCGTCCGAGCCCTGCACCCATCGCTGCGTGGGTGCCCGCGGATTACCTCGCAATGCATGACTCGGCGTTTCCAGAGGACATCCCTATCTGGGCGCCTGCAACTGGAGAGTCGGCTGCGTTTGCGAAGATCAGTGCCAACCGAGCACTACGGGCCGGCTTGCGTATCACACCGATCCAGCAGACCGTGCGTGACACGCTGATCTGGCACCTGTCGCGACCACGGTCGGAGCAGGCACGGCTCAAAGCAGGTCTATCCGGGATGCGTGAGCAGGAGCTTCTCAGTGCCTGGCATAAGTCCACAGCCGCGAAGAGGCTGGTGCACACATAAACCTCTGAAACGCTCGAACGGCGCAGCTACTTCGCCGGCCGGTGCAGCCACTGGCACGCCTCGAGGAAGCGCTTCTGCTCGTCCTTCGGGTCGAGCTCAGCTGCCAGACTCGAGAGCGGAGCATCGACGCCGCTCGCGGCGGCCGACCGCGGGTTCCCGCTAGGTGCTTTTCAGCGCCGTTGCCATGTTCGTGAGCGCCAACTTGAGTGTCTGACGCGAAGTCGCTAGGTTCATCCGCATATGGCCGGCGCCTGCGCGGCCATAATTCGATCCGGCGTTGATCTGGACTCCGGCATTCTGGATGAAGAAACGCGACACCATCGCTTCGGGTGTGACTCCATTTCCCGTCTGTGCGGCCATCTTCCCGGCGCCGATTTTTTCCGCCACCCGGGTAACGTCGAGCCAGGCCAGGTACGTTCCCTGTGCCTTCGTATACGAGACCAGCGGCATGTTGGCGTGGATAAAAGATGCTGCGTAATCGTGATTATCGTTGAGATAGGACACTACCTGTCGCAGCCAGTCTTCACCCCGAGTGTACGCAGCCATAGCCGCGACCATGCCCAGCGTATTGAAATCTTGACTGTGGCCAAACTCGAGTATCTTCGCGATATAGTCCGGATTCTCCGAGAACATCCAGCCGCATTTCATCGCCGACAGACTGAATGATTTACTGGCAGACTTGAACGTGATGCTGTTTCTTACGATCTCGCGGTTGTCGAGCGTGCTGAACGGAGTGTACTTGTTGCCATTGGTGACCAGATCACAGTGGATCTCGTCGACCAGGAGCACGACGCCGCGTTTGGTGCAAATCTCACCCAGGGTAGTCATATCCTGCGCCGACCAGCAATTACCCGTCGGATTATGAGGATTGCATAGAATCAGCGTCTTGGTTTCTCCGCTGATGTGCCGTTCCAGTTCCTCGAAATCCATCGCATAGCGACCGTTGGCCAGCTTCAGGGGGCTCTCCTCGGGCTTGCATCCTGCGGCGGCAATATCTCCGTAGAAGCCGTCGTAGATCGGCGTCATCATCAACACCTTGCTGCCTCGGGGCGAAAACGCCCTCAGCGCGCTGAGGATGCTGGGATGCACCCCGGTGGACATCAGCAGCCGATCGCGATGAATGTCGATTCCGTATCGGCGCTTATTCCAATCGATGATCAGCTCGGGAAACGCCTCTGGCATATCGAGGTAGCCCCAGTTCTGGTGCTGGATGCGCTTGGCCAGAGCTTCGGTGATGGCGGGTGCCACGCGAAAATCCATATCGGCGATGCCCATGCCGACCGCGATGTGCTCCCTACCGTAAAGCCGGATCTGCTGATCCCACTTAACGCAATCGGTGCCGATACGATTGTAGGGCGTGTCGAAGTCGTACTTGCCCGCGTCATCGGTGGCCGCGACCGGCACGGGCATGCCCGCTCCGGCAGCGCCCGCGACTGCGACCATTTGCATGCCCCTGAGAAACGTCCTGCGATCCAGTCCGATATTGGTTCCCATGGCTCAATCCTTATTCGGTGGCGCCAGACGACGCGCGCGACGAACTCGCGTATCTGGGTGCGCCCCCGGCTGCGAGAGCTTCTCCCACATTGTCCTACTCCCTGGACTCGGACCAATTACACGCGCCGTCCAGCTCGGCAACGACACGCCCTTGGATACAATAACAAGCCGGCAAAAGCAAATACCAAGAGTGGCCGCTTACGTTTGATCGTCTTCTCCGTAGCGGCTGTTCGGCGGGGTCGAGAGAAAAAAGTGCTCCAGCGCTTTCTGTGACGCGGGTTCGTTCAACGCGGGAACGTGACCGACGCCGGGAATTTCCACGACTTGCAACTGTGGTCGTGCCGTTTGCATCAAGCGGACAGATTCGGTCGACACGATGTCGCTTTGCTCGCCTCGCAGCAAAAGTATCGGGCAGGCTATGTTTCTAAATCCCCGCCAAAGCATATCTTTATCAAGGCTTGCACTGTCTCCCCCGGTTAGTCTTCCCAATACCCGTGGGTCGAACTTAGGTCGAAATCCGCCCGCAACTTCGCGAAGGCTCCAACGGGCGCTCTTGGCCACGGCTTCCACCGGCATTGCCCTCAGCCATGGGCGGTAGGCAAACACTACCTGCTCCACGTACGCCTCCACTGTGGGGAAGGGTGGTTTGTCGCCGCCAAAGACGTCTACGATCCGCGCAGTTCCCGGACTGGCAGGCTGGGGGGAAATGTCGTTGAGCGCCAAGCTGGAGAAACGGTCGGTTTGGCTCGCAGCTATGGTCATGGCTATCCGCCCGCCCAATGACGTGCCCAGGTAGTGCGTCTTCTTGATCCCTAGCTCGTCAAGCAATGCCACTACATCAGCCGCATATACCGTATATTGATAACTCGCAGGCTCAGCTCGGTCGCTGTCACCGTGCCCGCGCAGATCCAGCGCGATGCAGTGGTATCGCTGATGCAGAAGACGAGCCACCGGATCGAATACGTGGCTCTGCTGTGTGACTCCATGCACCATCAACAAGGGCGCAGACTGATCTGTGCCGACCCAGTCCTGGAAATGCAGGTTCACGCCATTTACCGACAGAAAGCGGTCAACGTATTGAGCGTTCATAGGTAAAGCCAATGGTCACTGGAGGCGCTACCATCTTGCCCGCGGAGCACGCTGCGAGGCAATGCGGACCGAGAGATACGCATTACATGGGTGATGCACTTGCACGGCAGAGCCAAGCAGGCGTTCGCGACCCGGCGGGTGCTGCTTGAAACCCAAGTACACGTACCGCGGCGTGGTGATGAAAACGGACCCGGCGCGATCGCGACTGGCATCGAAGCCACAGAGCGTGCGCAGCGGGCCTGCCGCTGTGCGCGTCGGCCGTGAGGTCGCCGGCCGCGCCGGCAGGGGCGTTTCGGTCATCCAGGGCCTGCCGCTCGCAGCAGCAGAGCTCGAGGAGCTTGCCACGCGGCTGAAGAAGCTCTGCGGGGCGGGCGGTGCCGTGAAGGATGGCGTCATCGAGATCCAGGGCGATCATCGTGATCGCCTGGTCGCGGAACTGCGCCAGCTCGGCTACGACGCGAAGCGCTCTGGCGGTTGAGATGCGGCCGTGCACAGGGGTCGTCGTCCAGTTCGGCATGGTCGGCTTTGCTAGTAGTATTGCGGCGGCGTAATTGCTGACCGGTATGGGAGCGTAGACATGGACGGACGTGTGGCGCTGGTCACGGGCGGCGGCCGCGGAATTGGGCGCGAGACTGCGCTGTTGCTGTCGGCCGCGGGGGCGCGTGTGATGGTCGTATCGCGCAGCGCCGCGGAACTGGCGGCCGTGGGCCTCGAATACATCGCGGCCGACCTCGGCACCCAGGAGGGCTGCGCTTTGGCGGTTGCCGAGACCGAACGCAGACTGGGTCCGATTGAGCTGCTGGTGGTGAATCACGGCATCGGCTCGGCGCACGAGAGGCTCGTGTGGGAACAGGATCCAGCGGTCTGGCGCGAGACGATGCGCATCAACCTCGATGGTCCGTTCGAGCTCTCCCGGCTGACGGTCGGCGGCATGTGCAAGCGTGGCTTCGGCCGATTGGTATTCACGAGTTCGACGGCCGGAGAGACGGCGGAGCGCCGGGGCAGCGCCTATAGCGCCTCCAAGCACGGGGTCATCGGGCTCGCGCGTGCGGTCGCCCAGGACGCCGGACCGTTCGGAGTTACGTCCAACGCGGTGTTGCCTGGCTGGGTGCGTACGGCGATGGCCGAGCGCTCGGCGTGGACGGAGGCCGAACGGCGCGGTATCAGCGTCGAGCAGGTGTGGCGCGAGCGCGCCGCCATTTACCCGCAAAATCGAGTGCTGGAGCCACGCGAGGTCGCACAGGTGATCGCGTTCCTGTGCAGCGATGCCGCCGGCGGCGTGAACGGTGAGGCAATCACCGTGGCTCTCGGGGGCACTTGGTAGGCGTCGGGCGGCTCAGCCTGCTGAGCCTGCTGAGCCTGCTGAGCCTGCTGAGCCGGCCGTGCCGAGCAAATCGCGCAGCATAGTCACCTCAGCCGTGATCGCAGTGTGCATTGCCGGGTCAACATCGGGCGCGAACAGGGGCGAATGATTCGACGGCAAGGCTACACCGGTTGCTTGCGCCCGCGCATATTGCTCTGGGTCGGCACCGCCCAGGCTGAGATAGAAGCCTGGAATGCCCTGCTCGACGAATGCGGAGAAGTCCTCGGATGCGGGTATCGGCTGTTGCTCAACGACATTTGATTTGCCAAGAGAAGCTTGCAACGCGGTGCGCAGCCGCTGCGTCAGCGCGGCATCGTTGTAGACCGCATCGGTCGACTCATAATGCTCGATCAGCGGCGTCCGTGGAGCGCCGGCCGCCATCGCCTCGGCATCGCTTATGCGCTTGATTGCCGCAAGTATCTTGGCGCGTACCTGCGGCGTGTAGCTGCGCACGGTCAATCCGAGTTCGGCCTGGTCAGGGATGACATTGTTCTTAGTGCCGGCACTGACGTATCCCACGGTTACGACGGCGAATTCGCCGGGTCTGACTTCACGCGATGTAATCGTTTGCAGCGTAAGTATCGTGCGTGCGGCGATTACGATCGGGTCTATGGCAGTGTCCGGTGCGGCGCCGTGGCCGCCCCGGCCGTAGATCGTGATACGCAGTGAATCGGCGTTCGAGTCGTATATGCCGGCAGTCACGCCGACCTTCCCTGCCGGGAGGCCATTGCCCACATGCAGCGCGATGACTTCATCCGGGCGGGGGAAGCGCACGAACAGCCCGTCGCGTATCATCGCTTTCGCGCCGCTGAGCGTTTCCTCGGCAGGCTGCCCGATCAGCATCAGTGTTCCGTGCCAGGTACTGCGGCTGCGCGCCATAATCCCGGCCGTTGCCACGAGCGCGCTCATGTGCAGATCATGGCCGCACATATGGCCGACGGGAACGTCGTGTCCACCCAGGTCCTTGGCGTGCACTGTGCTCGCGAATGGAAGGCCGGTCTTCTCTTCGACCGGCAGTGCGTCGAGCTCGGTTCGCAGCATCACGGTCTTGCCCGGGCCATTCTCGAGGATGGCCACCACGCCGGTCCCTCCCACGTGCTCTGTCACCTTGTAGCCGAGCGTGCGGAGCTCCGCTGCCAGCCTCGCGGCCGTCTGGATCTCCTCGCCCGATAATTCTGGATGTTGATGCAGATGCAGGTAGAGTGCGTAGGCCTTCGAATAGGCGGCGTCGGCCTCTGTCTGCGCCTCTGCTGCAACTGAGGACTGCGTGCCGATTGCGACGACGACAGCTGCAATTACCCCGAGCCGTTTGACAGCGCCCCGAGCGTCATCCATAAAGATCTCCAGGGGATGGATTTTCCTGCCCCTCCCTCCTTGATTATAGACGGATCAAAAAGGTCATCGAGGGTAGCAATCCCTGGTGGGACAGATCGGAGTAGACTGTCTCCGAGGGGCCCCGGATCTCGGTGGTTTTCGCTGTGGGTCAACTGGGGAGAAGCTCGTGACTCGAACCCTCTTTCTGGTGCTCTTTCTGACGATCCCGATTGTCGCTGGGACGGTATCCGCTGCCGGAGCACCCGTTGCGCTCACGAGCCCCGAGTACGATCAGGCGCCGCTGAATTTGGCCGCGCTGGAGAAGGACTGGCTCAAGGATTTGCCGCGTGCTGAGCCCGACGAGCCCGTGCTCAGATCGTATAGCGAGGAGAAGGCCGAGGGCTTTCTCGATGACACAGCGGTGAAATGGGCGCGGCAAAATCACTGTGGTACCTGCCACACGACCATCTCCTACCTGATGGCACGGCCGCTCCTCGGCGGAGACCATCTCGCGTGGGACGAAGTGCGCGCAGCGGTGTCAAGTTTTGCGACCGATCGCGTCGCGCGACACCCTCGGGACGCCGCCTTCATCGCCGGTAGCACGGCCGCAGGCCTGGCCGTCGGGGACGCGCTCAGTGGTCGTACGCTGCAACCCGACACGCGACAACTGCTCGACTATATGTGGGCTTCACAGGGTACCGACGGCACGTGGGTCGTGCCGCAGAGGGGCATGCTACCGTTCCTCGAGCGCGATCCACGCTATCTGGCGTATTTGGTCGCGCTCGGCGTTGGGTACGCGCCTCACAGCTATGACGCAGAACCGAGCGTCAAGGCGGGTCTGGGCAGGCTGCGGCGGTTCATGCGCGAGCACATGCCGAATAATGTTCACGACCAAACCATGCTGCTTTGGGCCTCGGTGCGTACCCCTGATCTTTTGACCCCAGAGGAGCAAGCCAGCTTTATCCGTTCGCTGCTGGTGCTGCAGAAGCCGGACGGTGGTTGGACACTGCCGTCGCTGGGTACCTGGCCTCGGCATGACGGGGTACCAAATGATCCGCAGGGTGACAGCGACGGGTATGCAACATCTCTTGCGGCATTGGTTCTGTGCCAATCGGGCTACGGTCTCAAGGACAGGCCCATCAGGCGCGCCGTCACTTGGATTCGGACACATCAACGAGTTTCCGGCCGCTGGTACACGCGATCGCTGTATTCAGACAAATTTCAGAACTATCTCTCCAATATGGGCACCGCCTACGCGGTCATGGCACTGAAGAGTTGCCGAATGAAGCGCTCGTAGGTCCTTTTGCGACGAGTTATGGAGACGAATATTAGCGGCTGGGCTGCGTGCCATACTGACGGCGCGCATGGGGTGGTGACTTGGACGCTGTTTGTGGCGGGTGTTCTCGGGCTGGACGGAAGGTTGGTTAGCCGAAGGAAATCCTCGGCTACGTGAACTGGCCGTCGGTGCGTCTCGACGGTCGAACCCTGCCGGCTTACGGGTCAGTCGTAGAGCCATGTGCGCAATGAGCGTGCGCCTGGCGTCCATAATCTTTTCTCGGGCCCTGACTGACGTCGCGCACTTCGTTTGCGGTACGTTGTCTTTTCTATGCGACGAGCTAATGCGGCTTGATCTGGGAGACTAAAGATGACGGCATCACCGCTTAGGGCGGCGGAGCGGCAACCCTCTGGTGCACGCCGCGGTGCCCAGGTGCTGCAGCGACTGCACGATCGGCCTCCGCCCATCTGGTATGGCGGTGAGCGAGTACAGGACGTAACC
>JASHTF010000328.1 GCA_030040715.1 Gammaproteobacteria bacterium | reverse complement strand
CGCGCCTGACGCTGCCGCATGCGCTGGCACGCGTCGTCCTGGTCGAGCAACTCTACCGCGCGGCCATGGTCCTCTCGGGCCATCCGTATCACCGAGGCTAGGGGTGCAGCAGGGGCCGGCGGCGATGGGCGATGCGGCGCGTGCCACCGCGAGCGTTGGGAGCGTTGGAAGCGTCGATCAGGCGCTGCTGATCCTGGCGTCGGCCTCGCCGCGTCGCTCGGCATTGCTGACGCAGATCGGGTTACCCCACCGCGTGGTGCCCGCGACGCTCGAGGAGCGCCGCCACGCGGGCGAGCCCGTGGAGCGTTGCGTATTGCGCCTGGCGGAGCAGAAGGCGCGCCAGGTGCAGACGACGACGGGTGGCGCGCTGCCGGTGCTCGGTGCGGATACCGCCGTGGTGCTCGACGATGACATGCTCGGCAAGCCGCAGGACGGTGCGGCAGCGCGGGCGATGCTGGCACGACTTTCGGGTCGCACGCACGTGGTGCTGTCCGCGGTGGCGCTCGCCCACGGCCGTGAGCTGCGCACCGCACTATCGCGCAGCGAGGTACGCATGCGGACCTTGACCGCGGCGGAATGCGACGCATATTGGGATAGCGGCGAGCCGCGGGACAAGGCCGGTGCTTACGCCATACAAGGGCGCGGCGCCGTGTTCGTGGCGGAGCTGCGCGGCAGCTATTCGGGCGTCATGGGTCTACCGCTGTTCGAGACGGCGAATCTATTGGCGCAGATGGGTCTGACCTGGTGTGGATGGGTCTGACCTGGCGCAGATGGGTTTAGTCTGGTACGGATGGTTCTAGGAGACGAGTCTAGGAGATGGGTTTGGCGGTGTGGCGGGAGTACGGGGTGCAACCCGGAGGCCAGGCGTGACAACAGTCCAGGACGCGGCGGTCAAGGTGGCGGCGCTGCAGATGACCTCGCTCGCCGACGTGAGCGCGAACCTCGAGGCCGCTGCTCGGCTGCTGACCGAGGCGCGCGCCGCCGGCGCGCGGGTCGCGGTGCTGCCCGAGAACTTCTCATTCATGGGCGTGCGCGATGTCGACAAGCGCGCCATTGCCGAGCCGGAGGGCGCGGGACCGGTGCAGGATTTTCTGTCGCGGCAGGCCCGCGAACTATCCCTGTGCATCGTCGGCGGCACCACGCCGATCGCGGGGTCGGCGGACGGGAGAGTGGCCAATGCCTGCCTGGTGTACGGCGAGGACGGTCGGCGGCTCGCGCGTTATGACAAGATCCACCTGTTCGACGTCGATCTTCCGGGTCGGGAGGAGAGCTACCGCGAATCCGCCCACATCGCCGCGGGTGTCCACCCGGTGCTGGTCCCGACGCCGGCCGGGCTGCTCGGACTCTCGGTCTGCTACGACGTGCGCTTCCCCGAGATCTATCGGCTGATGGCCGCGGCTGGGGCAGAATGGTTTACGGTTCCGGCGGCCTTCACGGTCCCGACCGGCAAGGCCCACTGGGAGTTGCTGCTGCGCGCCCGCGCCATCGAGAACCTGAGCTACGTGGTCGCGGCGGCGCAGTGGGGCCGGCACGCGAGCGGCCGCGAGACCTACGGCGATAGCCTGATCGTCGATTACTGGGGCGGGGTGCTCGGGCGGCTGTCTGCGGGGACGGGGATCACGGTGGCTACGATTGATCGCTCGTCACAGCAGGCAGCGCGCAAGGAGTTTCCGGTTCTGAGACACAGAGTGCTGTGAGGGTGGTGTGATCATGTCGGCTTCGACACCGAATGAGTCGAATTTGATCCAGCCGCGGCTCGAGCCGCTGCGGCTTGCCCGCGAGGGCATTCTGGCGCCCGCCGGGCTCGATGAGCATCGCGTCGAGCAGGCGCTGGGTGTGGTCCTCGGCTCGGCGGTCGATGCGGCGGATCTGTATTTTCAGCTCACGCGGGCCGAGAGCTGGGCGCTCGAGGATGGCATCGTCAAGGAGGGCAGTGCCAGCATCGAACAGGGCGTTGGTGTGCGCGCGCTGGCCGGCGAGAAGACCGGGTTCGCCTATTCCGACGAGATCATGCCGGGTGCGCTCGAGGAGGCCGCGCGCGCGGCGCGCGCCATCGCCGCGCACGGCGCCCAGGGCGCCGTGAAGGCCTGGCAGCCGACCACCGGTCATCAGTTGTACCTGTCCGGCGACCCACGCATCACGCTCCAGGATGAGGACAAGATCCACTGGCTCGAGCGGCTCGATCGGGAGACGCGGCGCATGGATCCGCGCGTGGTGCAAGTCATGGCGAGTGTGCACGCCGTGCACGAGCTGGTACTCGTCGCCCGCAGCGACGGTGTGCTCGCAGCCGATGCGCGGCCGCTGGTGCGCATGAACGTCACCGTGATCGTCGAGCAGCATGGCCGGCGCGAGCAGGGCTATGCCGGCGGGGGTGGTCGCTACACGCTGCAGGAGTTGGTGAGCCACGATCGGCCGCTCGCTCTGGCGCGCGAGGCGGTGCGTCAGGCGCTGGTCAATCTGGAGGCGGTGCCGGCCCCGGCCGGAACCATGATCGTCGTGCTCGGGCCGGGCTGGCCGGGGGTGCTGCTGCACGAGTCCATCGGCCACGGCCTCGAGGGCGACTTCAATCGCAAGGGCACCTCGGCCTTCAGCAACCGTATCGGCCAGCGCGTCGCCGTCCCGGGGTGCACGGTGGTCGACGACGGCACCCTGCCCACGCGGCGCGGGTCGCTCAACATCGACGATGAAGGCACCTCGACGCAGTGCACGACCCTGATCGAGGACGGCGTGCTGTGCGGCTATATGCTCGATCGGCTCAATGCGCGCCTCATGGGGATGCGTCCGACGGGCAACGGCCGCCGTCAGTCATTCGCCCATGTGACCATGCCGCGCATGACCAACACCTACATGAGGCCCGGACCCCACGACCCGCAGGAAATCATCGCCTCGGTCGAGCGCGGCATCTACGCGGTGAATTTCGGCGGCGGACAGGTGGACATCACCTCCGGCAAGTTCGTGTTCTCGACCAGCGAAGCCTATCTGATCGAGCACGGTCGCATCGGCGCGCCGCTCAAGGGCGCAACGCTCATCGGCAATGGGCCGGACGTGCTCACACGCGTGAGCATGGTGGGCAACGACCTCAAGCTGGATGAGGGCGTCGGAACGTGCGGTAAGGAGGGGCAGCAGGTTCCGGTGGGCGTCGGGCAGCCGACGCTGCGCGTCGATGCGCTCACCGTCGGCGGGACCTCGGGTTGAGGCGCAGGTGCGCCTGTCGAAGCCGCTGTACGAGAGCTTGCCCTGGCTGTATCTCGGCTGCGGCGCCGGCGCGCTCGCGGCAGGCTATCGGCTGCGCGCCGGCACCCTGGCGACGGCGCTGTCGCTGAGCGGCTTGCTGAGCATGGTGGTCGCGGTGGCCGTGTGGCTGCGACGGCGCGACTTCCGGGCGCGCAGCGCCGACTACGGCGGCGAGGATCAACCGCCGCTCTGATCAGGAGCTGGTTTCGAGCGGGTGATCCGTCAGCACGGTGGTACCAGCCTGCTCTTCGACCGCGTTGCGCAGCTGCGGCCGCTCATCCACGTACAGCAGCTCGTGCTGGCCGATGGTGACCACATCGCCGTCATTGAGGTTGTGGTAACGCACGCGCTTGCCGTGCACGAAGATGCCGTTGGTGCTGTTGAGATCCTCGATCACGCAGCTCTGCGGCGTGGTCACGATCTGGCAGTGATGACGGCTGACGAAGCGGCTGTCGACCTGTAGATCGTTGGCCGCCGTGCGACCGATGATCAAACGGCCCGGATAGAGTGCGTGGGTGCTGATCGTCTGTCCGCCGGTCGCCAGCAGTACCCGCCCGCATGGCGGCACCGGGGCGACACCGGCGCGCTCCTCAACGCCTTCGGCAGCGCCGTCTGCCGGCGGGCGCAGCAGCCGGGTACCGGTGCGCGAGGTGTATTCGACCCACTGCAGCTCATTGATCGCGGCACGCACGTCCGCCACCGTCACCAGATCGCGGCCGTCGTTCGATGCGGCCAGCATGGCGGTGTCGCACAGGGTGTTGATCAGGCGTGGCACGCCGCCGGTATAGCGGTAGGTAGTGTCAAAGGAGTCGTTAGTGAAGATCTCGCGTCCCTGCGAGCCGGCAACTTCCAGCCGATGCAGGATGTAGGCGCGCGTGTCCGCGCTCGAGAGCGCCGGCAGGTGGAAGCGCAGGCGGATGCGTTGCGCGAGTTGCTCGAGCTCGGGTGCATCGAGCTTGTCGTTGAGCTCGGGCTGGCCCGCGAGGATGATGCGCAGCATCTTCTCCTTGCTGGCCTCGACCCCCGACAGCAGGCGGATCTCCTCGAGCACGCGCTGCGACAGGTTCTGGGCCTCATCGACCACCAGCACGACCTTGCGCTCGTTCTCGTATTGCTCCAGTAGAAACTCTCTCACGTTCGCGAGCAGCTCGGCCTTTTTCATTTGGAATGGCTTGTAGCCGAGCTGTACCAGCATCGATTGCAGAAACTCGACCGAGGAGACCTGCGTTTGATTGATGTGGGCGACGATTACATCATTCTGCAGCTCGCGCAGAAACGTCTCGATCAACGTGGTCTTGCCGCAGCCGATCTCGCCGGTGATCACGACGAAGCCGTCCGTGAACCACACGGTCGACTCCATGTACGCCTTGGCACGCGCGTGCGCCTTGCTCAAATACAGGAACTGGGGGTCCGGCGTGAGCCGGAACGGAAGTTCCCGGAGATTGAACTGCGTGTTGTACATGGCGCAGCAATACTACTATGGGCGCAGGGACAGCTGAGGACAAAGCTTTGTCAGCAATTTCCGGGCCCGTGCGGTACGGCGTTGCGCGCTGCTCTCGATCAGTGTGCAGTGCCCGAGTTTGCGTCCCGGGCGCGGCTGTTTACCGTAATCGTGCCAATGCAACCCGGGCTCGGCCAACAGCGTGGCCGCCGGCGGTAGGCTGCCGATGAGGTTGATCATGGCCGCGTGTCCACGCGCCGTCGTGGCGCCGAGCGGCAGCCCGCAGATGGCGCGCAGATGGTTCTCGAACTGGCTGGTGACCGCGCCCTCGATGGTCCAGTGTCCCGAATTGTGGACCCGAGGAGCCATCTCGTTGGCGAGCAATCGTCCGCGATGCACGAACAGCTCCAGCGTCAGCACACCGACGTAATGCAATGCCTGCAGCAACCGCCGCAGGCTCGCGGCCGCGGCGCGCGCCACGCGCGGCTGCGGCCACGGCGCGAGCGTCAGGCGCAGGATGCCGCCGGAGTGGTAGTTGCGATTGAGTGGGTAGATCGCGACCGTACCATCGCGAGCACGCGCACCAATGATGGAGACCTCGTAATCAAACGGCACGAACTCCTCGTACAGCAGCGCCGTACCGCCGAGGGTAGCCCAGGCGCCGTCGATGTCATGCGCGCTGCGTAGCAGGTACTGTCCCTTGCCATCGTAGCCCAGCCGGCGGGTCTTCAACACACCGGGCAAGCCGACGCGGGCCGTCGCGCGCTCGAGTTGCGTGCGGGTCTCGATCGCAGCGAAGCGCGTGGTGGCGATTCCGAGCCGCTCGAAGGTGCGCTTCTCCGCGAGTCGATCCTGCGCGGCCGCCAGTGCGCGCAGCGGCGGGAATACGTGCCGGCCACGCGTCGCGCGTGCGAGGGCGCTCACCGCGACGTTCTCCCAATCAAAGCTGACGACGTCGCTGCGCCGGGCCAGCCGCCGCAGCAGTGCCGGATCATTGATATCGCCGGTCAGTACCGGTGCGACGCGACCGGCCGGAGTGTCCGTGCTGGCGTCGACGAACTCAAAATCGAGCCCGAGGGGATAACCCGCCAGAGCCAACATCTGTCCGAGCTGGCCGGCGCCGATGATACCGATCCTCATGGTCGATGGCTGGATGGCTGGATGGCTGGATGGCTGGATGGCTGCGTGGCGGCGTGTGCCCGCGTGCGTTTCAGCTGCGGCCGCCGTGCCGCTCAGGCAGGGAGCTGTGGATCGGGTGCGGCCAGCACGGCCGCGGTCTGCGCGCGACGCTGCTCGCTCAGCGCTCGGGCGATCGGCGGATAGCGTGGAGCGAGCAGGGCGGCAGCGAACAGCGCGGCGTTGCTCGCGCCCGCGCTGCCGATGGCAAAGGTGGCCACTGGAACACCGGCCGGCATCTGCACGATCGACAGCAGCGAGTCGAGCCCGTTGAGCGCACGCGACGGGATCGGCACCCCGAGCACCGGCAGCAGTGTCTTCGCCGCTGCCATGCCGGGCAGATGGGCGGCGCCTCCGGCTCCCGCGATCAGTACCTGCAGCCCGCGCTCGGCGGCACCGGCGGCGTATTCGAACAGTCGATCCGGGGTGCGGTGCGCCGAGACGATGCGCGTCTCGTAGGGAACGTCGAGCTTAGCGAGGGTCTCGGCCGCCGCGGACATCGTTTCCCAGTCGGACGACGATCCCATGATGATGCCGACCAGCGCCTGCATGCGGGAAGTTTAGCATTGGCGCTGCGAGCGCGGCCGAGCAGCCCGCAGCGCCTGTTCGATCGGCTCCGGGTCGACCGCGCGCATCAGTCGGCCGATGTACTGTCGCTGGCGCGCGCGCGCGGCGTGGCTGCGCAGCCTCTGGGCCTCCAGAACGGCCCCCAGCAGCGCCTCGGGCAGCTCGAGCCGCAGCAGCTGCGCCGGTGTAAGGCGGGTCAGTCGCACGCCGAGCTCCTGCAGCGCCAGCGCCCGGCGCTTGCGCGCACTGCGACTCGGGCGCTCGCCCGCTTGCGGCTCGCCGTCGGGGTCAGCTTCATCCGCCGCGCTCGCCGTCAGGACGGCGACGCGCTGTGGGGGAGCGTGGCGAGTCGGACGGCGGGGCATGATCGGCTCTAACCCTGCGGTAAGGGATCGCGCTGCTACAATCGCTGCTGGATCATGACATAGGTAGAGCATGCCGCAGCAGGTTGATGCTTCTCGTATCGGTGAGCTCAAGCAAGTGGTCGCGAGTGCCTTGGCCGAAGCCGAGGCGGCCGGAGCGAGTCAGGCGGAGGCGGACGCGAGCCTGCAGCGCGGGTTTTCGGTCAAGGTGCGTCTCGGCGAGGTCGAGACGATCGAGTATCAACGCGATCGCGGCCTGTCGCTGACGCTGTATTTCGGCAAGTCCAAGGGCTCGGCGAGTACCGCGGATCTGCGCCCGAGCGCCGTGCAGGAAATGGTGCTCAAGGCGGCGGCGATCGCGCGCCACACCGCCGCCGACGAGTGCGCGGGCCTCGCCGATCCAGCGGAGCTGGCGCGCGACATTCCGGATCTGGATCTGTTCCATCCCTGGGGACTCGAGCCCGAACAGGCCGTCGCGCTGGCGCGCGATTGCGAGGCTGCGGGGCTCGCCTGCGATCAGCGGCTGAAAAACTCCGAAGGCGCGGAGGTGGGCACGCATCAGGGCGTGCGCGTGTACGGCAACAGTCACGGCTTTTTGGCCGGGCTTCCCACGACCAGTCACTCGATGAGTTGCACTCTGGTCGCACAGGTCGGCGAGGAGATGGAGCGCGACTACTGGTATTCGGTCGCGCGCAATCCGCTGGCTCTCGAGGCGCCGTCAACGATCGGCCAGCGTGCTGCCGAGCGTGCGCTCGCGCGGCTCGGAGCGCGCCGGCTATCGACGCGCACCGCGCCGATATTGTTTGCTCCGGAAGTGGCACGCGGCATCTTCGGTCACTTCACCGGCGCCATCCACGGCTCGAGTCAATATCGGCGCGCCTCGTTCCTGCTCGATACGCTGGGCCAGGCGGTGTTTCCGGCCGGCATCGATATTCTCGAGCGACCTCACATCCACGAGGCTCTGGCGAGCAGTCCGTTCGACGGCGACGGCGTCGCTACGCGCGATCGCGAGCTGGTGACCGGCGGCGTACTCCAGGGCTATGTGCTCAGCTGTTATTCGGCGCGCAGGCTCAAGCTCAAGACCACCGGCAAC
>JASHTF010000327.1 GCA_030040715.1 Gammaproteobacteria bacterium | reverse complement strand
CCGAGCAGCGCGATGCCGCGCGCACTCGCGGCCAGTGCTCGCCCGCGCCGGCTCGCGGCGACCCACACGCCGAGCGCCAGCGACGGCCAGAGCAGCGCATTCATCAGCGACCAGCCGCTCAGGAGGCCGAAGGACTGCAGCCACACCAGCAGGCAGTAGAGCGCAGCGCCTACGCAGCTCGCTGCCGCGGCGCCGATCAGCGCCGCTGCGAGCACGGCGGCAGCGGGGCGCAGGCGCGCGTGCGCTCCGAGGCCGCGCAGCGCCAGCGCGAACAGGGCACAGACCGGCAACGCCAGCAGGGCGAGAAACACCCAGGCAGTACCGTAGGCGGGTACGAGGTCCGCGGGTCGGAAATAGTAGAGGTAGTCCTCGAGCTGCGGCAGGTAGATCAGCGGCAGCACGATCCCGAGCAGCGCCAGCGCCGGAACGGCGGCCATGCGCCAGGTGGGGCGGGGAGCGCGAGTGTCGACGCGCAGCGTCGCCATTGCGCGCGGATCAGTGCGCGCGGGGCGGCTGACGCTCGCCGCGCACGGCTGCTACCACCGTATCGACTACGCGATTCCATAGCCGTGCCACCTGCCGACGTAGCGCCGCAAACGCCGAGGCGATCGCTAGCAGGGCCGGGAACAGGAATTGATACAACGGCCCGACCGAGTTCGGATCGACGTAGGCATGCGCCGGCCGCAGCGGTGCGATCACGAGAACCGCTGCCCAGGCCAACAGTCCGGCTCGAGTCAGGATCTGCCTACGTCTCATCTGCATCCACGCCGTCATTTGACGCCTCGCTAGTCGCATTAAAGATCGTCAACGTTGAAACCCGTCGCGGCGGCCGATCAGTGGCGCGCTCGATACCGCTGGCGGCAACACTGCAGCCAAACTGCATCTAACGCGGGCGCAGGCCTCCGGGTTGACCCGGACTATTTGACACCGCGCCCCGGCGGCGAGGTAGCGGTGTCACATTACCGGTTGGGGCCAGAGGGCGCAACGGCAGCCATTCCAAAGTGCTCACTTGCGGCCGCCATCAGCGCATCGAGTCGGTCGGCGCTCGCGCCGCCGGGGGCAAGCGCCCGCGAGCCCGCATGGATCGGCGTGCGCCGCAGCGCTTCCTCGAGCCGCTGCTCGCCGTCCGGGCCGGCGATGGTTGACTCGGCGCGCAAAAAGGCGAGTATCGCGAGCATCACCGTGCGCGGCTCGCGGCGCAGCGTCTCATAATCCACCCACAGCAGCTGTTCGCGTGACATATCCTCCAGGCAGTGGCTCAGCACCCGCGCACAGGCCTGAATCGCATCTGCGAGGAACGTCTCGAGCACCCCCCGAGGGCAATCCCAGAGCGCGTAGCGCTGCATCATGGCGCGCCACATCTTCAGATTCGAGGCCAGTACCTCGCCGCTGCGTCGGCCGATCCAAACAAATTGCGCGCGTGGAAAGCAGTCCCGCAACAGCGGCAGCCGGAAGGTATGGTTGGGCGATTTCAGCAGCAGCCTGTGCTCGGCACCCTGGGCCGCGATGCCGCGCACGAACGCCCGCCAGCGTGGCAGCGCCTGTCCGCCCTCCCATAGCCGCGCGGCGCATTCGGGCAAGCGGCGCGGATCGATGAAGGCGCGGTAAACGGACTCCTCACCGAGTAGTAACGCTGCGAATTCGTCTTCCTGGGGACCACGGGTGCTGATGAGCCCTTGGTCCATCGGACGAGGCAGCATCGACTCGCGCGGCGCAGGCATGAGAAAGCAGGTCGAGGGATTGAAGCACTGCCAGGTCTGGGGTGTGGACCAACCGGTGCTGGCGGTGAGCAGCTCGTGCAGTACCGTGGTGCCCGAGCGCCACGGACCGACGATGAACACGGGGTTCTCGGGCAGCGGCAATGCATCCAGTCGCTCGAGCTCGGTGCGCCAGTTGTGCTCGAACCAATAGGCGTGCCAGCGCAGGCGAGCGCTGTGCGCCCACGGCCGCCGCTCGGGCCGGCCGCCGGCGAGAATCCAATCGGCCAGCGCGCGGCTACCGTACAGCCCTTGACTCACGCGACGCTCGCGCCGGCGACGTCGATGCGCCAGTGGTAGTCGACCTGGCCGGCGAGCCCACCGTCCTGATTCCAGGTCCACTCGGTGAAGCTCGCCTGGCCGTGGCGATCAATCAGCACGATCGTCGAGCAGCGCGTGCCGTATTCGGGCGTGCGCACGAAAGCGCTCGACAGCAACCGCTCCCACTCGAGGCTCAGACCGGTGCGCGGCAGCTGGTCGTCCTCGGCCGGTCGGTCATCGCGCAGTAGCTCGAGCAAGGTGCGCTCGTCCGGCAAGCGCGTGAGCGCGGCGGCGAGCGCGGCCTTGGCACTGACCACCTTCGGCCAAGGGGTGTCGAGCAGATGATTGGATAGACCGTAGACGCCGGGCGCGAGTGTTCGCCCGCGGTCGATCACACTCTCATAGGCGGCGATTTGCTGGCCATCGCTGAACAGCAGATTGAAGCCGTTGTAGTCCGGACCGCTGCGATGCAGCTGCTCGAGCTGCCCGACGGCTGGCCGATGCTGCTCGAGCACACGCGGCACCAGCAGCCCACGGCTCGGCGCGTCGGGGCGCCGCGGTGAGCGGTCGCGATAATTGGTCAGGGCGGCGAAGCGGCCGTCGGGGGCGACACCGAGCCAGGTTCCTCCCGCGCTCAGATCGCGGCCTGCAAGGATTCTCGGATCGGCCCACCAGCTCGCGGCGGCGGCATCGCGCGCGCGGTACTCGTCGCGATTGGCCGCCAGCACCAGCGGATAATCTGGCTGCACGCGCCAGGCGAGCAGGATCAGGCACACGCTGATGCATCCGCTGCGGTGGGGTGCGTGAACCCGCACCACGCCTGCCGAGCCATCGCTCGAGGGCCTTCAGGCCGCTCCGGTGACCAGCGCCAGGGCCAGACCGTCATGCCCCTTTTCGCCGACCGTTTGCAACGCGGTCGTGAGCAGGCCGGGTGTTGCGCCCAGCAGCTCCATGAAGTTGCGTATGCCGCGCAGGTCCGCGTCGCTCGGATGCTCCTCGAGCACGCGCCCGTGTCGTACCACGTTGTCGGCGACGATGAGCGTGCCTGGATGAGACAGCCGCAGCGCCGCGCGCAGGTAGTCGGGGTAGCTGGCCTTGTCCGCGTCTATGAACACCAGGTCGAACGCTGCCGTGCCCGACGCGATCAACTGCGCCAGAGTGTCCACCGCGCGCCCGACTCTGATGTCCACGCGGGCGGCGAGTCCGGCACGCTCCAGGTTCGCGCGCGCTACCTCAGCGTGCTTGGGACTGAGCTCGCAGGTCACCAGCTGGCCGTCGGGCGGCAGCGCGCGCGCCAACCAGATGGTGCTGTAGCCGCCCAGGGTGCCGATCTCCAGCACCGTGCGGGCACGCATGGCACGCGCAAGCAACAGCAGCAGCTTGCCGTGGGTGGCCGAGACCTGGATCGGAGGAAGAGCGGCGGCATCGCTGGCCTCGAGCGCCGCGCGCAGGGCGCTGTCCTCCGGCGCGAGCCGATTATTGAAATAGCGATCGACCGCCGTCCACAGTTCCTGAGCCATCGCTACTTTCCCGGTGCCAACTCTTCTTCGACCACGTAGCCGCGCTGCTCCAGATTGACCCGCGTCGACAGCGCCCAGTAGTCCAGCTCTACCGTCGGCAATAGGTCGCCCGGCTGCACGTGCTGCGCGATCATTGCCTGGCTGCAGATCCGAGTGATGACGCCGGCCTGCCGCAGCGAATTGATCATGGCGGCGTTGGGATTGTGCTTGCCGTGGTTGCGCGCTGCGAAGGCGGCGTCATTCAACACGAACTCCGTGGCCGGGCCGTACACCACGATGGTGAGGTGACGCCGGTTCGACGGCACGCCGTACTCGGCCAGCGCGTTCAGATAGCGCCCGACGCGCAGGAACATCGGATGCACCTTGTCCACGGGTCCGGCCGACGAGAGGTTGAACAGCACCTTGTAGTCGAGACCGGGGTCCGGGACTTCCTGTGCTCCCTTGACATAGCCCGGCAGGCCCGCAGAGGGTACCGGCAATGGTTGTGCTCCGGCGCAGCTCGACCAAGCGACGCTCACGGCGAGCAGCGCTGAGGCGGTGGACAGAGCGGTACGGGCAGCGCCGCGGCGAGCGCGCTGCTGTTTTTCGCGGATCGCGGACATGAGCACTAATCCTCCTTGAGATGGGCGATTGTTGGATGAGCGAGAGTCGAGTGAATGCAGTCGGATCAGCCACCGTCGGCGCGCGGCTCGAGCGGGCCGGCGA
>JASHTF010000326.1 GCA_030040715.1 Gammaproteobacteria bacterium | reverse complement strand
CTGTACAGCGTCACGGTCCGCCCCCCGAGATCGATCGACTGCCCGTCCCTGACCCAACCGGCCACGTGGTAGCGAATACCACTCTTCAGCATGAACTGTGCGGGGGTCTCCACGAACTCGCCGTCGTGCGCCTCTGCCCGTAGCGCCGGCGTATCGAGCAGCCGCACGTCGCTGAACTCCGCCAGATCGCCGACATGATCGAAGTGCAGGTGAGACGGGATGACGATCAGCGGCAGGGGCGTCAGCGAGCGCACGACCCGGCGGATGCTGTAGAGGCCGGGACCGCTGTCGAACAACAACGCACGTCGCTGACCGAGAAGCAGGTAGCTGACGTTCTGCTGCCAGTACTTCGGCTCGGACAGCTCATAGGTACGCGCATCGAGACGCACGATGTGAAACCAATCGGCCGGCGCCGGCGGCCGGATCGCATCCTGATCCGCCTCAGATACAGCTATCGTCCCTGCGCACAGCAGCGCTCCCAGCCCGAGCCAACCGACGACACTCGAGAGTCCCCGCAGCCGGAGCAAATGCATCGCCGCACTCCGTTCCAAATACGCTGGGGTACCAGCGCGGCGCGCATTGTAGCACCCGCGTATTGACCGGCCTTCAGGGTACGCAGCGTTGCCAATCCTGCTGCCGGGTCCTGACCCAGCAGCCCGAATCCTGCAGCTCACCCGCACCATCGTAGCAATTGATATGCAGCAGCGATTCACCCGACTCGTCGCTTCGAGATGGCCACATCTGACAAGTGAACAGCCAGGCCTCGTCACCGCTCGCCCAGCAGGCCCACACCCGATCGGCTTCGCTCGGCTCATCCAGCACGGCCTGCAACGGCCGCGCCAGGGCCTCGGGGTCGCGGATCTGATAGGCCTCTTCGGGCACGAACTTCTGGTGGGTGACAAACGCCTCCAGCAGCCTCTCGAGATGCGAGGGCTGCTGCAGCGTGCGCAACCGTAATGTACTCATGGGTTCGCTTGCGAGCGATGATGGCACCATGATCGTCTGCCAACAGCTGTAGAAAATGACAGGGTGCGGGGTTCACACTGCGCAGGCTCTCTGTCGAATTGGCGCTGCCTACGTGCAGCGCGAGGCGCCATCGCGCTATCTGCGCAGCGCCGCAGCAGACTCATCTCGACGGAGCCGCAGCAAACTCATCTCGACGGGCTTGCACGCCGCAGTTCCGTAACGCAGCAGGGCTCCCGCCCCCAACTGTGCCGATCCGAAATGCTGCGCCGACGCTTGTCGGCCTTGAGCACATGTGCTGAGCTTTCGGACGTCGATGCCGTAACGGTCCACGGTGCTGAGGAGGGGACGTCATGCAAGTCGAGGATGTGATGACGAAGCTGGTGCAGTGCTGCAGTCCTGACGACACGCTCGAGCACGCGGCACAGCTCATGTGGCAGCACGATTGCGGCTGTCTGCCGGTCTGCCGAGGCCCCGGCGACAGCGGCTATCGCGCCATCGGTGTGGTGACCGATCGGGACATCTGCATGTGCGCGCTGTTTCGGCACAAGCCGCTTGCAGAACTGCGCGTCAGCGATGCCATGGCGACGCGGGTACTCGCCTGTCAGCCAGGCGATAGCGTGGAGCACGCCGAGAGGGTGATGCGGGATGAGCAGATCCGTCGGTTGCCGGTGGTTAACTCGGAAGGGAATCTGCTCGGACTCATCTCGCTCGCCGATCTGGCTCGCGAGGCCACCAGGCCCGCTCAAATGCAGGCCGAGGTGCAGGTCTGCGACACACTCGCGGCGATCTGCGCACCCCGACAGCTCGCTGCCTGAGAGCTCAAAGCGCCATCGGTCCGAGCGAGCCGCCGTGCAACCCCGGACCGATGTCCGTGTTCGCGCCCGCACGCAGCGCGCGACTCGCACAGCCTCAAGCTCTCTTTGGGCGATCGAACCGCACTCGAACCAACGTCGCTGAGGCGACCGCAGACCAATCCCGGGCGTCGAACGTGAGCTGCACCAGTGCCGACGTCGGCAGACTATCCACGGGGGCGCCGAGACGATTGGCGGCGGCGTGCAGCTCGGGGTTGTGAGCACAGAGCAGGACACGCGCCAGGTTCCGCTTCAAATCCCGGATCAGTTGCAGCATCCTGGCCGGGGTCGTGGCGTAGAGGCGCTCGTCGACCAGGATGTTCTTGCGCCCGTAGCCCAGCTGCCTGGCGAGCAGGCGTGCCGTATCGAGCGATCGGCGCGCAGGGCTAGCCCAAATCAGGTCTGGGTAGAAGCGCTGTTTGGCCAGCAGCCTGCCCATTGCGCGGGCGTCCCGGCGGCCGCGTTTGGTCAGCGGCCGCTCCATGTCGGCGAGCGTTGCGCTGATCAACGGAGCTTTCTTGGCTTTTGCGTGCCGGATGAGAATCAGGTGCTTGGGCATACAGCTCGATGCGACGCGGCCGAGTCGCCATGGCCGTGACCATCCACCGACACGGCTGATCAACTGCCAACGGCAGCTCCAGCACGATACTCGTGGCACTGCGCGCGCAGCAACTTCGGTACTCGTCCGCTGGCAGCTCTCCCCCTTGGGGAGCGATCGGGCTGCGCCTCGCACTCACGGTGCTGGCGGCTCTGGATACACCTCCTGAGGCACTGCGTCGTCGATTAAGACAACTGCCCGCTGATTAAGACAACTGACCGTAGCCGTGCTGTCCCTCAGCCACCCAAGCTGCGCGCAGGCGGGAAATTATTGTGATCGGCGTCTCAGTGCCGCTGTGACGCTCTTCGCTAACTTAGCGCGCTGACCTCTGTAGAGCGCGCACGCGCGGAGAGCATAGTGACACACCCCGTACACATCCTCCTGCGAACGGCCGCGCTGCTGGCCGCGGTTGCAGTGGGCGGCTGTAACTTCGGTATCGACGGCGGTGAGAGCCCGACCACTAGCTCGAGCGGCGACAACAATCAGAGCAACGCCAAGCCCATTTACAGTATCGGCGGCAGCATCTCGGGCCTGACCCAAAGCGGCCTGACCCTGTCGGCGTCCGGTAACAGCGTCAACGTCGCGTCCGGAGCGACGACGTTCAAGCTACCCAATCTGGTGGCAACCGGTGCGAGCTACTCGGTCGCGGCGACGTCGCAGCCGCCGGGCCAGACCTGTGTGGTCGACGACGGCACCGGCATGGTCGCGCAGGCTAACGTCACCAACGTGAGCGTCAAGTGCACCACGAACACCTACACCATCGGCGGCATCATCACGGGGCTGAATGCCAGCGGGTTGGTGCTGATGAATGGCGCCGACAGCCTCACCGTGCCAATCGCCAGCAGCGCGTTCGTATTGAGCACCAAGCTGCCGATGGGCTCCGCCTACGCCGTCTCGGTGCAAACACAACCCGCCGGACTGCAGTGCCAGGTCGTGAATGGCAGCGGCACCATGCCTGCCAAGGCGGTCACCAACCTGATGGTCGTCTGCGGCCAGTGGATCTGGACCAGCGGCTCCGACCAGGTCGGTGGCGCCGCCGACTACGGCAGCAAGGGGGTCGCCAGTTCGAGCAACGTGCCGGGTGCGCGCTCGGGCGCGGTCTCCTGGATCGATGCAATGGGAAAGCTGTGGCTGTTCGGCGGCAGCGCAGCCAATGGCTATCTCAACGACCTGTGGAAATATGATCCGAGCACGGGCGACTGGACCTGGATGAACGGCTCATCGAGTGCCAATGCGAGCGGCGTGTACCTGACCGAAGGCAGCCCCAATCCCGGCAGTGTGCCGGGGGCGCGGGCCCTGGCGGCCGCGTCGCGTGACAGCGCCGGCGACCTGTGGCTGTTCGGCGGCGAGGGTGAGGACTCCGCTGGAGCCACCGGAAGCCTGAACGATCTATGGGAGTTCAACGTCACTCATAACGAGTGGACCTGGGTGAGCGGCGCGACGACCGCCTGGGCCGCCGGCAGTGCACCGCCGAATAACGCGCCCGGCGGCCGCACGGGTGCAGTGTCGTGGGTCGACTCCTCCGGCGATGTATGGGTCTTCGGCGGCATGGGCACGCTCGGACTGATCAACGATCTGTGGGAATTCGTGCCCGGCACGGGCTGGTCGCTCATCCTCGGATCGCAAACCACCGCCAATACGCTGGGCGTCTATGGCATGCAGGGCACGGCCGCGGCGACCAATCTGCCCGGCAGTCGCATGCAGGCCGCGACCACGATCGACGGCAGCGGGAATCTGTGGCTGTTCGGTGGCCAGGGACTCGGCGCGCTCGGTGCAGCCGGCCCGCTCAATGACCTGTGGAAATTCGACACCGGGTTGATGCAGTGGACCTGGGTGAGCGGCTGGAACACGCCCAACGCGGCCGGCAACTACGGCACCAGCAGCACGACCGCGGTCGTAGAGCCGGGCGCTCGCTCTGCGGCCGCCAGCGCGATCGACGCGTCCGGCAACCTGTGGCTGTTCGGCGGCAACGGCATCGACGTCGCCGGTAAGAGCGGTGTGCTCAACGATACCTGGGAATACGACTTGAGCGCATCGCAGTGGATCTGGATCAGTGGATCGCAGTCGAACGGTCAAGCGGGTAGCTACGGCAGCCTCGGAGTGGGTGCCCTCGGCAACGTGCCGGGCGCGCGCTCGGGCGCGGTCGCCTGGGTCGACGCGACGGGTGACTTCTGGCTATTCGGCGGTCAGGGCTTGGACTCGACCAAAACCTCAGGCACGCTAAACGACCTGTGGCAATTTCAGCCCTGACTGATCCGGGGCCAGGAACGCGTGATGAGTGTGATCTCCGTGATCGTCGGCAGCGTGCGCGAAGGACGTTTTGCCGAAAAGCCCGCCAAGTGGATCTTTGAGCACCTCAAGAAGCGCGACGGCGTCGATGCACGCTGGCTCGATCTACGCGATTTCCCGATGCCGTTCTTCGATCAGCCGATCTCACCGGGGATGCCCGGTCGCCCGCCGTACGAGCACGCCGTCGTGCGCCAATGGACGGCGGCGATTGCCGTCTCGGACGGATTCATATTCGTCACCCCGGAATACAACCACGGGCCCCCCGCGGTGCTGAAAAATGCCATCGATTGGGTCTACCCGGAATGGAATCGCAAGGCGGCGGCGTTCGTCAGCTACGGCAGCGCCGGCGGCGCGCGCGGCGTGCAGCAGCTGCGGCTGTCCGCGATCGAGCTGCAACTCGCCCCGATCCGCTTTTCCGTGCACGTGCCGGTCGCGACGCTCTACGCGCACTTCCAGGGCGGCGACGTCGCCAAGGGTCTCAACGAGCTCAATTCGGGCGCCAGCACGATGCTCGATCACTTGCTGTGGTGGTCCGAAGCCCTGAGGGTCGCGCGCAGCAAATCCTAGGTCGGCACGGCTAGGTCAGTGCAACTGGGTCGGCACGGCGTGGCGGGGCGCTGGCAGTTCTGGATCGATCGGGGCGGCACGTTCACCGACATCGTCGCGCTGCGGCCCGATGGGACGCTGGCGGTGCGCAAGCTGCTGTCAGACAACCCCGCGCACGCGGACGCGGCGCTGCAGGGGATGCGCGAGCTGCTCGATCTGCCGGCCGGGGCCGTCTTCGCCGCGGAGCGCATCGAAGCGGTCAAGATGGGCACGACGGTCGCGACCAATGCGCTGCTCGAGCGCCGTGGCGAGCCAACCGTGCTGGTCGTTACCGCCGGCTTCGCCGACGCGCTGCGAATCGCCTATCAAAATCGACCCGATATCTTCGCGCGTCACATCGAGCTGCCCGATCCTCTGTACGCGCGCGTGATCGAAGTTGAGGAGCGCGTGCGCACCGACGGCGAGGTCCTGACCCCGCTGAACGAGGCGGCGCTGCGCAGCGAGCTGGCGGCGGCGCACGCGACCGGCATGCGCGCCTGCGCGATCACGCTGATGCACGGCTATCGCCACCCGGCACATGAGCGGCGCGCGGCAGAGATCGCGCGCGCGATAGGGTTCACGCAGATCTCCACGAGCCATGAGGTCAGTCCGCTGGTGCGGTTCGTGGCTCGGGCCGACACGGCGGTGGTCGATGCGTATGTAACGCCGGTATTGCGCCGCTATATCGGAGGGCTGAGTGATGCGCTCGGGCGCTGCCGGCTGCTGTTCATGCAATCCAACGGCGGTCTGATCGATGCGCCGCGCCTGCGAGGTAAGGACGCGCTGCTGTCGGGTCCCGCAGGCGGCATCGTCGGCGCGGTCGCGATCAGTCAGCGCGCCGGTCACGAGCGCATCATCGCCTTCGACATGGGCGGCACCTCCACCGATGTCTCGCACTTCCGCGGCACGTTCGAGCGCACCCACGCCACCGTGATCGCCGGCGCGCGCGTGCGAGTGCCGATGATGCAGATCCACAGCATCGCCGCAGGCGGCGGCTCGATCCTCACGTTCGATGGGCAGCGCTTCCAGGTTGGACCGCAATCCGCGGGCGCGCTGCCCGGCCCGGCCAGCTACGGGCACGGCGGGCCCCTGACCGTCACGGATGCAAACCTGCTGGTTGGCAAGCTCGATCCGCGCTTCTTTCCGCGTCTCTTCGGCCCCACGGGCGATCAGCCGCTCGATCGCGCGCTCGTCGAGCAGAAATTCGCCGAGCTCGCGCGCGGCGTCGGCGCCGCCCTCGGGCGCAGCGTCGCCCCAGAGGAGGTCGCGGACGGCTTCCTGCACATCGCAGTGGCCAACATGGCCAATGCCATCAAGCAGATCTCGGTGCAGCGCGGTCACGACGTGACCGAGTACACGCTGGTGTGTTTCGGTGGTGCCAGCGGTCAGCACGCCTGTCTGGTGGCTGCCGCGCTCGGCATGCGCCGTATCCTGTTGCATCCGCTCGCCGGTGTACTGTCGGCCTACGGCATGGGGCTCGCGGATGTGCGCGTGGTGCGCGAAGCCACGGTCGATGAGCCGTTGCATCCGGGACTCATGGCGCGTCTGGCGGCACTCGCAGCTACGCTCAAGCGCGCTGCATTGACCGAGATCAGCGCACAGGAGCTCGAGCTCGAGGCGACTGAGACGCAGCTGTCTGCGCGTCTGCGCTACGCCGGAGCCGATGCGCACGTTGCGGTCCCGCTGCCGACTGCGATTGATCCCGC
>JASHTF010000325.1 GCA_030040715.1 Gammaproteobacteria bacterium | reverse complement strand
CGGCCTGTCTGCACAGCGTCGAGCGCGCTGAGATCGAACTGGCCGTGCACTATCTGGCCGGCGAATTGCCTCAGGGCAAGCTCGGCGTCGGCTATGGATCGCTGCAGGAGGCGGTGGCCTCCGTGGCCTCCGCACCCACCGCGACGCTCACGCTCAGCGACGTTGATCAGCGGCTCACCGAGGTGCAGGCGATACGCGGCGCCGGGTCGGCGCAGCGGCGCGCCCAGACGCTCGCGGAGCTGTTTGCGGCGGCGACCGCGCTCGAGCAGGAGTTTCTGGTGCGTCTCATCGTCGGCGAGTTGCGTGCCGGGGCTCTTGCCGGAGTGATGCTCGAGGCGATCGCGGCGGCGGCGCAGCTCGAGCCCGCGGTGGTGCGGCGCGCGGCGATGTACGCCCGAGGGCTCGGCGATGTGGCGCGGGCGGCGCTCAGCGGTGGCGAGGATGCGCTCGCGGCCTTTCAGCTCGAGACCCTCGAGCCATTCGAGCCGATGCTGGCGCAGACGGCGCTCGACGTGGAGAGTGCACTCGAGCGCCTCGGAGGTGAGGCGGCGCTCGAATGGAAGGTCGACGGTGCCCGCATCCAGCTGCACAAGCGCGCCGACGAGGTGCGCATCTTCACGCGCAACCGCAACGATGTGACCGACTCGCTGCCCGAGGTGGTCGAGCTGGCAGCAGCACTCCCGGTGCGCGAGCTGGTGCTCGACGGCGAGGCCATCGCACTCGAAGGCTGCGGACGGCCGCGGCCGTTCCAGGTCACGATGCGCCGCTTCGGGCGACGCCTGGACGTGGATACCCTGCGGCGGCAGCTGCCGCTGCACGGGTATTTTTTCGATTGTCTGCGGCTCGAGGCGCACAGCCTCGCCGAGCAGCCGATGCGGCGGCGGTGGGAGGCGCTGGCGAGCGCGGTGCCGGCCGCGCATCGCATACCGCGGATCATCGTCAAGGAGGCGGTCGCGGCGCGCCGCTTTTACGCCGCGGCCCTCGCCGCCGGCCACGAAGGCGTCATGGCCAAGGCGCTCGATGCTCCCTACGAGGCCGGTAACCGTGGTGTCAGCTGGCTCAAGATCAAGCGCGCGCACACGCTCGATCTGGTGGTGCTCGCGGCCGAGTGGGGTCACGGGCGGCGCAGCGGCTGGCTATCGAATCTGCATCTGGGTGCACGTGCGGACGATGAGGGCGCGTTCGTGATGCTCGGTAAGACCTTCAAGGGACTGACCGATGCGATACTTACCTGGCAGACGCGGGAGCTGCTGGCGCGTGAGGTGCGGCGCGACGCGATGGCGGTCTACGTTCGCCCCGAGCTGGTGGTCGAGATCGCCTTCAACGACATTCAGGCGAGCGTGCAATATCCGGGTGGCCTAGCGCTGCGCTTCGCGCGCGTCAAGCGCTACCGCGACGACAAAGCCGCAGCGCAAGCGGATACCATCGCGACCGTGCGGGCGCTCTATCAGGCGCAGACCGGTGCAGTGTAGGTCGTCGCCCGCGCGGGAGGTAAGCAGGCTATGAGGCAACGAGAGTGCGGTCCGGAGGAAATCCGATGAGCGCCGAGCGCGGCAAGCATGAACACGGCGACGGCGATCCGCCCGACGCAGCGCCACTGCGGGCGTTTGCGACTCGCGCCATTCACGCCGGCCAGGTGCCCGATCCGAGCACCGGTGCCGTCATGCAACCGATCTACGCCACCTCGACCTACGTGCAGCGCAGCCCCGGCGTTCACCAGGGATTTGAGTACTCGCGCAGTCAGAATCCGACGCGATTTGCCTATGAGCGCTGCGTCGCCGATCTGGAGGGCGGCACGCGCGCGTGCGCGTTTGCCTCGGGACTTGCCGCCACCGCTACCGTGCTCGAGCTGCTGCAGCCGGGCGATCACGTCATCGCCGCCGAGGATCTCTACGGCGGCACTCGCCGGCTGTTCACGCAGGTGCGGTCGCGCTCCGCGTCGCTGAGCTTCTCGTTCGTCGATCTGTGCGATGCGCGTGCCGCCGAGGCCGCGCTTCGTCCCGAGACGCGACTGATCTGGGTCGAGACGCCGAGCAATCCGATGCTCAAGCTCAGCGATCTGAGCGCGCTGGCCGCTATCGCACAGCGCCGCGGGATTCTTGCCGCGGCCGACAACACCTTCGCGACGCCGTACCTGCAGCGGCCGCTCGAGCTCGGCTTCGATATCGTGATGCATTCGGGCACCAAGTACCTCAGCGGGCACTCGGATGTGGTCAACGGTGTGCTGGTCGTGGGGCCCAATGCCGAGCTCGCCGAGCGCGTCGCCTTCCTGCAGAACTCGGTGGGTGGGGTGCTCGGTCCGTTCGACGCATTTCTCGCGCTGCGCGGCCTGAAGACGCTGGCGCTGCGTATGCAGCGCCACTGCGACAATGCGCTCGAGCTGGCCCGATTTCTGGCGCAGCATCCGCGCATCGAGCGAGTGCATTACCCCGGGCTGCCATCACATCCGCACCACGCGCTCGCGCGCGTCCAGATGCGCGATCCGAGCGGGCAGAGCAGCTACGGCGGCATGATCTCGATCGAGCTCGCGGGCGGCATCGAGCAGTCGCGCCGTTTTCTCGAGCGCTGCGAGCTGTTCGCGCTAGCGGAGTCACTCGGTGGCGTCGAGAGTCTGATCGAGCACCCCGCCATCATGACGCACTCGAGCGTGCCACGTGAGACGCGCGCGGCGCTCGGCATCAGCGACGGTCTGTGTCGCCTCTCGGTCGGGATCGAGGACGTCGAGGACTTGAAGCGCGATCTGGCGCGCGCGCTCACGTAGCCCCCGCCCGGGCCGGCCCAGCTCAGCTGCGCGCACTCGCGTGCGTGGCAGCGCGGGCGTCCGGGGCAGCGGCCTCGATGGTGCCGGTCGGGGTGCTCGCGGTCGCGGTGTCCGCGGCGGTGAGGGGTTGCTGAGCGTGAGCGCTGCCCGCTGCGGCGAGCTCCGCGACGCCGCTACGCTGGCGCGGTTGCTGCAGCGGCAGCGTCACCTGCACCTGCAGCCCGCCCGTGGGCACGTTGTGCGCCTCTACACGGCCGCCGTGCAGCGCCACCACTCGTGCCGTGATCGCGAGGCCAATGCCGTGGCCCCCGGAATCGGGCTCGCGGGCTTTGCCGACGCGGAAGAAGGGCTCGAAGATGCGCTCCAGCAGCGGCGTCGGGACGCCCGGCCCCTGATCGATGATTTCGATCAGCACCCCCTCGGCACGCGGCCGCGCCGACAGCCGTACCACCGCGCCCTGGGGCGAATAGCTCACCGCGTTGCGCACGATGTTCTCGAGCGCACGAAACAACAACTCCCGATCGCCCTCGATGCTCAGCGCGGCAGGCACCTGCAGCTCGAATCGCACCCAGCGCGGCTCGGCCTCGAGTCGGGCGTTGTCCGCGAGCGTCTCGAGCAATTCGGTCAGATTCACGGGCTCCGCGCTCAAAGTGCGGGTCGGATCCTCGAGGCGCGAGAGACTCAGGATCTCTCCGATCAACTCATCGAGGCGCTGCGCCTCGCGCTCGATCCGATCGAGCTCCCGCTCCAGATTGGCGTGAGGACGGCGCGCCAGGCCGAGCGCGATCTGCAGTCGCGCGAGCGGCGAGCGCAGCTCATGGGATACATCGCGCAACAGCTGGCGCTGTGACTCGAGCAGGTTACGCAGCCGCTCGGCCATGGCGTCGAAGTCGACCGCCAGCATGGCGAGCTCATCGCGCCGTCGGCCGAGCAGCGCCGAGACCCGCACCCGGAGGTCGCCGCCCGCGATCGAGCGAGTCGCGGCGCGCAGGTGCCGCACTGGCTCCGACAGGTAATGCGCCAGCAACACGCATACCAGGGCGCTCACCAGCAGCGTGGCGCTCAGACCGATCACGGCGGTGTCCTTGGAGCTGAACATGCCGAACGGCCAGCGCCAGCGATGCAGCAGCGACAGCGAGTAGGTCTGATTGCTCGGCGAGACCAACTGCGATAGCAGCCGCAGCCCGCGGGGATTGCCGGACGCGCCACGCCGGACCGGACGATGACCGGCCTGCTCCTGGAGCACGTTGGGTACCGCTCGCTGTAGCAGGTCGTTGCCATGCTCATCGAGGATGTACAGACGGTCGGGTGCGACCAGTGCACGCTCGCGGTCGAGCCAATTGCGCAGATCCGTCAGTCCACCCTCAGCCAGCACCGTCGAGGCCTGGCGTGCGAGCAGATCCTGGCGTGCCTGCTCATGCTGCATGCGCTGATCGGCGAGCCACAGCGTGGCGCTCACCGTGAAGCCGAGCACCAGCACCATGGCGATCCAGAAGCTCAAAAAGATCCGCAGGTACAGATTGCGCATGAGGAGTAGCTCGGCTCGCAGTTCAACCGGGTAGTGCCGCGCCTCCGGCTTGCGCCGCCGGATCCTCGGATGGCGTCGAGGCGCTCGGCTCGGCCACCGTCAGTACGTAGCCGGAACGGCGCACGTTCATGATCGACACCGCGTCGGCGACACCGGCCAGCTTACGGCGGATGTTGCTGATGTGCGTGTCGATGCTGCGGTCATAGGGGGTCAGGCGGCGCCCGAGGACCTGCCGAGTCAGCTGTTCGCGCGACACCACCGAGCCGGCCTGCTGCATGAGCACTTCCAGCACCCGAAACTCGACTCCGGTCAGATTGATGCTCTGGCCGCGCGCGCTCGCCGTGCGACTGGCCGGATGCAGACTCAGCGGTCCGGCATCGATGCGCTCGCGCCGTCCCGGCTGCGGCTCGAGCAGCAGGCTCCGACGCAGGATCGCCCGCATGCGCGCCACCAGCTCGCGAGGATTGAACGGCTTGGGCAGATAGTCGTCGGCCCCGAGCTCCAAGCCGACGACGCGGTCGATCTCCTCGCCGCGCGCGGTGAGCATCAGCACCGGAGTGGTAATCTTCTGACGCAACAGGCGCAGCACATCCAGGCCGCCCATGCGTGGCAGCATCACGTCGAGCACGATCAGATCGAAGTGATGGCGGCTGAGGGTATAGAGCGCCGCATCGCCATCGTGCACGATGGTGAGCCTGAAGCCTTCGGGGCCGAGGTACTCCTCGAGCATGCGACAGAGCTCGCGGTCGTCGTCGACGAGCAGCACATTCATCGGCGCGGCGGCGTCGGGCGCATCTCCCCGGGTAGCGTCGGCGATCGGTGGCATGGCGCTATTGTCCCCAAGAATACCCGGGTCGGCGTGACGGCTTTACAATTCTTCGCAGGCCTTGGCGTCACCCAATACGCCCGACGGCACGTTCCCGTTTACTGGGATAGCCGCCCCGTTCACTGACCATCGGCCGCGGCCCCACCGCATGGTTCGGACTCCCTGCGCGGCGCGCTCGCAGGTCGGGGTAGTGTTGATTTGCGCCGCCATTTCTCCGCCGGAGCGGAGCGTGACACAGGGCATACTATCGCGATGCGGTTCAAGCTTCTGTTCGGTGCCACGCTGCTGTCGATCGTCAGTGTGGCACGATCGGCTGATCCGCAGCCCTATCTGGTCCACATCGACTCCAGCGGCAGCGGGGCGCTGAATGCGGCGCTACGGGCCAGCTCGCAGCTGGATTCCTTGCGGACCAAGGCCCCGGTCGGCCCGTTTGCGCTGGTGGACCGAGCACAGCAGGACATCGGCCGCCTGCAGGCGGTGCTGAACAGTTTCGGCTATTACCGTGGCAGCGTCGCGGTTACGGTCAACGGCGAGCCACTCGATGATCCTGACTTGCCGGCACAGATCACGGCCCTGCCCAAGAGTCAGAGTGCGAAGGTCGAGATCCACGTCGACCCCGGCGTGCTGTTTCACATCCGCAAGGTCATGATCGAAGGGACGGTGAGCGCGGCGGCACTCAAGGCGATGAATCTGCCGAGCGGGGCGGCGGCGATCGCGAGCGATGTGCTGGCGGCGCGCGAGCGGCTGCTGACGGCGGTCGAGGACGAAGGTCACGCCTACGCGCGGGTGGAGGAGCCGGTCGCCTACCTGGATGGCACCGAGCCGGTGCTCGACATCCACCTGCAGGTCGATCCGGGCCCGCGCTATGTGCTCGGCGCGGTGCACATCGAGGGGCTGAAACACGTCAAGGCGGCCTTTGTCGACCGGCAGCTGGCGACCCTGCACCCCGGCGACCCCTACACCCCGACCGCGATCGAACGCGTGCGTACCACGTTGCTCGGACTGGGTGTGTTTTCCGTGGTGACCGTGCGCTTGCCGCCGCAGCGGGAGGTGCAGGACGATCGTGTGCCGATCACCTTCGTGGTCGCGGAGCAGCCGCGGCATGCCGTCACCTTGAGCGCCGCCTACTCGAGTGATCTCGGCGGCAGCGCCGGCGCAACCTGGACCGATCGCGATTTCCTCGGCAACGCCTCGCAGCTTGCCCTGAGCGCCAATGTGATCGACGCCGGGTGCACGGTCTGTAACGGCCTCGGCTACGACGGCAGCGCGCAACTGACCAAACCGGATTTTCTGCGCAACGATCAGTCGATGCAGATGGGTCTGGAGGCCCTGAAGCAGTATCTGCTCGCCTACGATCAGATCGAGGCCATCGCCAGGACCAATCTGACGCGCAAGCTCTCGAGCCTATGGGCGGTCAGCGTCGGAGCGACGCTCGAGCAGGAACAGGTGCTGCAGGATCAGTACGCCTGTAACAACCCCAAGTACGCCCCTGGGATTGTGCCGAACTTGCCGCCGGACGAGACGCCCTGGTGCCATTACACGCTGCTCGGTTTTCCGGTCAGTGGCCGCTATGACAGCACCGGCCTGACCGATCCGCTGGCCGAGCCGCAGCACGGTACGCGTCTGTCGCTGTCGGTCACACCCACACGCTCGTTCTTCGGCCCCGTGCACCCGACCTTCACGATTCTGCAGGCGGTCGTATCCCACTACTTCGACTTCGAGCGCCTCGGGCTGAGCGCGCCGGGCCGCAGCGTTCTGGCGCTGCGCGCGACCGGGGCGGAGGCAGTGGGCGCCGGGCAGTTCAGTTTGCCGCCCGATCAGCGCCTGTATGCGGGCGGCAGCGCGACCGTGCGTGGCTATGCGTACCAGTCGGTCGGACCCGAATTTCCGGACGGCAATCCGACCGGAGGCACGGCGCTGGCGGCGGGCACGGTGGAGCTCCGGCAACATCTGTTCGGCAACTACGGCGTAGCGGCGTTCGCGGA
>JASHTF010000324.1 GCA_030040715.1 Gammaproteobacteria bacterium | reverse complement strand
TCACGTGCGAGTCATACAGCACCAGATCGCGGTCCACCAGAGTCGGGAGGCTGTGATAGGGATTGAGATCGAGCAGGTCCTCGGGATAGCGTCCCGGCACGACATTGATGATCTCGATGTCGACGCCCTTCTCCGCCAGGACGATACGCGTGCGATGGCTATGGGGCTCATCAGGCGCTGAGAACAGGGTCATGATGGAGCGGCGCGACAAGGAATCAGCTCTCCTCTGCCACCGATCCGCATCGACTGGTCAACGCCGCCGCGAGGCCTCGCCATCGCTGCAGGAAGCGAGCGGACCGCTTGATCGCACTCAGTGCACTGCTTTCCAATACTCCCTCTTCAACAGCCACGCAAACCCGGTCAGCACCAGCATGAACAGCACCACCCAGATGCCCATCGAGCGGCGCTCGACCTGACTCGGATCGCCCACATAGTCGAGAAAATTGACCGTGTCGCGCACGAACTGATCGAACTGCTCGGGCGTCATGTTGCCCGGCGATGTGGTCGTAAAGTGATCAAACTCGGTCTGCGTGCTGCCATCGGGACTCTTCACGCTACGGAACACCGCGCTCTTCACACCCTCCAGGTCGGACAGGATGTCCGGCATCGCTGCGCTCGGAAACGCGAGATTGTTGCTGAGGGTGGGGCTGCTCGGATCGGTGTAGAAGGTCTTGAGATACCGATAGACGTAGTCCGCCCCCTTGTAGCGGGTGATCAGCGACAAGTCCGGCGGTACCTTGCCGAACCAGTTGAGCGCATCGTCGCTCGGCATCGGCGTCGAGACGTAATCGGCCTGGCTCGAGCCCGGTGCGACCAGATTGGCGTTGAGCACGCCAACCGGAATCTTCAGGTCCGCGGCCATGCTCTCGTAGCGCACGTACTTGAGCGAGTGACAGCCCTCGCAGTAGTTCATGAAGTTACGCGCACCGCGCTGCAACGAGGCAATGTCGCTCACCTGGTTATCGGCGTGCCAGCTCTCCCAGTCGACCGGCGCCGGCCGCGTCGCCGTCGGGGCTTCAGCCGCCCGGCTGACCGCAGTCAATGCGAGCGCCAGGGGAACCGTGAGCACCGCCGCCCCCAGGGCCGCCAGCGCCAGCCGGACTCTGCCGCCGCCCATCCGGCTAGCCATGGGAGCTGACCTGCTCCGCCTCTGACCCATGGTAGGTGACCCGCTGCGGCACGGGCTTCACCGGATCGATGGCCGTATAGAACGGCATCAGCACGAAAAACGCGAAATAGGTCACCGTAAACACTCGCGACAGCGTGACGTAGATGCCCTGAGGCGGCTGCATGCCGAGATACATCAGCGCGATGAACGAGATCGTGAACAGCCCTAGAAAGGCCTTGAAGATCCAGCCGCGATAGCGGATCGACTTGACCGGCGAGCGATCGAGCCATGGCAGAAAGAAGTACGCCAGTACCGAGAGCAGCAGCAACAGCTCGCCGACGGCTTTGTTCGGCATGCCACGCAGAATTGCATAGTAGGGCGTGAAGTACCACGCAGGCGTGATGTCAGGAGGCGAGGACACCGGATCTGCCGGGGTGAAGTTGGCGGGCTCGAGAAACAGACCACCGAAGCTCGGCACGAAGAAGACGATCAGCGCGAACACCGTTAGGAACCCGGACACTGCCGCGAAGTCTTTGGAGGTGTAGAACGGATGGAACGGCACCCCGTCGAGCGGCCGCCCCGCCCGGTCGCGCTTTTCCTTGATCTCGATGCCGTCGGGATTGTTCGACCCCACCTGTCGCAACGCCACCAGATGCAGCACCACCAGCAGCAGCAGGATCAGCGGCACCGCCACCACATGCAGCGAGAAGAAGCGCGTCAGCGTCGCATCGGCGACGCCGTAATCGCCCCGGATCCACTGCACCAGGCCCGGTCCGATACCCGGGATCACGCCGAACAGGTTGATGATGACTTGCGCCGCCCAGAACGACATGTTGCCCCAGGGCAGCACGTAGCCGAAGAATGCTTCGGCCATGAGCGCCAGATAGATCAGCATACCGAACAGCCACAGCAGCTCGCGCGGTGTCTTATAGGAGCCGTACAGCAGCCCGCGATACATGTGCAGATAGATCACGGCGAAGAACGCGGACGCGCCGGTCGAGTGCAGGTAGCGGATCAACCAGCCGAAATCCACCTCGCGCATGATGTAGTTGACCGAGTCGAACGCCGTAGTTGCGCCCGGCTTGTAGAACATCGTGAGGAAAATGCCGGTGAGCAGCTGGATCACCAGCACCGTGAGCGCGATGAAGCCGAAGAAATACCAGAAGTTGAAGTTCTTCGGCGCGTAGTAGTCGAGCGCCTGACTGCGTATGAACTCTTCTGCCGGGAAGCGCTTGTTGAGCCAGGCCCAAAAAGTGCCCTTGGCGGCCGCCGTGCTCGAATCCCGGTCGTAAGCCTTGTCCGCTACATCCGCCATCAGCCGTTTTCCTGTGCCGAGCCGTTGTTCGAGCCGATCACGAGCGTGGTCGGATTGCTATAGCTGTACGGCGGCACGACCAGATTGGTCGGCGCCGGTGAGCCGTCAAACACCCGGCCGGCAAGATCGAAGCGCGACCCGTGGCACGGGCAGCGAAAGCCGCCGGGCCAGTCGGCGCCGAGCACGCCCCCGGGTTCGAAGAAGGCCTTCGGCAGACAGCCGAGATGCGTGCAGTAGCCGATCAGCACCAGATACTCGGCGTTACGCGAGCGCATCTCATTGCGCGCGTAATCGGGCTGGATGGACTCCTTCGAGTCCGGGTCCTTCAGCCGCTCGTCGTTCTGCTTCAGCTTGGCTACCAGGTCGAGCGGCCGCCGCACGACGTAGATGACCTGGGTGCGCCAGACCGGGGTGATCAGCTGACCGACCTCCATCTTGCTGAGGTCCACCTCGACGGGAGCGCCCAGTGCGCGGGCGCGCTCCGAGGGGAACCAGGACTCGACGAAGGGCACGGCAGCGAGGACGGCACCAACGGCGGCGGTGGCGCCGGTAGCGAAGGTGAGAAACTTCCTGCGGCTGTCGTCTACCTCGGTGACCGATTGTGCGTTGGATTCTGAATTGACCGCCATCGCTCCGACTTCGCTCATGTCCCTCACTCTGATGCGCGCTGGCGTCCGGCGCGCGCCCGTGCCGATCGTGTGCTCGCGCTCGCTGAGGACGCTACGTAAACGCCAGGAAGTGTCGCATTATACACAACGGACCGGCGGCAACTGCCGCCTTCCC
>JASHTF010000323.1 GCA_030040715.1 Gammaproteobacteria bacterium | reverse complement strand
GCCGGTCGCGACCTGGACCATGTCCTCGCCGCACAGCCGGCATGCAGTGGATGCGGTCGAGCGCTTCAAGCCGCTGTTTCATCTCCTCAATGGCGATCTCTGCTATGCCAACCTGAATCCGACGGCGCAACCTGCGGTGTGGGCCGACTTCGGCAACAACGTGCAGCGCTCGGCCGCATATCGCCCGTGGATGCCCTGCCCAGGAAATCACGAGATCGAGTTCGGCAACGGCGAGCATGGACTCAACTCATATCTGACGCGTTACACGCTCCCGGACAACGGTACGCGCTTCGCGGGCCGGTGGTACTCGTTCCGAGTCGGCACGGCGCTGTTCATCTCGCTCGCCGCCGACGACGTGATCTACCAGGACAGCGGCGCCTTCCACGCCGGGCCTGGACGACTCACCCCCGCGCCGAGCACCGGTCATGAGCCGATCGCGCCAGGTACCTCGCTCTATATCCGTGGCTACAGCGGCGGTGCGCAGACGCACTGGCTCGAGCAGACGCTGGCCCGCGCGCACGACGATACCAGCATCGACTGGGTCATCGTACAAATGCATCAGGACGCACTGAGCTCGTCCAGCAACGGTAACGGCTCCGACCTCGGAATCCGCGCGACTTGGCTGCCGCTGTTCGACCGCTACGGAGTCGACCTGGTGCTGTGCGGTCACGATCATGACTACGAGCGCAGCTGGCCGGTGCGCGGCTGCAACCATCACGTCGGACACGATGCGGCCAGCGGTGCGGCCGTTGACACGTGCCAGCCGCAGCCAGTGGTGACCGGCGTGCCCGCCGGCGGGCGCTTCGACACCAGCCGGGGCACCATCCATCTCATTCTCGGTGGCGGCGGCACCAACTCGCCTACCGACCGGTACCTCGTGAATCCGTCCAACGGGCTGCCGCGCGCCAAAGTATTCACCAAGGCGAACCGCCCGGTACCCGGACCTATCCCGGGGCTATTCATCAAACACGGCGCCGATGCGGTCGAGGACGCCGTCTGGTCGGCGCGTCGTGACATCATCACGGGCTATGGCATTGGCGTGTTTGATCTCGACCCGGGCGCGACCAACGGCCCGACCACGATCACCATGCGTTACTACCACGCGCGCGGTGGCGAGCTACTCTCTACACCGACCTACGAGCTGTTTGATACCGTGGTACTGGCAAAGGAGCGGCGTGATGCCAGGCGTGGTTAGGCGCGCTTTAGCCGAGAAAATCATGAGCGTGATGTATTGGCATCAAATCGCATCGCCGGTCGGACCTCTGGTTCTGGCGGGCGACGGCACTGGGCTGAAGCAGATCCACTTTCAGACGGCGCGCCCAGCGCTGTTGCCCGAGCCCGAGTGGGTGGCAGACCCGCGACCGTTCGCGCAGGCGATTGCCCAGCTTCAAGCCTACTTCACCGGACGGTTGCAGGAGTTTGATCTGCCGCTGGCGCCGGAGGGCACCGCGTTCCAACTCGGCGTGTGGCAGCAGCTGCGGCGCATTCCCTATGGACAGACGATCTCCTACGGGCAGCTCGCGCGTCGCATCGGTAACCCGCGCGCAGCGCGCGCCGTGGGACTCGCGAACGGCTCAAATCCCCTGCCCATCGTGGTGCCGTGCCACCGGGTCATCGGCGCCGATGGATCACTGACCGGTTTCGGCGGCGGATTGCCGATCAAGCGACAGCTGCTCGAGCTGGAGCGCGACACCCTGGCAACCTCGGCGCAGCAGTCGCCGCGAGCCGGTCAGGTCGCACAAGCCGGTCAGGTCGCACAAGCCGGACAAGTGGCACCCGTCGCACGGGCCGGACAGGTGCGATCAGCGGGATAAGCCGCGCCGAGACTGTGAACCGCGTCCGGCTGACCTAATCCGGCCGACGCCCTGATCGCCGCCTCCCCATCGCTGACCCGCCGTCCGCGCCTGCGACGTCGAGCGGGGTCCGACCTACCGACGAAACCTTACTGATCAATGGCTTGAAGGGCTCACAGGCGCCCCTGCCGGGCTGCCTCTGGCTCAAGCGGGGAGGTCCGGCCGAATTTCCGGTCGACCCGACCGAGCCGCAAGCGACGCGGACAGTTGCACGCACGCCTCCCGAGCAGGATACTTGGGCCCGGGTCCCTGCTTTCGGTTGTCCGATATCTCACCAGGAGAGGCGTCACATGAAGAAGTGGTCAACACCCAAGGCGATCGTCATCCGTCTCGGCATGGAAATTAATTCCTACGTAGCGCATCGCTGATCCTTCGCAACCCGCCGCGCCGTGCTCTCACGGCGATACGCCGGCCTGGCTGTAGCTGGGGTTTGGCGTGGATGTCCGTGTCCTGGGCTCGGCGGCGGGCGGCGGTTTTCCGCAGTGGAATTGCAATTGCCGTAACTGTCGCGGCGCGCGTGCCGGCACGCTGAAGGCGCAGGCGCGCACTCAATCTTCGATCGCAATCTCAGCCGACTTCAATTCCTGGGCGCTGTGCAACGCCTCGCCCGATATTCATCGCCAGCTCGCCGCTCAATTCCCGATCGGCTCTGACGCCGAGCTGCGCTCGAATCCCATTCGAGACATTCTGTTGGTTGACGGACAGCTCGACCATACGATCGGCCTGCTGCTGCTGCGTGAGAACCGCGAGCCGCTTCGGGTCTGGAGCACCGACCTGGTTGCTGACGACCTGACCGAGGGACTACCGCTGCTGCGCGTGCTCAAGCACTACTGTGGCATCGATCGCAGGCGCATCCCGCTCGACAGCACCGAGTTTGAGGTGCCGTCACTCCCGGGCATCGCCGTCGCGGCGCTTGCGGTTGACGGTAAGCCCGCCCCGTACTCCAAGCGCCGGGAAAACCCCGAGCCCGGCGATAACATCGCATTGACGTTTCGCGACCGCGCCACCGGCCGGGCATTGTTCTATGCTCCCGGACTCGCACACATCACCGAGCCAGTCCGCCAGGCAATGCGTGCGAGCGCTGCAGTGCTGGTGGACGGAACATTCTGGAGCGACGAGGAGATGATCGCGACCGGTGTGTCACACAAGCGCGCCAAGGACATCGGGCACCTGGCTCAGAGCGGCCACGGCGGCTTGATCGAGGAGCTCTCACGCCTGCCCGCTGACGTTCGGCGCATCCTGATTCACATCAACAATACCAATCCGATCCTGGACGAGGCCGGTTCACAGCGCGCGCAGCTCGCCGCGGCGGGCATCGAGATTGCGACCGACGGCATGAGGATCGAGCTGTGAGTGCGGCGCTGATCAGAGAGCCGGCGTGGACCGCCACCGAGTTCGAAGCGCAGCTGCGCTCGAAGGGCGCGGGCTACCATATTCATCATCCCTTCAACGTGGTGCTGAACTCGGGCCGTGCCAACCGCGAGCAGATCCGCGGATGGGTCGCCAACCGCTTCTATTACCAGATCAACATTCCGCTCAAGGACGCGGCCATATTGGCGAACTGCCCGGACCGCACGGTGCGACGCGAGTGGGTGCGACGGATCCTCGATCACGACGGCTACGGTGATGACCCGGGCGGAATCGAGACGTGGGTACGACTCGGCGAGGCGGTCGGGCTGCAGCCACGCGAGCTCTGGTCGCTGGAGCACGTGGTGCCGGGAGTGCGCTTTGCGGTCGATGCTTACGTCAACTTCGCCCGCCTGGCGCCGTGGCAAGAGGCCGTGTGTGCCTCGCTGACCGAGCTGTTCGCGCCGCAGATTCATCGCGACCGTCTGGCGAATTGGCCGGTTCACTATGGCTGGATCGACCCGCGCGGCCTCGAGTACTTTCGCTCGCGCGTTGCGCTCGCCAATCGCGACGTCCAGCACGGACTCACCGTGACGCTCGCCTATTTCACCACCCGTGAGGCCCAGCAGCGTGCGCTCGATATCCTGCAGATGAAGCTCGACATTCTCTGGTCGATGCTCGACGCTATTCAGCTGCGCTACGGTCCGCAGGAGACGCCACGTGGCTAGCATCTCGCCCGATGCGGTTCCGCGCATCGCGCGGCTCTACCGCTTTCAGTGGGAACCCGCACAGGGCGCGTTCGTGCTGCTGTTCCCGGAAGGAATGGTCAAGCTCAACGAGGCGGCGGGCGAGATTCTGCGCCGCTGCAACGATCGCGATACGGCTGCCGAGATCGTGGCGGATCTCGAGCAAGCGTTCGACTCCGACGACCTCACGGCGGACGTGCAGGCCTTCCTGGCGGAGGCCACCGACAGCGGTTGGGTCGAGTGGCGCACCGCCGGAGCGCACCCATGAGCTCGGCGCCTGATCCGATTCCGCTGTGGCTGGTCGCGGAGCTCACCTACACCTGCCCGCTGCACTGTCCATTCTGTTCCAATCCAGTCGATTTTGCGCATCGGGGCACCGAACTGAGCACGGCAGAATGGGAGCGCGTGCTGCGCGAGGCACGCGCGCTCGGCGCCGTTCAGCTCGGCTTCACCGGCGGCGAGCCGATGTCCCGGCCGGATCTCGAGCAGCTGGTCGCGCAGGCGCGAGGGCTCGGCTACTACACCAACCTGATCACCTCGGGTGTCGGACTCAATGAACGGCGCATCGGTGCGCTGCGCGATGCCGGCCTCGATCACATCCAGCTCTCGTTCCAGGACTCCACGCGTGAGCTGAACGATTTTCTCTCGAGCACCCGCACCTTCGAGCTGAAACGACGCACCGCCGGACTGATCAAAGCGCACGGCTTTCCGATGGTGATGAACTGCGTCATTCATCGCCTCAATATTGATCACGTCGAGCGCATCATCGAGCTCGCCGAGCAGATCGGCGCCGAGTACCTCGAGCTCGCGAACACGCAGTTTTACGGTTGGGCGTATCTGAATCGCAGCCATCTGCTGCCGACACGAGCCCAGCTCGAGCGCGCGGATCACGCGGTCGCGGCCGCGCGCGCGCGTCTCGGCGAGCGGCTACGCATCTATCACGTCATCTCCGACTACTACGAGAATCGCCCCAAGCGCTGCCAGAACGGTTGGGGCACCACCTTCATCGTGGTCAATCCGGATGGGACTGCGCTCCCGTGTCACGCCGCGCGCGTGTTGCCGGGACTCGAGTTTCCCTCGGTGCGCGAGCAGAGCGTGCGCGACATCTGGCTGCATTCTCCGGCGTTCACGCGCTTTCGCGGCACCGACTGGATGCCGGCGCCGTGCCGCGACTGTCCGGAGCGGGAGAAGGATCTGGGCGGCTGTCGCTGTCAAGCCTATCTACTCACCGGCGATGTCACCGCGACCGACCCGGTATGCGACAAGTCGCCATTGCACGCTCGGGTGCTCGAGGCCATCGCCCACGCCGAGCACGAGTCAGCGCTGCGACCCCTGGTATTCCGCGCACCCGAAAACTCGTTGCGGTTGGATCAGTCGGCCGCGGCCACCGTCGGGTCATGAAACTGCCTGGGGCCGGACTGCCGGCCCTGCGCGCCCGCAACTTCAGGCTCTACCTGACCGGCCAGCTGATCTCGCTGTGTGGCACGGCGGCACAGCAAGTGGCGCTGTCGTGGCTGGTGTACGAGCTCACGCACTCATCGGAGTTGGTGGGACTCACGGTGCTGCTGCTGCAGCTGCCGATCGTCGCGTTCGCGCCGCTGGGCGGGGCGCTGGCGGATCGGTTCGATCGCCGCTCGGTGCTGATCGCGACGCAGATTGCCGGCCTGCTGCAGGCGCTGGCGCTCGGCGTCCTGGCGCTCGCGCACGCAGCCGCAATCGAGGCCCTGCTCGCGCTGTCACTACTGCTCGGGCTGGTCAACTGCGTCGACGTGCCGGCGCGGCAGTCGATCGTGGCCCGCCTGGTCGATCGCCCGGCGGACATCCGCAACGCGGTCGCGGTCAACGCCGCCTCGCTGCACCTGTCGCGACTGCTCGGAGCGAGCCTCGCTGCGGTGGTGCTGGCCCGATTCGGGGCCGCGGTGTGCTTCCTGCTCAACGCCGGCTCGTATCTGGCTGCGATCGCGGTGCTGCTGCGATTGCCGCGCACGCCTTCCGGCTCGATCGGCGCGCTGTCGGCCGCGTCGCTGCGTGAGGGGCTGCGGTTCTGCAGTGGGCAGCCCGCGATCCGGCGGCTGTTTGCGTTGCTCATCGTGCTCAGCCTGCTGATAGTGCCGTATCCGAGTCTGCTGCCTGCCGCGATCACGCAATGGGGACTCGGCCACGCGAGCAGCTACGCCCGGCTGATGACGATCTCCGGGGCCGGGGCCTTGGCGGCGGCGGTCCTGATCGCATTGTTTCACGACGTAGCGCTGCTGCTGCGGGTGATTCCGGCGGCTGCGCTGCTGAGCGGCGCGGCGCTCGTCGCTCTCGGCCTGAGCAGCGCTGCGTTTCTCGGCTGGGTGCTACCGCTGACGGTCGCGCTGCTCGGCTGCTCCATCACGCTCGTGGTGTCGGGATCGAATGTGCTGTTCCAGTACCACGTTCCGGAAAGTCTGCGAGGACGCGTCATGGGGCTATTTGTGATGGCCTTCAACGGCATCGCGGCGCTCGGCGCACCGCTGTGTGGAGCCCTTGCCGATCGCGTGGGTCTCGCGCCCACCTTCATGACGGCCGGCTTCTGCGGGCTGATCGCCGGAGCCTGGGCGGCGGCGGCGCTCGCACGGAGTGGCGCTGCCACGGCGACGACGCCCGCGCCG
>JASHTF010000322.1 GCA_030040715.1 Gammaproteobacteria bacterium | reverse complement strand
GGCAGCAGCAGCGGCAAGCAACCGGCGAGCAGGCTTTTGCCGCCGCCCGGTGGCCCGATCAACAGCACGCTATGGGCGCCAGCGGCCGCGATCACGAGAGCGCGCTTGGCATGACGCTGGCCGACGATGCGATGGAAGTAAAGTTCCTCACTCCGCACCGCTTGCTCGCCGGTGCCAATCGCGCTCGCTGGCGCACTACTCGGCTCGCGGTCGCAGGGACTGTCGCTGCCGCTGCGGCCGACGCCGCCGACGCCGCCGACGCCGGCACCCAACTCTTTGCGACCGAGAGCCGCCGCCGCTGCCCGCAGGTGCGCGACGCCAAGCACATCCTTGAGCCCGGTCAAGGCGACCTCGGCAACATTGGCGCTCGGCACGATCAGCGCGTGTCCCGCTTGCCCGGCGTGCAGCGCCGCGAGGAACAGTCCTCGGACCGGCTTGAGCTCCCCGCCCAGACCGAGCTCGCCATAACACTCGAGCGTTGCGGCGGTGCGCACCCGCAGCTGGCCGCTGGCGACCAGCACGCCGAGCGCGATCGGGAGGTCGAATCGTCCGCCCCGTTTGGAGAGCTCCACGGGGGCGAGATTCACCGTGATGCGGCGCCCGGGAAACGCGTAGCCGGAATTGAGCAGCGCCGAGCGTACCCGCTCACGGCTTTCGCGCACCACCGGGGCCGGCAGACCGACGATCGAGAATGCGGGCAGGCCGTTGCCCAGGTGCACCTCGACGTGCACCAGCGGAGCGTCCAGTCCCAGCTCGGTACGACTGAGGATGCGTGCGAGGGGCACTGCGGCGCCCCGGTCCGCTGCGCCGCGCGGCGACCGCGCCGCTATTCAGCTATCGGCGGGACCGCCTCCTCCAGCTCGTGCACCCGTTTCTCGAGCGTAGCGAGGCGCAGCTCGAGCTGCTCGAGGCGCGTGCGTGTGCGCTCGAGCAGCTTGACTTACACATCGAACTCACTGCGCGGCGTCAGATCCAGCTTGCCGAGGCTCGCCTGCAGTACGGCGCGGAAGTTGCTCTCGATATCGCGCCGCACGGTGCGGGCCGCCTCCGGCAGGCCCTCGAAGAGTTTTCTGGCGATGTCGTCGATGCCGAGGCTATCCATCGCTGCGCTCCTTACGTGGTACGCTTCCTGCTGCGAAGCAGTGGCGGTCGGTGTCACGTACTGGGGACATACCGAGCATACGCGCTCCGGCCGCGCCGAGGCATCGGATTCCAGGCGAATTCGCTGCGAAATGCGCCATGAAGATGATCACGGCAGTGGTGCGCCCCTTCAAGCTGGAGGAGCTTCGTCAGGCGATCGCACAACTCGGCGTGCAAGGCGTCACCGTGACCGAGGTCCAGGAGGCGCAGCTCGGAGCACGCGTGAAGCTCGAGGTCGCTGTCGATGACGCCATCGCCGAGCCCGTCCTCGAGGCGCTCGGCAATATCGCCCGCACGGGGCAGCGTGGCGACGGTCGCATTATCGTCACCCATATTGAGCAGTCCGTCCGTATCCGCACCGGCGAGACCGGCCCGGCCGCAACCTGAGGCGACCGAGCAGGCAGCATCGCTCGGGTCTGGCACCGGCTGGGGGAGGCAGAAGGCCCGAATGTGACGTGGTTCACCACACCGGCTCGGGGCTGGATCGATACTGCTGCCTGGGAGTCCCGCATGCGCCGAGTCGTCGTGACCGCCTGGTTGATCTGGCTGCCCCTGTGTGCGGCAGTGGCCGACATTTATCGGTCGGTGGATGCGCAGGGCCACGTCCAGTACAGCGACACCCCCAGCCCCGGTGCGGAGTTGATCTCCTCCACCCCCTCCCCCGACATGCACACCGGCGATGCCAGTACCTCCAATAGCGCGACGAGCCGCGACGCCTCGCTCATGCAACGGGGCGACCAGATCAGTCGGCAGCTCGCCGAGCAGGCCGCAGCGCGCGCCGTTGCGCAGGACCAGGCCGAGGCCCGCAGCAAGCAATGCCAGCAGGCGCAGCAGATGTACCAGCAAACAATCGAGGCTCGCCGGCTGTACAAGGTCGGGCCCGACGGTGAGCGCCAATACCTGACGGACGATGAGGCCGATCAACAGCGCGTCAACGATCGCCTCGCCATGCAATCGGCGTGCGAGGGCGTGAGCGACCAAGCCGCAGCGGGCGGCGCCACCAGCAGCGCAGCCGGCTCTGCCAGCAGCTCGAGCGCCGGTTCCCCGGCGCCCACTCAATAGCGCAAGCTCGAGCAAACTCGAGTCCGAGCAAACCCGCGGTCGAGCGGTCCGCGAGGGCCGAACGCTGAGCAACGACCGGCGTGGCAAATCGGTTATGCTGACCGCCGATGCGCTTGAACTTCGTGAAGATGCACGGCCTCGGCAACGACTTCATGATCGTGGATCTGCCCGCCGATGCGACCCTGAGTCCCGCGCAGTGGCGCGCACTCGCCGACCGGCACACGGGCATAGGCTTCGATCAGGCGCTGGTATTGCATCCGCCCCGCCGGCCAGGCTCGCAGGCGTACTACCGCATCTTCAACGCCGACGGCAGTGAGGCCGCGCAGTGTGGGAACGGCCTGCGTTGTATCGCCGCGTTGCTGCAGCAGCGTGGGCGCGCGCCGGATGGCACGCTGGTCCTGGACAGCGCCAGCGGCTCGATGCGCGCCCGTGTGCTCGCGGGTGGCTTGGTCACCGTGGAGATGGGGCAACCCAACTTCGATCCCAAGTCGGTGCCCTTTGACGCACCGGAGCGCCGGCCAACCTACCCGATTCAGTGCGGTGACGAACACTACGAATTCGGCGTGCTCTTGATGGGCAATCCTCAAGCGGTGCTGCGCGTCGCGACGATCGAGGCCGCGCCCGTGGAACGCCTCGGGCGCGCGCTACAGTCCGAGCCGCGCTTCCCGCAGCAGGTGAACGTCAGCTTCATGCAGGTGATCGACCACGCCCACATACGTCTGCGCATCTATGAGCGCGGCGTCGGTGAGACACGAGCCTGTGGCACGGCGGCCTGTGCGGCCACCGTTATCGGACGCGATCTGGGACTGCTCGGAAGCGACGTCGAAGTAAATGTGCCGGGAGGGGTATTGGGGGTACACTGGGAAGGCGCCGGTCAATCCGTATGGCTGACCGGACCGGCGCAGCGCTCATTCGAGGGACAGGTCGAGATCTGAGCGGTCCGGTGGCGGGCGATCGGTCCGTGCCGGCGGTAATCAGGCGAACATATTTGGGTGGAGCAAGAATTAAATGACCAGCAATCAGGTGCACGGCCTGTCTGAGGAGGCCGTGGACGAGGGGGCGGTTGCGCATTATCTGCAACAGAACAGCGACTTCTTCGAGCGGCATCCGCAGTTGCTCGCGCGACTGCGGCTGCAGCATCCGCGCAATGGCGCGACGATCTCTCTGATCGAACGCCAGGTAGAGGTATTGCGCGAGAAGTACCAGGCGCTCGAGCAGAAGCTGGCCGAATTTGTGCGGGTGGCACGCGCCAATAACCTGCTGGCCGAGAAGATCCATCGCTTTACGCGTCGCCTGTTGCGTGCTGCGCAGCGCGCGCAGGTGCTGGCCGAAGTGGAGAGCGGTCTGCGTGAGGACTTCGATGCCTTCCACGCCGTGCTGGTACTGCCGCGACCGCAATCGGGGGAGGGAGAGGCAGCGGGCGAAGCCGCCTCTGGATTCATGCGCCGCGTTGCGCCCGAGGATCCCGCCTATCGCAGCTTCGATGGTCTGTTCTCGCTCAGTAAGCCGCGCTGCGGGCAGATCCGCGACTCGCAGCTCGCGTTTCTGTTTGGAAACGAGGCGCCGAACATCGGCTCGGTGGCGCTGATCCCGGTCGGGAGCGAGGCCCCGATGGGGCTGCTGGCGCTCGGCAGCGTCGATCGGGACCGCTTCCATCCGGGGATGAGCACTGAATTTCTCTCGCGCATGAGTGAGCTGATCACCGACGCGCTTGCGCGCGCCTGAGCAGCACTCGCTGGGGCGCGCCCGCCCGTGACGCCGAGCGCACAGCAATGGCTGACGCGTTACCAGGTTCACCTGGCGGCCGAGCGACGGCTGTCATCGCACACCGTGGCCGCCTATCGACGCGACCTGCTCGCGCTGCTGGGCTGGTGCGATCGCAGCGGTTTGACCGAGTGGGGCGAGCTCGATCACCAGCACGTGCGCATGTTCGCGGCCCGCAGCCACGCGGCAGGTCTCTCCGGTCGCAGCATCCAGCGACGGCTCGCTGCGGTACGCAGTTTCTGTGGTTTCCTGCTGCGCGAAGGGGCGTTGCGGCATAACCCGGCGCTCGAGGTGCGCGCGCCCAAGACGACCCAGCGGCTGCCGGCTGCGCTCGACGTCGATCAGATGGCGCGGTTGCTGTCGCTCAAGCCGAAAGACCCGCTCGAGCGGCGCGATCTGGCGCTCATGGAACTGTTGTATTCGAGCGGGCTGCGGCTCGGCGAGCTGACGACGCTCAAGCTCGAGAATCTGAAACTGGCGGCTGGTGAGGTGCGCGTGCTCGGAAAAGGGAACAAAGAGCGCATCGTGCCGGTCGGCAGGGCCGCGATCGCCGCGCTCGAGGCGTGGCTGCCGGAGCGCGCCCGCCTCACCCGTCCCGAGCAGCACGCGGTGTTCGTCGGCCGGCGCGGCGAGCCGCTGGGCGCGCGTGCCGTGCAGCTGCGCGTCGCCAAGCAGGCGCGCGCCATGGGCATTCCGCTGCATCTGCATCCCCACATGCTGCGCCACTCCTTCGCGACCCATCTGCTTGAATCCAGTGGCGATTTGCGCGCCGTGCAGGAGCTGCTCGGGCACGCCAGCCTCAGCACCACCCAGGTCTATACCCACCTTGATTTTCAGCATCTTGCCCGCACATACGAACGAGCCCATCCGCGCGCCAAGCGCCGCGGCTAGATCTCTCAGGCGAGATAAACCCCCCATGAGCGAACCGTTCCAACCTCACGCGACCACCATCCTGGCAGTGCGCCGCGCTGGCGCCATTGCACTCGGCGGCGATGGCCAAGTCACGCTCGGCAACACCGTCATGAAGTCCAATGCCCGCAAGGTGCGCAGCCTCGGCAACGGTCGAGTGCTCGCTGGGTTTGCCGGCGGCACCGCCGACGCCTTCACGCTGTTCGAGCGCTTCGAGGGCAAGCTGGAGAAATACGGCAACCTCACGCGTGCCGCGATCGAGCTGGCGAAGGATTGGCGCTCCGACCGCTATCTGCGCCGACTCGAGGCGCTGCTGCTCGTCGGCGATCCGCAGAACCTGTTCGTCGTCTCCGGCAACGGTGACGTCATCGAGCCGGAATATGCGGCCGTGGCGATCGGATCGGGCGGCCCGTATGCACAGGCCGCGGCACGCGCGCTGGTCGACAACACCGAGCTCGACGCGCGCGCCATCGTCGAGCGCGCGCTCGGTATCGCCGCCGACATATGCATCTACACCAATCGCAATCTGATGATAGAGGAGCTGCGTTCGTGACGCCGCAGGCGATCGTCCAGGAGCTCGATAAGCACATCATCGGGCAGAGTGCCGCCAAGCGCGCCGTAGCGATCGCCCTGCGCAACCGCTGGCGGCGCATGCAGGTGGGCGAGCCGCTGCGCCAGGAGATCACGCCCAAGAACATCCTGATGATCGGTCCGACCGGCGTCGGCAAAACCGAGATCGCGCGTCGGCTCGCGCGTCTGGCGCAGGCGCCATTCGTGAAGGTAGAGGCGACCAAGTTCACCGAGGTGGGTTACGTCGGACGCGAGGTCGACTCGATCATCAAGGAGCTCGCCGACGTGGCCGTCAAGATGACGCGCGAGCAGGAGATCGCGCGCGTGCGTGACGGCGCGCGCGCGGCCGCCCTCGAGCGTGTACTCGATGCGCTGCTGCCCAAGCCGCGCATGCTCGGCTTCTCGACCGACGAGCCGACGCAGCCGCGCGACTCCGAGACCCGACAGAAACTACGCGACCTGCTCACGCGCGGCGAGCTCGATGAGCGCGAGGTCGAGATCGAAATGCGCTCGTTGCCGATGGGGGTCGACATCATGGCTCCGCCTGGCATGGAGGAGATGCAGCAGCAGCTGCAGGCAGTGCTGTCCAATCTAAGCGGCAGCCGCACGCGTACGCGGCGCGTCAAGGTGCGCGAGGCCCTCAAGCTCATGCTCGAGGAGGAGGCCGGCAAACTCATCAACGAAGAGGAGCTCAAGACGCGTGCGCTCACCAATGCCGAGCAGAACGGCATCGTCTTCATCGACGAGATCGACAAGATCACGCGTCGCCAGGAAACCATCGGTGCGGACGTGTCACGCGAGGGGGTACAGCGCGACCTGCTGCCGCTGGTGGAAGGCTCCACGGTCACCACCAAGTACGGCTCGCTCAAGACCGATCACATACTGTTCATCGCCTCGGGGGCATTTCATATGTCGAAGCCCTCGGATCTGATCCCCGAGCTGCAGGGGCGCTTCCCGATCCGCGTCGAGCTCGATTCGCTCAAGGTAGAGGATTTCGAGCGCATCCTCACCGAGCCCGACGCGTCGCTGACGGCACAATACCGGGCGCTGCTCGCGACCGAGAACCTGACGCTGGAGTTCACGCCGGACGGAGTGCGCCGCCTGGCCGAGATCGCCTACCAGGTCAATGAGCGCACCGAGAACATCGGCGCGCGCCG
>JASHTF010000321.1 GCA_030040715.1 Gammaproteobacteria bacterium | reverse complement strand
TGCGCTGACGACCGTGCCAACGGCCGCGCCCGCGACCAATCCCGCGCTGCTGTCACCGTTTCACATCGCCTTCCCGGTGCACGATCTGGCACTGGCGCGCGCGTTCTATGGGGGGAAGCTCGGCTGCCCCGAGGGACGCAGTGCACCCGACTGGGTCGATTTCAATTTCTACGGGCATCAGATCGTTGCTCATCTGGCGCCGGAGGAGAGCGGCATCGCGCACCGTAACTCGGTCGACGGTGACCACGTGCCCGTGCGCCACTTCGGCATTGTGCTGCCCATGGCGGATTGGAAGGCGCTCGCCGATGATCTCAAGGCAAAAGGCGTCCGCTTCCTGATTGAGCCCCACATCCGTTTCAAAGGGCAACCCGGCGAACAGGCCACGATGTTTTTCCTCGACCCCTCGGGCAATGCCCTCGAGATCAAGGCCTTTGCCGACATCGGCAAACTGTTCGCCAGGTAGATGTTCGACCGGCGCGCGCACGACACGTAGCTGCGCCCCCGAGGGCTCGTTAACCCCGTCGTTACCGAGCTGCGACTGACTTATCGCCGCCCATGCTCGCACACTCGCTGCCGCCGGTTTGAGTGCACGAGGAGGGCTCATGGCGACGCTTTATCTGGATCACATCAATCGATCGATTCCCTGCATACGCGACTGGCTCGATGGCCGTTGGGGACTGCTGTGCTCGCATCCCAGCGACTTCGAGGACCGTAGCCTGGAGAGGGATCGCTGGCTGCAAATCCTGCGGCATGAGTTTAGCGCGAGTGGCGTCAAACCCATCGCCAGCCGCTGCCGCGGCGGTGAGCCGGACAGGAGCTGGGTCGGTAGCGTGACTGGAGATGAGCGGCGCGTGCGACTCACACATCATGATGTGATCGATATCCCCGCGCGGCGGCTGCGCGATGCCCTCCTCGGTGTCGCTGCCAAGCGCTTCGTGCTGGTCGTGGATCCGGCGCTGCGGCTGCGCGCGGCCTGGAGTTATGGCGCCTGCGGAGCGGTGATCTCACCACTGGCGCTGCTGGGCGTGATCAATGTCATGCGCCGCGCCGCCGCGGCACGCGATGAGGTCGACTGGCATTGCCGAGCTGCTTGAGCGGTCATGCCGGCGCGAGTCCGGCGCGTCAGTGTCCGACTGCGGCCGTTCCGTAGATCAGATTCAGCACCTCGCTGCGTGTCGCCTGATTGCGCACGAAAATGCCGCGAATGGCACTCGTGACCATGGAGCTCCCCGGCTTGCGGACGCCCCTGATGGTCATGCAGGTGTGCGATGCCTCGAGCACACACACGGTTCCGAGCGGGCGCAGCTCGTCGGTGATGGCGTCGGCGATCTGATCGGTCAGCCGCTCCTGCACCTGCGGTCGAAGCGCAAATGCGTCGACTACGCGCGCGAGCTTGCTCAGTCCGACCACCCGCCGGTCGGGGAGGTAGGCTACGTGGGCGTGACCGACGAATGGCAGCAAGTGATGCTCGCACAGCGAGTGGAACGGGATGTTCCGCAGCAGCACGATTTGATTGTATTTCTCGTGAAATACCGTCCTGAGCAGGCTGCGAGGGTCGAGCCGCAGGCCGGCGGTCAGCTCCTGGTAGGCACGGGCCACGCGCTGCGGCGTCATACGCAGGCCTTCGCGCTCCGGATCCTCACCGATCGCCAGAAGAATTTCTCGCACCGCGCGCTCGATGCGCGGCAGATCCACTGAGCCTCGGGTGCCGCCGCGCGTGCCCTCGTCCTGCGCGTGCAACAGCGCGGCGTCGGTCGCCTGGATAGATGGATTCGTGCGAGTGCGCGCGTGCGCTTTCGCCCGAGCGTGGGATCTGGCCATCGTCACCTCCGTGCAGTCGGCGTGCCGAGCGGCACATTACACCAGTAAAGTGCGTTGCCCACGGATGCGACCGCGGTGCGGCGCTTAACAGATGGCCGGTAGTCGTAGGAGGAGGCTGATCGCGACCGGTCGCCACCGCATGCTAGCGTTCACGCGGCCACCTGCTGCGGCGGGGAGCAGTGTTGGAGCGGCACGAGGGAGCGGTGTTGGAACAGCACGAGGACAACGAGTCAGCGCCGGCGAGCGCGTATGTCGAGGTGGCGGCCAAGATGCGCTCGATGGCGGCACGAGCGAAATCGCACGAGGCGCGGGAGGAATTCAGCCGGCTCGCCGGATTGTATGAGCGGCTGGCCGTGCGCCTCGCCGGCGACGTTGACGGGCCTCCCGAACCACCGTCGGTCTGGAACGATAAAGCCACGGCGCGCCCGGGCTGGCCGAAGGCGTGCTTCAGATATAACAAACCGGCTGTCAGCACCCGCGCGCCCAGCGCCGCCGGTGTGTACGCGCTCTGGAAGCGCGATCGCTGGATCTATGTGGGTGAGAGCAGTGACATCAGACAGAGGCTGCTCGAGCATCTACGGGGAGACAGCGAATGTCTCGCTCGGGAGGATCCGCAAGGCTTCGGGTTCGAGCTGATCGCGGCGGTCGATGAGCGTGTGGCGCGCCAGATCGAGCTGATCCGTGCACTGATGCCGCTCTGTCAGCAGTTGCCGGGCTGAAGCCGCGGATGCATGGGTTACACCACAGGGGCTCGCCGGCCGATGCTGATGAGCACTGGGCGACTCACCAGCCCGCGGCCTGACCGTCCTTGCGAAAATCCGATCCCGCTCGATAGTAGCCATGCAGCTGATCGGCACCGTTGTCGCCGCTCGCCGGCTGCGGGTCGGCGTCGGGTACGAACATGATTACCTGGGCGCCGCCCATGTCCTCGCCGTTGACCGACTTGACGTTGTGTCCCATGGCAGCGAGCTGGGGGCCCACGAGCTGGTAGAGCGGGCTTTCGAGCAGCAGCCGATTGGGGATCTGGCTGTGCAGGAAGCGCGCCATGTCGACTCCGGCCTGGAGATTGGCTCCGAGATCGAGGACATCGACCAGCAGCTGAGCGTGCCCCTGGGCCTGCATATCGCCACCCATGAGCGTCACGGTCATCACCGGCACGCCTTTTCGCATCACGAATCCGGCCGATAGCGTATTGAATGGACGCTTGTGTGGCGCGATGACGTTGGGGCTGTGTGGATCGAGCGTGAACAATGCGCCGCGGTTATGCAGCACGAAGCCGTAGCCCGGCACCGTGACCCCCGAGCCGAAGTCAAAGAAGTTGCTGTTCACCCACGAAACCATGTTGCCGTACTTGTCCGCCGCCGACAGCACGATGGTGTCGCCGGGCTGTTCGGCGTTGCCCGGCGGCCCCGTGGGGGAGGCGTGCTGCGGGTTGACCTTGCCGCACAGTGAAGCCGCATAGGACTCGGACAGCAGCCTGCCCAGCGGAACCTTGTCGAAGTCAGGGTCGGCGTTATAGCGGTAGAGGTCGGCATAGGCGAGCTTCTTCGCCTCGACCATCAGGTGCCAGTACTCGACGTTCGTCGGGCCGAGCGAGGCGAGCGTCTGGCCTGGAACCCAACGCGGCACGCACGCCTGCAGGATGTTGAGCATCTCGTTGGTCGCCCAGTCCTGCGCGGGCGGCGGCAGCTCGTAGATGTCGAACCCGTGGTAGACGCTGTGCGCCGGCTCGACCCACTCGCCTCGATAGTTGGCGAGATCCTCGAGCGTCATGGTGCCACCGAGCTTGTTCGATTTGGCGACGATGGCGCGGGCGATCTCACCCTTGTAGAACGCGTCGGCCCCGCCGGTCTCAAGCAGCCGCAACGTGCGCGCAAGATCCGGATTGCGGAAGATCTGGCCGGGCTTGGGCGGTTGGCCGTTGATATACCAGGTCTTGATCGAATCGGGATCGGGTTGCGTGCAGCAATGCTCGAGCGGCAGCGCATTGGGCATGTGCCATTCAGCGGAGGCGCGCTCCGAGACCGGGAAGCCGTTCTGCGCGTACAACCGGGCAGGCTCGAGCACGTCCTTGAAGGTCAGGGTACCGAAGCGTTTGAGGACTTCCTGCCAGCCCCAAACGGTGCCCGGCACGGTGACCGGCAGAATGCCCCAGATCGGCATGCCGGACATCGGTCCGTAGTTCTTGGGATTCCAGCGGTAGCCGAGCTTGTTGAACCGTGCCAGCGTCGCGCCGCTGGGCGCCATGCCACTGGAGTTCAACATGTAGAGCTTGTGCTCGCGGGCGATGTAGATGACCGCGAACAGGTCCGAGGCGATGCCGACGCTGTTGGGCTCTTCGAGGCTCAGCACGGCGGCGGTGGCGACGGCGGCATCGATGGCGTTGCCGCCCTGGCGCAGAATCTGCAACCCGGCCTGCGCGGCCAGGGGTTGGCTGGTGACTACCATGCCATGCTGCGCCATGATCTCCGAGCGGCTCTGCTGCAGCCAGCCCTCGGCGCGGTCGCCTCTCACCGCGCTACAGAAGGGAGCCGGGGTGCTTGATCCGCACAATTGGTCACTGGGTACCGTCGGGCTGGATGCCTCTTGAGCGTGGACGGCGCCGCTGATGAGCCACAGCATCCACGACGCCATTGCAACCAGAGTGGAGCGCTGCATGGCAAACCCCCTTCGACTGCGCAACAACGGCACGAGCGTAGCAGCACGGCTGAACGAGTGCCACCTCTGCTGCGCGCTGTTTGGGTGTAGCCTGCTCGCTCCATACCTCAGAAGGAGTGTCGCATTGTGATCGCTGAGGACCCGCGCGCGTGGATCGGACGCGTGACCGAAGCCGAGGACGTGGCGAGCGTGGGTGCTGTGCACCGCCTGGCGGCGTTGCTCGACCACGAGGCACCGCCGTGGCGGCAGGGAGTCGTGCCGCCTCTCGGCCATTGGCTCTATTTCCTACCGCAGGAGCGGCAAGCGTTGCTCGCGACCGACGGGCATTCGCGCCGGGGCGCCTTTTTGCCGCCCATTGAACTCCCGCGGCGTATGTGGGCGGGCGGTCGAGTCGAGTTTCACACTCCGATCGCGATCGGGGCACAGATCGGGCGGCGCTCGACCATCGAGGCGGTCGCGGCCAAGCGCGGCGCCTCGGGCGAGCTGGTGTTCGTGACCATCCGGCACGAGATCCGCAGCGGCGGTGCGCTCGCGGTGCTCGAGCAGCAGGAGCTGGTGTTCTGCTCGAAGCCCTCCGGAGCACCCAGTCGAGTCGAGCCGCCGGCAGCCGAGCCCGATCCGGATTCGCGGCGGGCCGTCATCCTCGGGCCGGTGGAGTTGTTTCGCTTCTCGGCCCTGACCTTCAATGCGCACCGCATTCATTACGATCGGGACTATGCGCGGTCGGCGGAAGGCTACCGCGGGCTGGTCGTGCACGGGCCGTATGTGGCCATGCTGCTGCTCGATCACTACCTGCAGGCACACCCGCAGATACCCGTGGCGCGCTTGTCCTATCGGGCGCACTCGCCGTTGTTCGAGGGCGAGCGCTTCGAGCTGTGCTCGCGAGCGACCGCCGGCGGAGCTTCGCTGTGGGCGCGAAGCGCCGCAGGTGCGATCGCCATGCGGGCGGACGTCGCGCCATGACGGCGAGGGACGAGCGGACCGATCTGAGCGTGATCCGAGAGGGGGTCGCGCGCCTCTGCGCCCGCTTTCCAGGTGCCTACTGGCGTGAGCTCGACGGGCGGCGTGAGTACCCGCAGGCGTTCGTGCAGGCGCTGTCCGAGGCAGGCTATCTTGCCGCGCTGATTCCGTCGGAATACGGCGGGTCAGGCCTCGACCTCGCGGCCGCGGCGGTCATCCTCGAGGAGATCCACCGTCAGGGTTGCAATGCCGCCGCCTGCCACGCGCAGATGTACATCATGGGAACGCTGCTGCGCCATGGAAGCAGCGAGCAGAAGCAGCGTTATCTCCCCCGCGTGGCCGACGGCTCATTGCGACTGCAGGCCTTTGCGGTCACCGAGCCGACCAGCGGCACCGACACGCTGGCGCTGCGCACCACCGCCGAGCGGCAGGGGGATGAGTACGTGCTCAGCGGGCAAAAGATCTGGACCTCGCGCGCCGAGCATTCCGATCTGATGCTGCTGCTCGCGCGCACCACGCCACGGGAGCAGGTTGCGCAGCGGACCGACGGTCTGTCGGTGTTTCTGGTCGATCTGCGCGCGTTGATCGGCCATGGCGTCACGATCAAACCGATCCGCACCATGATGAATCACGCCACGACGGAGATATTCTTCGACCATGCGCGCATTCCCGCCGCTGCGCTCATCGGCGCGGAGGGCAGGGGCTTCCGCTACGTGTTGTCCGGTATGAACGCCGAGCGCATTCTGATCGCCGCGGAATGCATCGGCGACGCCAAGTGGTTCGTAGCCAGGGGCGCGGCGTACGCCAAGGAGCGGGAGGTGTTCGGCCAACCCATCGGCGTCAACCAAGGGGTGCAATTTCCGCTGGCGCGCGCCTTCGCGCACACGCTGGCGGCCGAGGCGATCGTGCAGCGTGCGGCCGCCTCATACGATGCCGGCGTTGACTGCGGTATCGAGGCCAACAGCGCCAAGCTGCTGGCTGCGGACGCCAGCTGGGAAGCCGCCGAGGCCTGCCTGCAGATACACGGCGGCTTCGGCTTTGCCGAGGAGTATGACGTCGAGCGCAAGTTCCGCGAGACACGACTCTACCAAGTAGCGCCGATCTCAACCAATCTGGTGCTGTGCTACCTGGCGGAGCATGCGCTCGGATTGCCGAAATCCTACGGGCGCGCATCGGCTGAGGCGCCGGGGTCGGGGTCGGGGTCGGGAGCGGGAGCGGGAGCGCACTCCGCCGCCGGCGGGCCGATCTCCGAGTGAGGGCTGGTGCGGGATTGCCACTGGCTGCGATACTCACTCGCGAGGCGAATCATTCACGGCGGTGATCGTTCACGACGAGAGGCATTCACCGCGCTCATCGCCGCGCGAACCCAAAACCAACCAGGGGGATAGCAATGCCGAGATATTGCAAGCAGCGTGCAGCGGCTCGCCCGCTGCGCGTCGGTCGGCGCGTGATAACCGCCGTGGTCATGCTGGGCGCGGTGCTGTCTGTGGGCTGGCTCCCTGCTCGGGCTGCGAGTCAGGCCGCGCCGCCGGAGATTCCATTCGATTCGGTACCGGATTTCTTCAAGATGCCGGCGGATCTCTACTTCGGTGAGGTGGCTGGCGTTGCGGTCAACTCGCACCATCACATATTCGTGTTTACGCGCGGCAATAGCACGGGTCCCGCCTATGGCGCGGCCGCGGCTCAGCTCCTCGAGTTCGATGCCAACGGCAATTTTGTGCGCGAGATCGGGCACAACCTGTATGCCTGGTCGTTCGCGCATTCGGTGCGTATCGATCCGCAGGACAATATCTGGGTGGCCGACAAAGGCTCGGACGTCGTAGTGAAGTTCACCCCCGAGGGCCGAGTCAGCATGGTGTTCGGACGCAAGGCCGAAGCCTCGGACGAGGGCGCCCATCCGCTCGCGCATCCCCAGCCGCCGCTGCCGCCGATCGACGGCATGTTCCGACAGGTCACCGACATGACCTGGGACACGTCCGGCAACATCTATATCAGCGACGGCTACATCAATTCTCGCGTCGCCAAATACGACCGCGACGGCAATTGGGTCGGCAGCTTTGGTGAGCCGGGCTCAGCACCGGGACAGCTGAATACGCCGCATTCGATCGCGATTGATCATGAGAATCGCATCTACGTCGCGGACCGAGGTAACCGGCGCATTCAGGTATTCAGCACTTCGGGCAAGGTGCTATCGATCATCCACATCGACGTGCCGGTGCCGCCCGATGCGCCGAATGCGATCGGCAACCGCCCCAAGCTCGGGCCCGACGGGACCGCGTCCGGCGTCGGTAATCAGACCATGCAGCCGGGTGCTCCATGGACCCTGTGCATCACGCCCGGTCCGACACAGTACCTGTACGCCTCGGATGCCTTTCCGGGCCGCATCTACAAGCTGTCGCTCGACGGCAAGGTGCTCGGGTGGCTGGGCGGATCGGGCCGGCAGCTGAAGAAATTCGGCTGGATCCACGCGCTCGCCTGCCCGTCGGAGAATGAGTTGTACGTGGGCGAGCTGCTGAACTGGCGCGCGCAGAAGCTGCTGCTGCACCCGCGCTGACTGCAGTTACCGAAACCAGGGAACGTCGCAGCTACCCGAGCTACTGCTGGCTCGCGGCAGGGTTGCGACTGTTCAAGCGCGCCTGATCGTCCTTATAGGCCTTCCATTCCTGGTCAATGATGTAGGCGTGCAGCGCATTGGCCTCATCGGCCGTCATGGCGTGCCTGGTGATCGGCCAATCGTCGCCGTTGGCAAAGCCCTGGTCCGCGAATCCCGGCATGCCGTTGGCGCGATGCGTTCCGCCCATCACGATCGCGAGGAACTGCTCGTGCACGTCCGCGGGCATGTAGCGCAGGTCCGGAATCGCGCCATTGACGATCCAGGCGCCGGCACCGTCGGCATCGGGTGAGTGACAGTCGTTGCAGTTGAAGCGGGTGTAGAGCTGCTCGCCGAGATGCACCTGCTGTGAGCTTGCGGTCTCATCCGGAGGTCGCGGCACGGGGGGTATGGTCACGTGCGGAGTGGGGAAGGGCATCGTAGCGCCGAGCCGGAAGGCATAGATGCGCGAGGGTCCGCGCTTGGACTCGGGGGTCGCCATGACACTGATCGGACCGAAGTTGCGCGAGTGCGAGCCCAGCCCTACGGGCATCAAAACGTACTGCTGATCGCCGACCATGTAGCTCACCGGTACGGCATCAATCGCCGAGCCGGTTTGGATCGACCACACCTTGCGGCCGGTGGTCGCAGAGTACGCATCGAACTCGCCGGTGCCCTGGCCCTCAAACACCAGGTTCCCGGCGGTTGACAGCACGCCGCTGTTGGTCGGCAACGGTTCCTTCACCGACCAGCGCGCGTGCTGGGCGATCGGATCCCAGGCGATGAGTCTTCCGACCGCCTCGGTCAGGTAACCGCGCGGGTGCGGGATGTCATCGTAGGTCGGGATATACACCAGGCCGGTGACCGGGCTGTAGCTCATCGGCCACCAGTTGTGCCCGGTCGTAGTGCGCTGCGCATCCGTGATGGTCGCCGCGGTCGGGTGCATCGTGGCGGTTGCCGCCGTGACACGCTCATCGACCAGGTTGGCCTGGGTCGTATGGGCAGTGGCGAGCGGCTTCTGTGAGATCACCTTGCCGGTGTGTGCATCCAGCACGTAGAAGATGCCATCACGCGGCACGGTCATGACGACGTGGCGCGTGACGCCGTCGATCTTCAAATTGGTCACCAGTACGTGGAAGTTCTCCGTGTTGATGCTGGTCTGGTAGTGCCACGCATATTCGCCGGTGTCGGCTTTCACCGCGACGACGCAACCGGCGAACAGCCGCTTGCCGCCCAAATGGATGCTCGACCAATCGTACCGATCACCGAAGAAGACATCCGGAGAGGCGCCGGCGGTGCCGTAGATCACGTATTTGGTGACCGGGTCATAGGTGATCGTGGCCCAGACATCGCCGCCGCCGACCTCCCACCAGTGATCGCCCGACCAGGTCTTGGCCGCCATGGCCAGTGCCGGGCTCTCAAAGCCCTTGGAGGGATCGCCCGGAACGTTCCAGAAACGCCACAGGAGCTTGCCGGTGTTGGCGTCGAAGGCGACCACCGAGCCGCGCACTCCGGTGTCCGAGCCGTTGTAGCCGACGAACACCTTGCCGTCGCCGACACGGGGAGCATCGGTGACGCCCGACTCGCGCGTGTCGACGCACACGGGCGAGGCCCACAGCTCGCGGCCGGAAGCCGCATCGAGCGCGATCACGCGGCAATCGCCGGTGCCGACGTAGACCTTGCCCTCCCAGACCGCGACACCGCGACTGGTGCGCGCGGTGGCGGAATTTCGGATCATGCTCAGGCGCACGTGCGGGTCGTACATCCACAGCACGCGTCCGCTGGCAGCATCGATCGCGTAGACCCGATCGAGAGAGGCGCTCGCATAGATCGTGCCATCGACGACGATCGGCTCGGTGGCGAGCCCCATGGGGCTGTCGATATCGACCGACCAGGCGAGGCCGAGGTGGGTGACGTTTTTGTCGGTGATCTGCTTCAGCGGGCTGAAGTGCGGCGAGCCGAAGCTACCGCCGTTGACGGGCCAATTGATGCCGTTGGAGGCCTCGGCGAGCACCCGTTGCTCGGTCACGTTGCCGGCCCGGGCGGCCTCTTGGCCGTAAGCCGCGGAATAGATCAGTGCGCCTGCCGCGGCGCATAGGCATGCTGCGGCGAAACTGGCGACGGGCCACGTCTTCATCTCGACCCCCTCGTGAAATCTGGCCGGTCTGGCCGCGAGGCCTGCCGGGCGACCTGCCCCACGTGCAGGAGCGATCAAACAAGCAGTCCGGCGCTCAGGATAGCAAGATCGCGTTTCTGCTCCAACGGGGCCGTGGCAGGGCGGCCGGCGCGGTAGCAGGGCGGCCGCGATGCGACCACCGCTCCCTGTGCGGGCTCGGCGCGTCAGCGCGCCGGCACGCGTGCAACCATCGAGGCGGCTGCGACGGTCAAATCGGTTACGGGTGTTACCTGCGGGCTCCTCGCCGCCAAATGCGATGCGTTAGCCGACGGGATGCTGGGCCGGGCGCCCTCGTGTCGGCGGTCACACCCGGGTTTCTGGGTTGTCGCCGCGTGACTGCGCGGCGCGCTCTCTCGACTCGAGGAAACTCGACAGCAACAGCGCGAGTCCCCAGCCGGCAGGAACCAGGGCCCACCAGGCATCCGGGTCCTTGGTGCCCCAGAGTGCCAGGCCGACGGCGACGCCGACGAACAGCAGCACGAATCCGAAGCGCCGATGGCGTGCGCCACGTGCTTCGGGAGTGCGGGTGTCGCGCAACAGGTCCGGCGGCAGCGGCGGTAGCTCGATGCCTTTCTCAATCGCCGCCATGCGCTCGGCGTGGTACAGCTGGAACAGCTCGCGCTTCTTGCGAAAGTCCAGGTAGATCGCCAGCATCCCGATACCGATGCCCAGCACGATGGCGATGATGGGGATCAGCTCCCCGACGATTTCCACAGAGGTGTGGGGATCCATCGAAGCTTCCTTGAGTGATTGCGCCTGACCTTGATACCTTGCAGCACGCGGCTCGGTTTCAAAACAGCCGGCCCCTCGGGGGCGGTCGTCGCCGGCAACCACCGATCCCGGTATCGGCCGGCGGCAGCAGCGGTACCGGGCCCCGCCCGGGGGGCTGAAACCGTTGCCCCTGTTGCGGGGTATCAAGCACTGAGGTGCGTTCCATGCAGACCGCGGTAGCGTCGGGTGCCAGCGACGACCGCGACATTATCGGGCTACTGCGGGCGGGCGAGCGCGAGCGCGCGTTTGCGCAGCTGCTGGAGCGCTATGAAGGCAAGATCTTTCGCCTGTGCTGCGCGCTGCTGCGCGACCGGGCGCAGGCGGAGGATGTAACGCAGGAGAGTCTGATACGCATCTGGAAGGCCCTCGATCGCTACGATGAGAGAGCCGCACTGTCCACCTGGATCTATGCCATCAGCCGCAACCGCTGCCTCAGCGCTCTCGAACGCAAGCGCACGCTCGAGTCGCTCGCCGACGGCGAGGTGGCGGCCGCGGTCGAGCAGGTGGCCGCGACGGATGCGGAGCCACCCGCCGCCGAGCAATCCGAGCTGCTGCGCGAACTGGTCGATCTGCTTCCCGAGCGGCTACGCCGTACGCTGCTGTTGTTCTACTATGAGGGGCGTTCGACCGCCGAGGTGGCGCAGATGCTCGGCTGCCCCGAGGGTACCGTGAAGACGCATTTGTTTCGGGCGCGGGCCGCGCTCGCCGAGCAGTTGCGCCGGCGCGGGCTCGACGATCCGCAGCTCTGGTTGGAGAGCGACAGGTGAGCGGCTCGGAGCGAATCGAGTCTGAGCTGGAGCGAGCCCTGGATGCAGCGCTGGCGCGCACGTTGACGCCACCGGCGCTACCGATCGGGCTGCGCGCGCGCGTCCAGGCGGCGCTGGCGCGCGGCACGGACTCGGACGCGGAGCTGTGGACGGTGCGCGCCCGGATCGAGCGCGAGCAACGCGAGCAGCTGGCCGAGCTCGAGCGCAGCTACGTGCGGCTGCGGCGGCGCACGCTCGCGACCCTGATCGGTGCCGCGTTTGCCTCCGGCACCGCCGTGGCATTGCTGCTGCCTTGGCTCACGCTGCGGTTCGGCACCTATACGCCGCTGGTGCTCGCGGGCGGAGGCGCGGTCGCCGGTCTGGTGCTCGCAGCCGCGATACTGCGCGAGCGGCGCTCGCTGCAATTCTGACCCTACGCAATTCTGATACTTCCCTGAGCTCGATCACACCCTGACGCGACGCAGGCATTGCCCCCGGCGCTAGCGTGCGTCGCGACAGTGCGCGTTATCGGGGTGCTCGACACACCAGCCAACGTCACGGTTACCGTCGCTATCAACGCGATCGCCGCGGTCGTAGGTATAGGGACCATGATCGGGCGCGACCAAACAGCCCGATAGGCTAAGCGTTGCGATGACGGCAGCACCTGCCGCAAGCAAATTGCGTGCTCTCATGCAGCTCTCCTCGCCGATGACTACGCCGACCGGCGAGCCGGGCGGCGCGAGCGATGTTGCCGGGCGCTGCGGGCAATCGTAGAGACCCGTCAGGCGTTATTGAGTGGGAGCGCCTTGCAATCCGCCGTAGGCACTACCAGCCGAGCGGTGTGCAGACGGGTCCCATGCAGGCTTGCATGCGCGCGCCGCGGTTCGGTGCTTCTCGGACACGTGGCTAGGAATGTTAGTATCGCCACGTCGCGCTCTGGAGACACGATAGCCAAGGGGGACACGATGGCGCATTCCTATCGCGCGGATGTCATTATGAAGCGGTATGCGTGCCTCGGCTTGCTGGCGGCGCTGGCGGTGGCACCTGCGGTGGCAAGCGCTGATGCCGCGCCGGCACCACCACCGCCGCCGCCACCGCCGCAAGGCGTATGGACCGGCCAGGGCCAGTTGGGTTTCGTTCAGGATCAGGGCAACACCAATTCGAAGACCGCCAACGCCATGCTCGACATGGCGCTGCTGGAGACTCCCTGGAAGCACACGCTGCATCTCGAGGGTCTGTATGGCCAGAGCTCGGGATTCACTGCTGCGGAGCGTTGGGCGGCGCTGTGGCAGAGCGACTATACGATCAGCGGTGCGCTGTTCACCTTCGGAGCGTTGAACTACGACTATGACCTGTTCAGCGGCTTCCAGTACCAGGGCAGCATCACCGCAGGAATGGGCTACGCTTTTTTCAACAGCGACGCCACCAAGCTCAGCGTGCAGCTCGGTGCCGGCTACAACATGCTACGCCCCGAGGACCTGACCAAGAATGCGTCGGGTGTGGTGATCGGACGAGAGTTTCAGCCACGCGCCTCGGACGCAATCGCAACCGCGGGACTCAATTACTCGCAGGCGCTTACCGCTACCACCACACTGTCGGACAAATTCCTGGTCAATGCCGGATCGCTCAATACCTTGATCACCAATGCGCTGGCGCTGACCGTGAAGATGAGTACCAAACTCGCACTCAGCCTGGGCTACAGTCTGCAGGACAATACCAAGCCCCCCGCCGGTCTGAAGAAGCTCGACACCATCGAGACCGTCAATCTCGTGTACGGTTTCTGACCGCCGGCAGGGCAGCCGCACGCCGCACACAGCTGTGTACATCACACGAAGGAGGGCATCGTGAGTATCGGCCATGAGTTCAAAGAATTTGCCATGCGAGGCAATATGATCGATCTGGCGGTGGGAGTGGTCGTCGGTGGCGCATTCGGCCAGGTGGTCTCGTCGCTGGTCGGCGATGTGGTCATGCCGCCGCTCGGCAAGCTGATCGGTGGCATCAACTTCAGCGAGTTTGCGCTCAGTCTGGGTACCGGACCGAAGGGTGCGCCGGTGCTGCTCAAATACGGGGTATTTATTCAGACCGTGCTCGATTTCCTGATCGTGGCGTTCGTCATCTTCCTGGCGGTGCGCGGCATCAACAAGCTCAGGCGGCCGCCCGCAGCGCCGGCCGAGCCGCCGCCGCCAACCAAAGAGCAGGAACTACTCACCCAGATCCGCGACGCGTTGGTGAAACAAAGCAACAGCCGCTGAAGCGCGCTTCAGCGGCTGTGCTCCCCGGAAGCTGTTGGCTGTTCGTCTAGCGCCGCTGCCAGTGGCCGGGCGCGAGGCGCCAGCCTCCGCCCACTTGCACCCAGCGGTGCGGGACCCAGTAGAACCCAGGTCGTCCGTGTACCCAACGGCCTGCGACCCAGACGTGCTGGCCGCCGACCCAGTTCCAATAACCTGCGGTCCAAACAAGGCCGGGGCCGGGCGCCACACCCACGTATTCGACCCGAGCGGGCGGTGGGGCGATGGCGATCGTGGCGCCGACGTACGCGTCCGGAGGGCCAGGCGGTCCGACGGGTGCGGGAGCCACCACGCAGCCAGCCAGCAGTGCGGCGGCCAGCACCGCAGCTACGCTCATGCCAGATACAGTGCGCTCGAACATCTGCTCACCTCATTGATTGCAGACGGAAGTTTGCAAGCCTGCTGCTATTAACGCATGCCGTGGCCGCCGGATGACGTGCGCGAGTTCACGCTCCGACCGCGGTCAAAATGATCGGTTGCCACTATAATAACGAATGATATAATATCTCAGTTTTCTAGTTCTGGAGCTGCGGATGACACTGTCGACGGAGCGGCTACGCAATTTCGGTTTCGTGGTGAAGGATATCGCGCGCTTGTATGCCCGCTATTTCGAGCGCCACGCGCATGAGCTGAATCTGACCCTGGAGCAATGTCGGGTGCTGGCGCATCTGTCGCGCAACGAGGGCATCAGTCAGGCCCAGCTCGCGGAGCTGACGGGCACCGATCCGATGACGCTGGTGCGCACGCTGGATCGGATGCAACAGGATGGACTGGTCGAGCGCCGCCCGGATCCGACCGATCGGCGCGCACACCGACTGTACGTGCGGGAGGCGGCCAAGCCGCTGCTGGCGCGCATGTGGAAGCTCGCCGACCAGGCGCGCGGCGAATCGCTGTCGGTATTGAAGCCGCAGGAGCGCGAGCAGCTGCTCGATTTGCTCGAACGCCTGCAGAGCCGTCTGCGCGAGATGGCTCAGGAGCAGCCGGCGGTCGAGGCACGTTGGAGTGCGAGCGGCGCTCGCATCGAGAGCGCCCGCGCCAAATGAGGAAAACCATTCATGGATGCCGAAGTTAAGAAAGCCGGTGCGGGCGTTAGCAGCGCCGGTCCGGGCCCCCAGGGCGCTCACAGCAGCGAGACGACGGTGCACGGTCAGCGCAGCTCCGCGCCGCCGACCAGCGGGGAGCTGCGGCGCTCGCGGCTGCGCTGGCCATTGATGCTGGGGGGCATCGCCGTCGCAGCCGTGGGAGCGCTCGGCTATTACTTGCTCACCGGCCGCTACGTCTCGACCGATGACTCCGAGGTGAAGGCCGCTCAGACAGCCATCAGCACCAACATCTCGGGCCGCGTGGTCGAGCTCGACGTGCACGACAACCAGGCCGTGCGGCGCGGCGATGTGCTGTTTCGGCTCGACGATCGTCCGTTGCGCATTGCTCTCGATGAGGCGCAGGCCAAGCTCGCGACCACGGAGCTGCAAATCCAAGCTGCCAGGGCGTCCTATCTGCACCAACTCGCTGAGGTCGCGGCTGCGCGGGACACCGTCGCCTATCAGCAGCGCGAATACGCGCGGCAGCAGCGCCTGCTGCAATCGGGCATCAGTTCGCGCGCCCAGTACGAGCAGACGCAGCACTCCCTGGAGCTGGCGCAGTCACAGCTGACGTCGGCGCAGAATCAGGCCGAGAGCTTTCTGGCGTTGCTCGGAGGCAATCCGCGGCTCGCGCCCGCCGACCATCCGTCCGTCAAGCAGGCGCAGGCGGCGCTCGCGAACGCGGAGCTGCAGCTCTCCTACAGCGTGATTCGCGCACCGGCCGACGGCATCGTCACCAAAGTCGAGCAGCTGCAGGTGGGCGATTACATCAGCACCGCGACGCCCGTGTTCAGTCTGATCTCGACGCACGACGTCTGGATCGAGGCGAACTTCAAGGAGGACGACATGACCTACATGCGTCCCGGTCAGTCGGCCAAGGTCAGCATCGATGCCTATCCAGGCCGACGCTTCGAGGCACGTGTGGCCAGCATGAGTCCCGGTACCGGTGCCCAGTTCTCTTTGCTACCGCCCGAGAATGCGACCGGCAACTGGGTCAAGGTGGTGCAGCGTGTGCCGGTGCGATTGCAGCTGCAGAGCGCTGACGATGCGGCCAGCCTCGCCGATGGTATGAGTGCCGAGGTGACGGTCGATACCGAGCATCGTCGCTCATTGTTCGGCTTCGGCGACGGAGCGCGTCGCGCGCAGTTCAACGCAGCCGCCAAGGAGCAGCCGGCCGTTGAGGCGCGGCGCTGATGCCTGGCACGCCTGGCACGCTGACGCCTGGCACGGCTGACGTCGCAACCCGTCTGAACGCATGAGCACGACCGCCTACAATACCGCCAGCAACAGCGCCAGCCATCGCGGCATGATCACGGTGACGATCATGCTGGCGTCGATCCTGCAGGCGCTCGACAACACCATCGCGAACGTCGCGTTGCCGCGCATGCAAGGCAGCCTGTCCGCCACGCAGGATCAGATGACGTGGGTGCTGACCTCATACATCGTCGCAGCCGCGATCCTGACACCGCTCACCGGTTGGCTCGCCGATCGCTACGGGCGCAAGCCGCTGTTCCTGGTGTCGATCATCGGCTTCACGCTGGCCTCGGCGCTGTGTGGCGCCGCGCAGTCGCTCAGCCAGATCGTCGTCTTCCGTGTGCTGCAGGGTGCCTTCGGAGCCGCGCTGATCCCGATGTCACAGGCGGTGCTGTTCGACACCTATCCGCGCGAACAGCATGGCCGAGCCATGGCGCTCTGGGGCATCGGTGTGGTGCTGGGTCCGACGCTCGGGCCGATGCTCGGTGGCTGGCTCACCGACAACTACAGCTGGCGCTGGGTGTTCTACATCAACGTGCCGTTCGGCGTGCTCGCGGTGCTCGGCGTGCTGACTTACTTCCCCGACACCCAGCACACCAAGAAGCATTTCGATTTCCTTGGATTTGCGATGCTGGGCCTATTCGTCGGCACGCTGCAGATAATGCTTGATCGCGGGCCGTTGAAGGACTGGTTCAACTCCAGTGAGATCAAGATCGAGGCCGTCGTCGCGGCGCTGGCGTTTTATCTGTTCCTGACCCACATCCTCACCGTGGAGCGGCCGTTCGTGCGCCTGGCGATGTACCGTGATCGCAACTTCCTCACCGGCAACGTGCTGATCTTCGTAGTCGGGATCATGCTGTTTGCGACCCTGGCCCTGCTGCCGCCGCTACTGCAGGACCTGCTCGGCTACTCGGTGTTCCAGTCGGGCGTGGTGACGGCGCCGAGCGGTGCGGGAACCTTGATCGCCATGATCGTCGTCGGCCGCCTCGTCGGCCGGGTGGATTCGCGCCTGATCATCGGCGCCGGGCTCGCACTCACCGCCCTGTCGCTGTGGCAGATGACGCAATTCTCGCTGCAGATGGACATGTCTCCGGTGATCTGGTCCGGACTGATTCGCGGCTTCGGCGTGGGCATCGTCTACGTGCCGATGGCCGCGCTCGCGTTTGCGACCCTGCAGCCGGCGCTGCGCAACGAAGGCACGGCGCTGTTTAATCTGACTCGCAACGTCGGCAGCAGCATCGGCATTTCCATGGTGCAGGCGCTGTTCGTCAGCAACACGCAGGTGGCGCATGCCTCGCTGGCGTCGCATGTGACGCCGTTCGTGGCACTGAGTCACGGAGTGGCCAGCGCGACCGGGTCGGCCGCGGCGGCCCTCAACGGCGAGGTCACGCGTCAGGCCGCGATGATCGCGTACCTGGATGACTTTCAGTTGATGTTCATCATGACGCTGCTCGCAATTCCGCTGCTGCTCCTGGTGCGCAGCACGAGCGCCGCCCGCGCGCAGCCCAAGACCGTCGTGCTCGAGTAGCAGGCCAGGAATGCGTGCCGTTGCCGTCCCCGTCACTGCCGTCATCGCCGCGATCGCCAGCGTGCTCAGCGCCTGCGTCGCCGGACCGAGCTTCGTCGAGCCGCCGCCGCCCGGCGATCAGCGCTACACCAACGCGCCGCTGCCCGACCTCACCGAGCGCGGAGAGTTGCGGCTCGAGCGCGCGCTGCCGTTGCCAGCGCAGTGGTGGACGCTGCTCGGCTCGCCACGGCTCGATGCGACCGTGAGCCAAGCGCTGCTCGGCAATCAGCAACTGTCCGCAGCCCGCGCACGGCTCGCGCAGGCGCAAGAGCTGACCGCGGTTGCAGATGCGGCGCTTTATCCGCAGCTCGATCTGGACGGCGCGGTCGCCCGCCAGAAGTACGGGGCAGCCTTTCTCGGCCCGGAGTTCAAGTTGCCGCCGTTCGATTCGTTCTCGATCGGCCCGAACATCAGCTATACATTCGATTTCGCGGGCGGTCGGCGCCGCAGCGTCGAGCAGCAACGGGCGCTGGCGCAGTCGCTGCAGCAGGAGCTGCACGCCGCGGCGCTGGCGGTGAGCGGTAACGTCGCCATGCAGGCACTCGCCATCGCCTCGGCTCAGGCGCAGCTCGATGCGCTCGAGGCGGTGCTGGCCGACGATCAGCGCAATCTGCAGCTGGTGCAGGACGCCTTTGACGCGGGCAGCGCGACGCGGGTCGACATCTTGAATGCGCAGAGCCAGCTCGCCAACGACCAGACGCTGCTGCCGCCGCTGCGGCGCCAGATCGCGCTCGCGCAGCATGCGCTCGCACTGCTGGTGGGACACACGCCGGCGAGCTATCCGACGCCGGAGTTCAAGCTGAGCGAGTTTCATTTGCCGGCGCAGTTGCCGCTGGCGATCCCCTCGGAGCTGGCTCACCGGCGACCGGACATTCAAGCCGCCGAGGCGCAACTGCACGCGGCCACCGCGGCGGTGGGTGTCGCGGCCGCAAACCTGTACCCGCAGATCAGCCTGAGCGCCACTGCCAGCCTGCAGTCGAACGTGCTCGGAGCGCTGTTCGACATCGGTAATGGCGGCTATGCCTTGAACGGCGGGTTGACCGCGCCGCTGTTCAATCACGGGGCACTGCGCGCCCGAGAGCGTGCGGCGGTCGATGCAATGAATGCCGCGCTGGCGGACTACCAGCAGGCCGTGCTGTCCGCCTTTAGCCAGGTAGCTGACTCGCTCGAAGAGCTCGATCACGATCAGGAGCTGCTCGCGAGCGAACAGAGCGCATTCCAGACCTCGTCCCAAAACTTGTCACTCACGCGCGAGAGCTACACCGCCGGCAACAGCGGTGTGCTGCAGGTGCTCGATGCGCAGCGACTGAACGAGGAAGCGCGGCTCGGCCTGGTGCGCGTGCAGGGCCAGCGCTACCAGGACACGGTGCAGCTGCTGCTCGCGCTCGGCGGCAGCCCCCCGGTCGAGGTCGCAAGTCAGACTCCGCGCTGAGCCACGCTGAGCCGAGCGCTGCGGAGCGGTGCGGCGCGGAGCCGCGCGGAGCCGCGCGAAGCCGCGCCGACTCCAACCGCCGGCGGCAGCATCGTCTTTTACTGCAGTGCAGACTATGATTGCGCCCTGGTCGGCGCGCCAGAGCCGCTGCCGTCGCCGCGTGACCGCTACCTCAGTTGAATTCACATCCATTGGGGGTTCTATGAAATACGTTGTTTGTGCCACCGCCCTGCTGGCAAGCTGCATCGCCGCGAGCACGGGATTCGCGGCATCGGCGGGTGCTACTCACATACCCAAGTACATCCGTGCGGCGGTGGACGATCAGACTCGCCCCGAGAAGGATCGGGCGCGCGACGCCGACCGCAAGCCCGAGCTGGTGCTCGCGTTTGCAGGCATCAAGCCGGGCCAGAAGATCGGCGAGCTGTTGCCGGGCGGCGGCTACTACACGCGTCTGCTGTGCCGGGTCGTCGGCTCTTCAGGACAGGTATATGCGATCAGCATGACGATGACGCGTCCCATGCGCATGCCGGAGCCGCCGAGCGGACCCAACCCGTGCAACAACGTTACCGCGAGCACCATGTCCGCGAGCGACCTGATGCTGCCGTCGGATCTCGACGTGGCGTGGACGACCGAGAACTACCACGATCTACACAACGATCTGTTCGGCAAGCCTGATATGAAGGCGTTCGACACGGCGGTGTTCAATGCGTTGAAGCCGGGCGGCGTCTTCATCGTCGAGGACCACGCAGCCGAAGCCGGCTCGGGCGCACGCGACACCGATACGCTGCATCGTATCGACCCCGCACTGGTCAGGCAGGAGGTCGAGAGCGCGGGCTTCAAGTACGTCGGACAAAGCCGGGTGCTTCATAACCCGAATGATCCACATACGGCCAAGGTGTTCACGATGGTCGATAAAACCGACCGCTTCCTGTTCAAGTTCAGCAAGCCCGCGAGCTGAGCGCGGCGCAGGAGACAGCGCGGCGCCGGCGTCGGGACCTTCAGCGTCTATCAGGGCTTGCGGAAGATGAGCGGCCGCTGGCCCGAGGGGCTCGGGCCGAGCGGATTCGAATCGGTACCGCCCTGACCGCCGGCACTGCGGGTCTCACCGCTGCCGCGGGTAGCGGCGGAGGGGCGGCCTGCCAACGGACTCGGGGCAGCGCCGACACCCGAGACGGTCGCAGTAGCGGCCGACTTGGACGGCGCAGACGGCTGAGCGGGAGCGGGCGGACGGCTCGTGGCCGCCGCGAGGCTCGCGG
>JASHTF010000320.1 GCA_030040715.1 Gammaproteobacteria bacterium | reverse complement strand
CTGCCAGAGTCATCCGCGTCGGTCTGGCTTATCTCGACGAGCTCCTGGCTATCGCCCTCCCCGCGGGCGTGGACATGGGCACGGCCGTCGCCCCTGCCGGCGCGCTCCGTGCGGGCGCCGCGGCGCGCGCGCCGCCACAGCCACAGTAGCGGCGACCACAGCGCATAGCCGCCGAACAGCGCGAGCAGCACGATCGCCGGGGCCGGAGCGATGATGATGAACGCCAGCGCCACCACCACCAGCCAGATGAACCGCACCGGGCGCGTCAGATCGATACTCTTGAAGCTCGGGTAGGAGAAGCGGCTCACCATCAGTGCGCCCGACGCGGCCGTGATCGCGAAGGCGAGAATCAGGCCCGGCAGGCCCGGCTCGCGCCACTCGCTCGAGGCCCACAGGAACGCGGCGACCACGGCAGCGCCGGACGGACTCGGCAGTCCCTCGAAATAGCGCTTGTCCTGCACGCGGGAGTTGAACTTGGCCAGCCGCAGCGCGGCCGCGGCGGCATAAAAAAACGCCGCCAGCCAGCCGAAGCGCCCCCAAGCCTTGCCGTATTCGGCGATGCGCGCCACGCCCCATTGGTAGGAAACGATCGCCGGCGCGAGCCCGAAGGCGACCATGTCCGCGAGGCTGTCGTACTCCTTGCCGAAGGCCGTTTCGGTACTGGTCAGGCGGGCGACCCGCCCGTCGAGTCCGTCGAAGATCATGGCAATGAACACCGCGATGCCGGCACGCTCGAAGTTGCCGTCGATCGCCGCCACGATCGCGTAAAAGCCCGAGAACAGGCACCCGGTAGTCAGTAGATTCGGCAGTAGATAGATGCCGCGCCCATGAGGGCGCGGTCGCGGACTCTCAGACTCCATGAGCGGGCATCATAGGGGTCGGGGTCAGCAGTCACAACCAAGCGCCGCCGCCGCCAAACCGAGCGGCCGCGCGGCCTCCGAGCCGCCTCGAGGTCCGAGAGCGCGGCGGGCTTCTGCTAGCATTGTCGGAGGAGTCACGAGCCGAAGCTGCTGATCAAAATTGCACCGATGCTGCTGTCGCAATACCCGATCGCCACCACCAAGGAGACGCCCGCCGAGGCGGAAGTCGTCAGCCACCAGCTGATGCTGCGTGCCGGACTCATCCGCCGTACCGCCGCCGGCATCTACAGCTGGCTACCGCTCGGGCTGCGCACGCTGCGCAAGGTCGAGGCGATCGTGCGCGAGGAGATGGACCGTGCCGGAGCGCTGGAGCTGCTGATGCCGGTCGTACAGCCGGGCGAGCTGTGGCAGGAGTCGGGACGCTGGAGCGAATACGGCCCGGAGCTGCTGCGGTTCCACGATCGCCACGAGCGCGACTTCGTGCTCGGACCGACGCACGAGGAAATCATCACCGACATCGCGCGGCGCGAGCTCAAGAGCTACCGCCAGCTGCCGGTCAACTTCTATCAGATCCAGGTGAAGTTTCGCGACGAGATTCGACCGCGCTTCGGCGTCATGCGCGCGCGCGAGTTCATCATGAAGGATGCCTACTCGTTCCACACCACCGAAGCCTCTCTGCGCGAGGGCTACGCCGCCATGCGCGCCGCTTATCGGCGCATGTTCGAGCGCATGCGGCTCGATTTCCGCGTGGTGCAGGCCGATCCCGGCGCGATTGGCGGCGACAGGTCCGAGGAGTTCCAGGTACTCGCCGAGTCGGGCGAGGACGCGATCGCGGTCTCCGACGGGGACGACCACGCGGCAAACGTCGAGCTGGCCGCCGCGCGGGCCCCGACTACGCCCCGACCGCCTCCGAGCGCGCAGCGCGAGCGCATCGCGACGCCGGGCGCTCGCACCATCGAGGAAGTCAGCGCGCTGACGGGCGTGCCACCGAGTCGCTGCCTCAAGACCCTGGTGGTGGCCGGTGGCGAGCGCCCCGTGGCGCTGATCCTGCGCGGTGACCACGAGCTCAATGCGCTCAAGGCGCAGAAGCTGCCTGGGGTAGCGAGTCCGCTGCGCATGGCGAGCGCCGCCGAGATCGAGGCGGCGACCGGCTCGCCGCCGGGCTTCATCGGCCCGGTTGGCCTGTCGGGACTGGCACTGTACGCCGATCACGCCGCATTGGCGGTCGCCGACTTCGTCTGCGGCGCCAATGAGCGCGACTTTCATCTCAAGGGCGTCAATTGGGGTCGTGATCTGCCCGAGCCGCCGGCGGCGGATCTGCGCAACGTGGTCAACGGCGACCCGAGTCCCTGGGGCCGCGGCACGCTGCGCATCGTGCGCGGCATCGAGGTGGGGCACATATTTCAGCTCGGACACAAATACAGCAGCGCCATGAATGCCACGGTACTCGATGAGCAGGGGCTATCGGTGGCGATGCTGATGGGCTGCTACGGTATCGGTGTGACGCGCATCGTGGCAGCGGCGATTGAACAGAACCATGATGAGCGCGGAATCATCTGGCCGGACCCGATTGCCCCGTTTCATGTCGCGCTACTGGCTCTCAATCTGCACAAGTCCGAGCGGGTGCGCGCAGCAGCGGAGGCGCTCTATCGGCAGCTGTGTGCCGCCGGCATCGAGGTACTGTACGACGACCGCGACGCGCGTCCCGGGGTCAAGTTCGCCGACGCCGAGCTGCTCGGTATTCCCCACCGCATCGTGGTTGCGGAGCGTGGACTGGACGCGGGCACGCTCGAGTACCGCCATCGGCGAGCATCTGAGAGCGAGACCTTTACGGCCGCCGACGCGGTCGGATTCATCCGCGGACGTCTGCAGCTCTAGCGGCGCACGGAGCTCGCGCGCCGCACGCTTGGCCGCCCCGCGGCTGACCGGCCCGCGGCGGGTCGGCCTGAGATCTGCCACCGCTCGTCTGGCGGCAGCTGCCCGCCCCGCCGTGCGCGCAGCCACCGCGCTGCTGGCCAGCGTCGCGCTCGCCTGTGTCGCGCCGGCACGAGCGACGCCTCGATTCCTGCCGCAAAGTGAGCCGCAGCTGGGTCCCATCGTCCAACAGGCGATCACTCAGGCGCAGTGCTTCACCGACCGGTTCGATTCGGCGGTCTGGTACACGTTGATGGAGCCGAAGCTGCGCCGCTATGTCAGCGATCCGCAGCAGCGGCTCGAGATCTTGGGCACGGTCTACTGCGAAACCCACCGCGCCGGCTCGACCGTGCCGGCGGGTTTGGTGATGGCGATCCTCGATGTCGAGAGCCGGTTCGATCCGTGGGCGGTCTCAAACGCCGGGGCGGTCGGGCTGATGCAGGTCATGCCCTTCTGGCCGGAGCGCTTCGGCATGCGCCGCTACGAGCTGACGCGCGTGGCAGCCAATATCCACATGGGCTGTGCGATCCTGCGCTTCTATCTCGACAGCGAGCGGCATGATATTCGCCGCGCGCTCGAGCGTTACAACGGCAGCCTCGGCCACCGCGACTACGCCGATCGGGTGATCGTCCGCTGGACGACCTACTGGAACGGCGCCGATGACCTGGGCAAGCCTGCCCCCCACCCCAAGGCCGTAGCGATCAAGTAGCGACTAGGAAGCGATCAAACGGCGATCAGGCGGTTCGGAACTCGTGCGGCAGTTCGTGCGGCGCGAGCTCGAGGTGCTCCACGCTCACATCGGTGACCTTGGCGGCGATCGGACCGATCCACAGCCACTCGATGAACTGCAGCACCGCGGCCTCCTCGCCGCAGGCGAGTACCTCCACGCGCCCGTCCGGCAGGTTGCGCGCGTGTCCGCCGATGCCGGCGGCTCGGGCGCGCTCGCGGGCACTCGCGCGGTAGAACACCCCCTGGACGCGCCCAGAAACCAGGCAGCGGCGGGCAATCTGGATGCACCCCTGAGCCATGGGGTGCATGGTTGTCCGGCCCCGCCTGCAGGGTCAACGGGCATTAGACTAACGCCCTATGGTCGAGGTCCTGGTGATCTACTACTCGCGCTCGGGTAGCACGGCCGAGCTCGCACGGCAGGCGTGC
>JASHTF010000035.1 GCA_030040715.1 Gammaproteobacteria bacterium | reverse complement strand
CGTGTGTGCATCACGGCAGCTAGGGTCGGTCGTAATATGTTTCGGTCCAGCATCATCCGCACCATCTTGCCGCTGCTGATTGCCGCGGCGGTAGTGGTGTTCTTCGGCCTGCCGTATTTCGATCGGCTGCTGCAGAGCTGGTTCGCGGGCGATATTCAGCTGCGGGCGCGCCTGGTCATGGGCTCGGTCGAGGAGCGATTGCCGGTGCTGCTCGCACGGGACGACAGCGCAGGACTGAGTCAGTTCCTCGACAAGATCGCAGTCGATCAGCGCGTGCTCGCGATCCTGATCTGCCGACCAGACGGGCAACTCATCTTCAAGAGCATCGATGCGCCCGCAGCGCTCGGGTGCGCCGGCGCCGAGGCGATCCCCGACGGACACAGCAGCATCCTGCGCACGCCGAGCGGGTCCGTGCAGGCGTCGGTGTTTGATCAGCATCCGCCGGGAATGGACCCCTACCGGGTCGATGTGGTCTATGACTTGAGCTTCATCGACCGACGACAGACCACGGTGCGCGAGTATGTCATGGCATACGGCGGCGTGGCGGTACTGATCCTGGCGCTGATCCTGGTGCTCGGAGTATGGCTGCTGCTGCGGCGCTGGGCCAACGTCCTGATCCACGACATCCGCAGCCGCCAGTTTCTCGACAATGCGCAATCGGCGCCGCTGTGGCGACCGATCCTGCGGCAAGTCCGCAAGGTGCTCCACGAGATGGAAGAGCGCCAGCGGCTCGAATTGGATTACCGCGAGAACTGGACTCCACAGGCGCTGCAGCACGTAGTGCGCGATCAGCTGCACTCGCCACAGATCGTGGTGGTCTCCAATCGCGAGCCGTACGTGCACGAGTACGACGACAGCGGTGCGATCAGTGTGCAGATCCCGGCGAGCGGCATGGTGACGGCGCTCGAGCCGGTGATGCGCGCGTGCTCGGGAACCTGGGTGGCGCACGGCGGCGGCGCGGCCGACCGTGCGGTGGTGGACCGATTCGACCGCGTGCGCGTGCCACCGGGCGATCCAACCTATACGCTGCGGCGTCTGTGGCTGACGGATGCCGAGCAGGAGGGCTTCTATTATGGATTCTCCAATGAGGGGATCTGGCCACTATGCCATCTGGCCTATGTGCGGCCGGCGTTCCGCGGCGAAGATTGGCAGGTCTACCAATCAGTCAATCGCCGCTTTGCCGACGTGGTCGCACGCGAGGCACGCTCGGAAGACCCGCTGATCCTGATTCAGGACTATCACTTCGCTCTATTGCCGGGGCAACTGCGACCGCGACGTCCGCGCTCGACCATCGCGCTGTTCTGGCATATTCCCTGGCCCAACGCCGAGACGTTCGGGCTGTGCCCGTGGAAGCAGGAGTTGCTGTCAAACCTGCTGATGGCGGACATACTCGGTTTCCATACGCTGTATCACTGTCAGAACTTCCTGTCCTCCGTCGATCGTTTCATCGAGTGCCAGATCGATCAGGAACGTATGACGGTCGCGCTGCAAGGTCATGTCTGTCATGTCAGCGCCTACCCGATCTCGATCGAGTGGCCGCCGCGCTGGTTGGCATCGAGTCCGTCGGTCGAAAGCTGTCGCCGCAGCGTGCGCCAACGTTACGGCATCGGCGAGCACGTGCTGCTCGCGCTCGGAGTGGAGCGCTGGGATTTCACCAAGGGTGTCATCGAGCGCTTTCATGCTCTGGAGCTGCTGCTCGAGCAGCAGCAGGGATTACGCGGTCAGCTCACGTTGCTGCAGATCGCCGCCCCGTCGCGCAGCAAGTTGCCCGCCTATCAGTCGCTGCAGCAGGCGACGCTGTCGGAGGCCGAGCGCATCAACGGGCGCTTCGGTCGTGCTGATTGGAAGCCGATCGTGCTGGTTGGCAAACAGCAGCATCCAGAGCAGGTATTCGAGCTCTACCGCGCGGCGGATTTCTGCGTCGTGAACAGCTTGCACGACGGCATGAATCTGGTGGCGAAGGAGTTCGTCGCGGCGCGCGACGACGAAGACGGAGTGCTGATCCTGAGCACCTTCGCGGGCGCATCGCGTGAGCTCCTGGAGGCGCTGCTCGTGAATCCCTTCGACATCACCGAGACCGCCGCCGCCATGCGTCGCGCGATCGAGATGCCGCTTGAGCAGCGGCGCGAACGCATGCGGCTCATGCGCCGGACGGTGCAGGAAAATAATGTCTATCGCTGGGCCGGCCGCATGCTGGTGGATGCCGCACGCATCCGCCAGCGTCAAGCACTCGCGATGGGAGAGGAAGAGGCGCGCATGGGGCGCATCGGTAGAGCCGGCTAGCCCTCGGTGCGAGCGCTCGATTTCAGGATGGAGTTTCGTCGGCTGCCGCTGAGGCAGCGACCGCGGAGGTGCTCACGCTATCGGTGCTGCGTCGGCGCCGCCACGCGACCAGCCAACCAGCCGCAATTGCGACCGCCAGCGCCAACAAGCTCCAATACAGCTGGCTCGACAGGTCCGGAGTCAGGCCCATCGCGACCAGTACCGCGATGATGGCGCCGACGGTAGCGTAGCTCGCCCAGGGAAACCACCACATGCGGACCGCGAGTCCTTCGGCTCCGCGCTTCGATCTCATGCGAATCTGTGCGCAGGCACTCAGCAGATACACGAACAACATCAGCGCGCCGGATGCATTGACCAGCCAGGCGAATACGTGGTTCGGGGACGCTCTGGCGGCCACGATGCCGATGACGCCGGCGGCGCTGCCCATGAGCACCGAGCGGGCCGGAACCCCGCGCGCATTCAGGCGTACGAGCCAGGCAGGCGCGTCGCCTTTCTCGGCGAGCGTGAACAACACGCGCGAGGTGACGTAGAAGGCGGAATTCAGACACGACAGCACGGCCGTAAGGATGACCAGACTCATCACCGTGCGAGCGAGCCCAAAATGCATCGTCGCCAGAGCGTGTGTGAACGGCGATTCGCCCGACACAATCTGATTCCAGGGCACGACGGTCACGATCAGAAACGCCGAGCCCACATAGAACAGCATGATGCGCCAGGTCACCGAGGTGGTCAGTTGGGTGAGCGCCTTGGTTGGATCACGCGATTCGGCGGCGGCTACGGTCACGATCTCGGCGCCGGTGAGCGCAAAGAATACTGTCACCACGGCAGCGAGCACGGCACGTAGGCCGTTTGGCATGAAGCCACCGAGGGCGGTGAGATTCACGAGCCCGAGGGGATGCGGTGACATCAGGCCGAGGATGTAGGCAGCGCCGAGTAGCATGAACACCACGACGGCGGCGACCTTGATCGACGCGAACCAGAACTCGAATTCGCCGTAGGAGCGTGCCGACATCAGATTGACGCCGGTGAGAATGCCCATCAATACGATGCCGATCAGCCACACCGGGAGCGCGATCCAGGCCTGCAGCAGCACCGCCCCGGCGATCGCCTCGACGGGCACCACGATGATCCAGAAGTACCAATAAAGCCAGCCGGCGATGAAGGCCGCGCCGCTCCCGAGTCCGGCGCGAACGAACTCAACGAAGCTGCGCGCCCCCGGCTGCGCGCAGGCCATCTCGGCCATCATACGCATAACCAGCAACATCACCAGGCCAGCGATCAGGTAGCTGATCACCACGGCCGGCCCCGCCGCCAGAATTGCCACCGACATGCCGACGAACAGGCCCGCACCCATGATCCCGCCGAAGCCGATCATGGTCACGTGACGCGAGGCGAGCGAACGGCGCAGGTCCTGAGCCCCCTGCATTGGCTTCGATGCGGCGATCGCCGCGGCGTCGGAGGCCCTGTGTGAATCCATGAATACTCTCCTACTCTCCTCGCGGCCCGCCCTGAGTGATCCGCATCGCAGCGGCAGCCTTCCTGTCGTTGAGGGCTGCCGCCATGATAGTTCACTCTGCGCCCGTACGCGCGGATGAGTCCGCCGCCAGCCAGGCCAGCCCCAAGCCCGGGTGCTGAAGCAGCAGCACGATGACGCGGGCGCATTCACCCATCGCACGCAGGGAGGCGCGGCCGCTGCGGGTGCGCAGGAGACGCAGGGGCCGGAGACGCAGATACCGCAGACGCAGTAGAATCTGTCTTGCTGGCGCGGCGACTGTAGGCGTGGCGAGCGCCAGCGCGTGCCGGTTCGGGTCACCCGAGCGGGTGTAGTTCAATGGTAGAACTGCAGCTTCCCAAGCTGCTAACGTGGGTTCGATTCCCATCACCCGCTCCAGTCTACTCAAGGGCCTGGCGAGTCCCGCTCAGCCGCTTGCAGTTCGTGGAACACGGGTGGGACATTCTCGAGAGCAAACCCCTCAAGCTGTGAATTCGTGATCCTATCCGACTATCTCGATGAGGGCATCGACGTGGGACGCATCGAGATCATCACGTTCGCCTTGCGCTCAGGCCGGTGTTCTGACGCAAGTCGGAGTCCAGATTGGTATTCGCAATCAGCACCCCATTGGTGAGACGTGGTTACTATATCGGGCAGAAGGACGGCGGGCTCTCGGAGATCAAGACCGAGGCCCTGCTGAGGCCGCTGCACGCTGATCCGCGTTTCAGCGCGCTGCTGCCCAAGTTGAAGCTGCCGCAGTGAGTATCCCGAGGCGCGCTCACACCATCCTGCCCCGAGAAGCGTAAGACTGGTCGATCGGCCGGTAGTACAGATCGCGGGCTTCACATCGAGCAGCGCAAAGCTGTGTGAAGTCTTGATCCTTCTTGTGAAACCGAGCAGGTCTCAAGGCAATCGCAGCTCCGGCAAGCGGCCGTTGGCGTCAACCTTTCGCAGGCGCCCGCGCTCTGGTGAGGTAGCCCCACGGACGTGATGGTTTCCACCATTTGATGGCAAGGCGCACACCTCGAGCTGTTGGATCAGTTGGCTTACTCGTCCTGCTGACGGTGGGCGTCGCGGGCTGCAACTGTGATGGCAACTCCGTCTGCACTCTGTTGACTTCATCGGCAAGTACCACCACCGCTACCACGTCGGCGGCCGGCATATGGACCGGCACCGATTCGGCCACGGGTCTGGAGCTGACTGGCTTCATCAACGCCAACGGGCAAGCCGATTTCATTCGCTCCGACGGCGCACAATTCGTCGGAACGGCGCAGCTCAGTAACACGGCGCTGGATCTTGCGCTCGCCGGGTACACGCAGTATGGCTACCAATTCTCGGATGGCTCGACAACCGGCACCGGTACCTTCAGCGGTACCTTCAGTAGCGGCAGCTCGATCAGCGGCAGCCTGCAATTCGCGACCGCCGACGGCACCACCGTCGACAGCACCTGGTCGCTGACGTTCGAGTCCCTCTACGACACCGCCTCGTCACTGACCGCGATCAGCGGCACCTATACGGACAGACTCGCTGCCGTGAGCAACGGCATCGATCCGATGAGCGGATCGAGTGTGTCGATTTCCTCGGCCGGTGTCCTATATGCTCAGGGCTCGACCGACGACTGCGTAGTGAATGGTACCGTTACGGTCGTGAATGCAAGTTACGATCTTTACCAGGTGTCGTATACCTATGCCAATTGCAGCGGGTCGGCCGCCGTCCTCAATGGCATCGAATTCACCGGCATGGCGGAACCCAATCCCAATGTTTCGCCGGGAGAACTCATCATCGCCGTAACTGGCGCGGGCACTAGCGCGGACTACGGGATCGTCTCGGAATTGACCTCCAGTTAGAGACGATGGCCGCTTCGAAAGGCGCCAAGGCAGACGCAGCAATCGCAACCGCTCGGCTTGCAGTCGAGCGCGATCCCCATGGCGTACGGGCCTGGGTGACGCTGGCCTCGGTGCTGGTCGAGCGGGGCCGGCTCGAAGAGGCGCGACACTGCTACCAAAGGGCAGTCGAAATCGATCCTGGCTTCGTGCCTGGGCTCAACGATCTGGCTGTGGTTCTACAGCGCCTGGGCCAGCTCAGCGCCGCCGAGGCTTGCTATCGCAGGGCCTTGAAACTCGCCCCCGCCGAGACCGAGGTCGAATTGAATTTCGCGGCCCTGCTCGGCGCGCTCGGCCGATATCGCGAGGCATTGGAAATCGTCGAAGGGGTTATCAGCCGGAATGCTGCGCTGGCAAGCGCCTACCTGCTCGCAGCGGCCCTCGAGCAGGGCATGGGCCGTGAGAAGGCCGCTTTGGAGCGCCTCGAGCAAGCGCCGCCGCTCAAGTCAGATTCGCTCAGGCTGTTGGCGCAAAGGGCCGAGATCCTGCGGGCGCTCGGTCGCGCAGAGGGCGCATTGGACGATTGTGATCGGGCGCTCGAGCTAGTCCAAAACGATCCCAAGGCACTGCACATCAAAGCCCAGCTACTGCAGGAGCTCGATCGTCCTACGGCCGCGCTCGAAGCATTTCGCCACGCCGAAACAGTCACGCGCTCACCCGCTGCGCTCATCGCCGACCGGGCTTGGCTGCTCGCCGAGCTGGGCCGCAAAGACGAGGCGCTGGCGGCGCTCGATCGGGCGCTCGGACTGCAGCCTGATCTGTCGATCGCCTGGTATCGGCGCGCCTACCTGCGTCGCTATGGAGCGGGTGATCCTGATCTGGCGTTCATGCAGGAATTAGCTGAGGACCCAAACACCGCCTATGCGGACCGAATGACCCTGTGCTTCGCGCTCGGCAAAGCGTATCTGGACATGACTGATGGCGGCCGAGCTTTCAAGTGGCTGGACATCGGTAATCGGATGAAGCGTGCGGTGATCCAGTACCACAGCGACGTCGACGTGCGCCGGTTGCGTGAGATCGCCGCGACCTTTTCAGCTGATCGACTCAGCCGGCTCGGCGGCAGCGGCATTGCCTCCACGCGGGTGATCTTCGTGTTTGGGATGCCGCGATCCGGCACGACCCTGGTGGAGCAGATCCTGGCTTCTCACCCTCTCGTACGAGGGAGTGGCGAATCGACTCATCTGCACGATGTCGTTGAAGCGACAGGGTACCCTGGCGGCACGGCGCAACTGCTTCCGAACGACCTCGCAACTCTGGGCCATCGCTACCTCGACCTGCTGGCGGACAACCCGCCGCGAACACCGCATGTAGTCGACAAGACGCCGATGAATTTCCTCTATGCCGGGCTGATATCGCTCATGCTGCCAAACGCGCGCATGATCCATTGCCGCCGAGATCCCCTCGATACCTGTCTGTCCTGCTACGCGCTGCTGTTCAAGCGAGGTCACGATTACTCCTACGATCTGACTGAACTGGGCCACTTTCACCGGCTTTACAGCGAACTGATGTCGCATTGGCGACGTGTGCTGGCCCCTGAGCGTCTGCACGAGATCGACTACGAAATGCTGGTGGGCGATACGGAACACGAGGTGCGCAAGATGCTCGATTTTTGCGCGCTGCCCTGGGACGCCTCGTGTCTGCGCTTCTACGACACCCGTCGACGGGTGGCTACCTCGAGCTTGGATCAGGTGCGCTCGCCGATCTACACCAGCAGCGTCGGTCGAGCGCAAGCGTTTCGAACCTGGCTCGCCCCGCTCGAGGCCGCACTGAAACATTGCGCGTAGGAAAGCGCCTGCGATGCAGGTACGACTATGTAACATCGTGCTCGCACGCTAGCGGCGGCCCCCCCTACGCGTACGGTCGCGCTACACTGCGATCGTGGTCTCCACTGCATCCATGGTGTTCTCCGGGACCAGCGCGCGCCTGAGTCTGAACGCGCGCTGCGCGTTGCTCGCGCTGCTGCTGGTTGCGGAAAAGTTTGCGTTGAACTTTTTCGTGGATTTCGATGCGGCTCAGCAGGCCAGGGGCTTCGGCGCGGCGGTGCGCATCGGTCAGCACTTCGGCTTCCGCTTCGTCGCGGCACTGGCAATCTCGCTGGCACTGCTTGCGTATGCGGCAGCCGATGCGCGCTGGCTACAGGTCAGTACGGGGGTTCGCGGTAGGCCTATCCGACGAAGCTGGCTGACGCTGCACGGATTGTTGCTGCTGCCGCTGGCTGTGATCTCGTATTTCCTGTATGGCGTGCGCGGAGCTACCTGGCCGCTGCCCGTGCTGGCCGGGCTGTGGCTGCTGTGTGCGCTGGTGGCGGTGATCGCGCTGTTGCGAGCGATGGCGCCGTGGGCGATCTGGACGGAGGCGGCGCGGGCTCTGGGACTGCTGTGGGCCTATGCCGCAGGTGTGGCCCTGGTGGCCGCGAGCGCCATGCAATGGAGCGACCAGCTGTGGGGATCGACGGCAGCAGTAACGTTCGACGCTGTGCGGCACGTGCTCGAGCCCATCATTCCCAACTTGCGCTCCGACCCGGCGAGTTTGGTGCTCGCCACAGATCACTTTGCGATACAGGTATCGGACGTGTGCTCCGGACTGGAGGGCGCAGGGCTGCTGCTGGCTTTCTGCTGTGTCTGGCTGCTGTGCTTTCGCAAGGAGTACATCTTTCCGCGCGCGCTGCTGCTGATCCCATTGGGCGTGGCGCTCAGCTTCGGCTTGAACGTGCTGCGGATTGCCGCTTTGATGCTGATCGGCCACGCGGGCTTCGCAGACGTTGCGGTCTACGGCTTCCACTCGCAGGCCGGGTGGATCGCATTCAACTGCGCGGCCGGCGCGATCGCCATCGCGAGCCGGCGCAGCGCTTGGCTCAATCGCAGCGCCGCGACGAGCGCAGCGAGCGCGGCGAGCGGGGCGCATACCGAGAATCCTACCGCCGTATATCTGCTGCCGTTGCTGGCGACGCTGGCTGCCGCCATGGTGGTGCACGCGGCCTCGGCGGGCTTTGAGAAATGGTACGGAGTGAAGCTCGCAGTTACGGCCGCGACGCTCGCGTGGAGCGTACCGCGGCTCCGCGGGTTGAGTTGGCGCTGTAGTTGGCGGGGTCCGCTCGCCGGGGTGGTGGTGTTTGCGTTGTGGATCGTGGCGGCGGGTCTGCTTACGCGGCCGGCCGGCATGCCCGGGCAGCTCGCGGCGATGTCGGTCGGTGCCCGCACGCTGTGGATTGCGGTGCGCGTCATCGCGGCGGTGATTACGGTGCCGATCGCCGAAGAGCTGGCGTATCGGGGCTATCTGATGCGTCGTTTGATCGGCGCCGATTTCGAGGCGGTGGACTTTCGGCAGGTAGGCATGATCGCCTTGCTGGTGAGCGCGCTCGCATTCGGCGTGATGCACGGCGCGTTGTGGCCCGCCGGCATCGGCGCGGGCCTCATCTACGGGGCGGTGCTGATCCGCACCGGCCGTCTGGGGGAGGCGGTCGTGGCGCACGCCACGACCAATGCCTTGCTGGCGGTGTACGTAATCACTGCTCGGCAATGGCAGTTGTGGTGATGTAACCCACGGTTGTGATTGAAGAAATAGGCTGCTCGATCAACCGGGTCTGTAAGCGAAGCCTGACAAGGTAAAGGCCTGCAGCTTGGACGACGCATCAGTATCATCCAGTCGTCCGAGTTGACTGTGAATGTGACGCGCTTCGTTGTTGTCAGGAGTAAACCATGTCGAAGGTCGTTGCGATATTCGCCTTGTCTCTGTGCGCTGGCACGGCGGCATACGCGAACAATTGGAGTGCGGCCTCGCACGTCGGCTGGGCAACCAGGCCGATGGCAGCGCAGTCCAGTACGATGGCGGCGCCCGAGATAGATCCAGCCGGCGCGATGGCCGCGCTGACTCTCCTAGTCGGCGGTCTCGCGGTGGTGCGCGGGCGTTACCTGAAGAAATAGATCTTCCGGACATCGTTGTCCTTGGCCCTGGCGGGGCGACTCGCCAGGGCCATTTCATATGAGCCCTTGGGTGCAGTTATATGAGCGATGGCGCATTGGGAGACGCTCTGATATAAGGCGCGCGGACCCCGTGAGGTCAGAGCGAGTCAAACAGCCGTGAGTCGAACTGTTCATTGTGTGGTACTCAAGCGCGAGGCCCCCGGACTCGATCGTCCGCCGTATCCAGGACCCTTGGGCCAGCGCATCTTCGAGAACGTGTCCAGGGAAGCATGGGAGCGCTGGCGCGCGCACCAGATCATGCTCATCAACGAATATCGCCTCACGCCGATCGATCCCAAGGCGCGCAAATTCCTCGAGAGCGAGATGGAGAAGTTCTTTTTTGGGTCTGGTTCGGCCAAGCCGGCAGAGTTCGTCGAGCCGGGACGAGGCTGAGAGGCGGGCGGAGCTGTGAGTGCCGCCGCGCGAAGCAGCGGCGCTGCGATCGGCAGCGCTCGGCAAGTCGCGTAGCAGACTTGATCGACGCAGCGGCGAGCATTGACGCGCTTGGGGCCGTCTCGGTCTAATATGGCACCCACAGCGGCGGCCAGGTAGCTCAGTTGGTAGAGCAGCGGACTGAAAATCCGCGTGTCGGTGGTTCGATTCCGCCCCTGGCCACCACTTTCCTGTTGTTAGTCGGAAATGACACGGACGTAAAGTGTCCAATATTTTATTGGGCGGTCTCTCCAAATGCCCTTGTCCCGATCCGTGGGCTGACTGCGATCACCGCGAGGCCCTGGTTACGCCGGGTGGAATCCAGGTACCGTCAATCACGGAAGGCGGTTTGTCCTTGGGCCAATACATCCGTAGCGTGAGATTAAAATCGCCCTCGGGTGCAGGCAACCAATTCGACTCCTTTCCCTTGCCCGGCGAGTCCTTCTGTATGTAGATGTCCAAAGAGCCGTCACTGCCATGCTTGAGCGGCATCCAGCTGCTGATCGCGTAGCGATTGATCGGACTGATCACGAAAAATGAGTCCGGTCCGTACAGCGTGACGGACCAGAAGGCGTTGACTGGCGGCGCTTTCTCCTTGTCGAAGTGGAGGGTGTAGTCATTCGATCCGTTGAGAGGCTTTCCGTCGCCGTCGACATAGGTCGTCGGATACACAGCATCCGCAGGTAGATTCGCGCCGAAGGCGATCCAAGTAACGATGGCTCGGATGCGGTAGTTGGTTCCGAATTGCCCTAATGTCATTGGCGGTATGCGCCAACCGTTCTCGGAAGTCCCCATCTGCTGCGTTACTGCCTCCTGCAATTTCTGTAGCGCCACCGACACCGAGCCCTGAAGCCCCTTGGCGACAGCCGGGTCAAGATGCGAAGGATCGAATGGCTCACCCGGCACAATACCGATATGAGCCAGCTGGGCTATGACAGCAGCATCCGCCTGCGGAGGTGGGTTTGATTTCAGCAGGCGCGCCAGCGTGTCGAAATAGCGTGCCGCACTCATGTTCTCAAGTTTCTCGACGGGCGGCGTTCTCGCATCGAAGTTAGGATCCCCCGCGACAATCGGTGGCGTATATGCGGACCCGAACTTGGAGAGCGGCACCAGCTTGTATCCGTCCTGAATCGCATGGATCGCTGGGTAGTCCCGTGGACCGTTGGTCTCAGTACGGCCCAGTAGCCATACCATGTTGGTCGGCGACCTCAGCACCTGCAGTCCGGCGGGTGCAGTTCCGGTCCAGTCAGGTCCTGCGATCACAAAGCTGCCCGTACCGCTGCCCGTCGTCCGGGTGCCCGGCGTAGCAAATACATTCGTCCATGCATCCATCAACGGCATGAGATAGTAACGCCCGCGAGTGTCCGGAACCGACAGCACCAGCGGTTCCTTCGACAGATCCAGAAATGCCGATGAATAGAGCGTATCGACATTGACGCGGACGACCTGCTTGAAAGAGGCCGTGGGAAATACCCTCTCGTGAAGAAATTGGTTCACGGGCGCGCCTCTGGGAGGTGGCGTGTTCCTGAAGTTCTGCATCGTGAGATCCATCATCACGAGCGGCAGACCGTAAATGACAGCCTCTACCCCCGCCTGCAGCGCCCCCTGTTCCTTCACCGTCGTGCCACCATCGCTGCTCGCGACTTGCGCACCGGACGACTCGTCAGCAGCAAACACTTTGAAGCCGAGAAGAACACAGCAGAACGCGATGCTGGCCGATACCAATCGCTGACGACGCATGATCGCACCTGTATGCCTCGGGGCGTGATTTTGTTTACGGGAGGAAGGGCGGGGAAAGGGCGGTGTCGACCTCGTCCGGACCCAGTGTAGTGCGGTGACGGTCACGCTGCATCTTGATGCTCGGCTTCGCGCATCACGCGGGAAGTGGTCGATGGCACGAATGACACGGACGTAAAGTGTCCAATAATTGTTGGACCACCCGGCAAGTCGACCTTGCCACTACGCGTGCTCGTGCCAGTCGTGCAATGACGCAATTCTTCCATG
>JASHTF010000319.1 GCA_030040715.1 Gammaproteobacteria bacterium | reverse complement strand
CAGCACCCGCCGCCGGCACTGCACCTTCCGCGGTCGGAGCCGCCGCTGCAGCCGTCTCCTCCTCGATCTCGGCCACGCGCGGACTGTGCACCGTGACCACGGGCGGATTAGCGTGCTTGAGCTGCGGCGCGCTCACGCCCTGCGGCAACGGCACGTCGGCCAGGAACAACGTGTCGTTGAGTTCCATGTTGGACACGTCGAGCTCGAGGAATTCCGGCAGATCCGCGGGCAGGCAGCTGATCTCGATCTGCTGCATCAGATGATGCACGATGCCGCCCTGATTCTTGACGCCGGGAGCGACCGCCGCACCTTTGAAGTGGATCGGCAAACGAATCTTCAAGCGCTCGTTCTCGCTCACGCGCTGCAGATCCACGTGCACCACGGCGTTACGCGCCGGGTGCATCTGCACGTCGCGCACGATCGCCGGCTGCGGCTGGGAGTCAAGGTTGACGCTGATGATCGAGCAGTAGAAGCGCTCGTTGTCGATCAGCGTCAGCAGCTGCTGATGGTCGAGCACCATATTCGTGGGCTCGCCCTTGCCGCCATACAGGATGGCGGGGACCTTACCGGCACGACGCAGGCGGCGGCTCGCACCCTTGCCCCGATCGTGACGCGAATCCGCGCCGACTTGAAACTTGGTTTGCATTGAAACACTCCTATCGATTGACCGGCGCCGACACCGCGACCAGTGTCCGCACCACACCTTGCGCGCCACTCGGCACGCCATTGCTTGACAGCCTCAGTCGATGTACAGCGAGCTCACCGAGGCCTCATCGCAGATGCGACGGATGGTCTCGGCGAGCAGCGATGCGACCGACAGCTGGCGGATGCGGCCGCAGGCACGCGCCTGCTCCGACAGCGGGATCGTGTCGGTGACCACCAGCTCATCGAGCGCCGAGTCGCTGATGCGCTCGACCGCGCCGCCCGAGAGCACGGCGTGCGTTGCATACGCGACCACCTTGGTCGCCCCTTCGTCCTTGAGCGCCTGCGCCGCGAGGCATAGCGTCCCGGCGGTGTCGACCATGTCGTCGACCAGCACGCAGGTCTTGCCGCTGACCTCACCGATGACGTTCATCACCTTGGACTCGTTTGGTCGCGGCCGCCGCTTGTCGATGATGGCCAGCTCGGCGTCATCCAGCCGCTTGGCGAACGCGCGCGCGCGTGCCACGCCGCCCACATCCGGCGACACGACGATCAGGTTTGCATGCCGCTGCCGCCACATGTCGCCGAGCAGCACCGGGGAGCCGTACACGTTGTCGACCGGAATCGCAAAGAACCCCTGGATCTGATCGGAATGTAGATCGAGCGTCAGCAGCCGATCGACACCGGCATTGCCGATCATGTCGGCAACCAGCTTGGCGGTGATCGCCGAGCGCGTCGCCCGCGGCCGCCGATCCTGGCGCGCGTAACCGAAATACGGCACTACCGCGGTGATGCGCCGCGCGGATGCGCGCTGGCATGCGTCCACCATCACCAGCAGCTCCATCAGATTGTCGTTCGTCGGCGGACAGGTCGGCTGCACGATGAACACATCGCGTCCGCGCACATTCTCATTGATCTCGACGTTGACCTCGCCGTCGCTGAAGCGGCCGACGCTCGCGCGCCCGACGGGCAGGTGCAAGTGGCGCGCGATCTCCTGCGCCAACTGCGGATTGGCGTTGCCGCTGAACAGTGCCAGGGTTTCTGCGTCCACGCTCGATCAGTCCTTCCGTACGGCAGGTCAAGCCCGCTGCTTTGGGCCTGCGCGCCGGCCCCGGATGCGGCGGCGGATGATACACGATGGCCCTCTCCGTCGGCCTCGAATTCAGGGCTCGCGCCGCTCCCCAGACCGCCGGTAAGGGCCGGCGTCGTGCCCAGCGCCGGCTACACCCTCCTGGCCAACCGCCCTCGAATCTCAATCTATTATATTTCAATCACTTGCATGGACTAACCGCCGCCCGCCCGCCGGGCGTCACGACCGCGGTTGCCGTGCCAGTAGTGCCTTGACGCCGGCGACCGCGACCTGCGCATCCTGGTCCGACTTGACTCCCGATACGCCCACCGCGGCGACGCACTGACCGGCGACGATGACCGGGACACCGCCTTCGAGCATCGTCAAATCCGCAACCGATAAAAATGCGTTGCGGCCACCCTTGATGGCCTCCTCGTAGAACTTCGATTCGCGGCGCGATAGCGCCGCGGTGCGCGCTTTTCCGAGCGCGATCCTCGCCGACAGCGGCGTTGCCCCGGTCAGACGCAGGAAGCCCAGCAGATGTCCGCCATCGTCCACCGCTGCAATCGACACCTCCCAGTGATTCTCGGCGGCTTCGGCGCGCGCCGCTTCGAGCAGCGCCTTGATGTCATCGGTCTCTAACGAAAATCGTGGTTGCATGCAGGTGCTCCCGTCGTTTTGAGTTCCAAATCTATTTTTGCAAGACTGAAGCGATCACTGCCGACACCATAGCCGAGACAGCCCATGCTCAATCTCGATTTTCATCCGAGCGGCCGCCACTTTTTACAGGTTCCTGGCCCTAGCCCCGTCCCCGACCGAATCCTGCGCGCGATCAGCCTGCCTACGATCGATCATCGCGGACCGGAATTTGCGCGCTTGGGTCTCAGCGTACTATCGGGTCTGCAGGCGGTGTTCAAAACCCGTCATCCCGTGATCGTCTACGCGGCTTCGGGTACCGGCGCTTGGGAGGCAGCCCTGTGCAATACCCTCAGTCCCGGCGATCAGGTGCTGATGTACGAGACCGGCCACTTCGCCTCGCTCTGGGCCAGGATGGCGATGCGCCTGGGACTCTCCACCGAACTGCTCAGCTGGCAGGGCGAGGACGCGTATCTGCCGCAAGCACCGGGGTGGCGGCGTGGGGTGCAGCCGCAATTGATCGAGGAGCGGCTGCGCCGCGATCCCCACCATAGGATCAAGGCGGTCTGCGTCGTCCACAACGAAACGTCCACCGGCGTAACCTCGGATATCGCCGCGGTGCGCAGCGCCGTGGACGCAGCCCGACACCCCGCTTTATTGATGGTCGACACCATTTCCGGCCTCGCCTGCGCTGATTACCGCCACGACGAATGGGGCGTCGATGTCGCCGTCGGCGGCTCGCAGAAGGGCCTGATGCTACCCCCGGGCATCAGCTTCAATGCGCTGTCGCCGCGCGCATTGGATGTGATGAAAACCGCGACGCTCCCGCGTGCGTTCTGGGCCTGGGATGAGATGATCGCGATGAATAAGGACGGCTATTGGCCGTACACGCCCAGCACTAACCTCCTCTATGGCTTGTCCGAGTCACTGGAGATGCTGCAGACCGAGGGCCTGGAGCATGTATTCGCGCGCCACCAGCGCTGGGGCGGCGGCGTGCGTGCTGCGGTCAGCGCCTGGGGGCTACCCATCCAATGCGCCGACCCCGCGCGCTACTCACCCGCTCTCACCGGCGTGATCGTGCCCGGCGGTGTCGACGCCGATGCCGTGCGGCGCCTGATCCATGAGCGGTTCGACCTGTCGCTCGGTACCGGACTGGGCAAGTTGAAAGGCCGCATGTTCCGCATTGGTCATCTCGGCAGCAGCAACGATCTCACCTTGCTGGCGACGCTCGCCGGCTGCGAAATGGGCCTCAAGCAAGTCGGTGTGGCGCTTGCAGCGAGCGGCGTGCAGGCGGCGATGGATTATTTCAGCGCCGCGAGAATGTCACGGCCATAGCGGGCGATGTCGAAGTTGCCGCCATTATCGGCGTCGAAACCTCGCCGCACGATGATCACGTTTTTGGCCGGCACGATGAAAACGTATTGCCCGCGATTGCCGTTCATCAGGTAGGTCCCCTGCGGCAGCCCCTGATCCGGCCCGTAGAGCCAGAAGAAAGCGCCATAACCTGCGCCCTTCGGCGGCTGAGCAGCCCCAGGCGTGGCGACGAATTTTGACCAGCCTGGCGGCAATAGACGCTGACCGTTCCAGACGCCGTCGTTGAGATAGAGCAGCGCCATGCGCGCGATATCCCGCGCCGTGGTCCAGACCTGACTCGACAAAACGTAGTTGCCCTGCCAGTCGGTCTCCGGCGTCGTGTGGAACATGCCGATGCGCCAAAACAGCTCCGTGAACGGGAAGTCTATGGCTGCCTGACCGTCGCCGAGTGTCGCGCGCACGCTGCGCGCGGCCAGCAGCGCGTCGTCGTTGGAGTACCAGAAGCGCGTCCCCGGGGCCGCCTCCAACGGCATGGCGGTGGCCCATTGGGTCACCGAGCCTCCGCCGAGGTAGACCTCGTCGGTGCGGTTGCCGGGACCGTTGGTCCACAGACCGCTGTTCATGTGCATCAGGGTTGCCAGCGTAATCGCAGCGCGCGGGTCGCCCGGATGCTTCCACTCGGGAATATTGGCCGGCGCATCCACCTTCATCAAACCCAATTGAACGGCGCGGCCAATCACGGTCGCGGTAATGCTCTTGGCGACCGACCAGGTGCGCTGCGGAGTGTGCAGGTCGTAGCCGGCGCGGTAGCGCTCCGCGAGAATTTTCCCGTCCCTGATGACGATGACCGCCGTTGTTTTCGTCCCGGCACCATAGGTGTGCCCATCGAACAGCTTGGCGACGACCTCGGACAGCGCGGCGGGCGGCGTCGCGGCGGATGAGGCTCCGATATCGCCGTCGGGCCACGGACGCGCATCCATATCGCCCGGCGGGCGCGCCGCGCGCAGCCGCGGCAGCATTGACACCATCTCCGGACCCGCGCCAATGGGCAGCTCGGTGCAGCCCAGACCGGGCCGCCATGCAGAAATCCGGGGTGGCAGCGTGTGATCGAAAGCGACGCTCACGACGTGCTTGACCCGGTCGACCTCGGCCTCCGGCAAGCTGCCTACCAGCTCCTGGTACTGCGCATAGATTCCTTCGAGGTCGTCGGCGGCAATTTGCTTGGGTGTCTGGCCGGCATCAAACACGCCGCTGCAGACGAACGCCGCTTTGTATCCCGCTGCCAAAGCGCGGCTATGCGGATCTTGCCGCGATGGACCGCCGGCCGCAGGCGCCGCAGCGCCAGCCATGAGGCAGGCAGCCGCAAACAACGCGGCTCCGCTCGATACGCCTATCGACGGCCTTCTCGATACCCGCATCGATCCCCCTTCATCGACGGCTAAGAATCTGGCTGGGGTGGGAGGATTCGAACCTCCGTATGGCGGGATCAAAACCCGCTGCCTTACCACTTGGCTACACCCCACTCGTCCCGCGACGTCCCTATCCTCCCGTCAGGCCTCACCCCGCATTATGCTGATACAAGTGAGTGCTACTGCAAGGGCCATCGCTGCAGCAGCTCATGCAACGGCGATCGATCGATGCCCGCGGTGACGAAGCAGCTCCATTGATCCGGCACGCGTGCGGCGATCCGCTCGGCCTGCTCCGGCCGCTCGAACGGCGCGAATACGCAGCTTCCGGTACCGCTCATGCGCGCTCGTGCGTGGGCGGGGAGCGCAGCGAGCTGCCCGTCCAGCCAGTCGAGCGCCTCGGCGACCTGCGGATAACGCGCCCGCACCAGCGGCTCGCAGACGTTGCCGACCCGCTCCGGCGCAAAGTCACGCATCGCGATGACGGGAGAATTCCTCGTCAACTCAGAGGCCTGGAAGATCTCGGCGGTGCTTACCGCGACCCCGGGGTGGATCACCAGATACCAACGCGGCGGCAGCTCGAGCGCCGCGAGACGCTCGCCCCGACCTTCGGCCCAGGCGCTGCGACCGTGGATAAACACCGGCACGTCTGCACCCAGCGTGAGCCCGAGGCGAGCGAGCTGCTCGAGCCCGAGCCCTGTTTGCCACAGCAGATTGAGCGCCAGCAGCACCGTAGCCGCATCGGAGCTGCCTCCGCCGAGCCCTCCCCCCGCCGGGATGCGCTTGATGACGTGGAGATCGGCGCCGCGCCGTACGCCGGCATGCCGCTGCAGCGCGCGCGCAGCACGCACCGTCAGATCATCGTCGGGGGCCACCTGCGCCATCCCGGCGCAGCGCTCGATGCGGTCGTCCGCGCGCAGCGCCACTCCGATCCGATCGCATCGATCGACCAGTTGAAACAGCGTCTGCAACGCGTGATAGCCGTCCGGGTAGCGACCGGTTACGTGCAGGAACAGATTCAACTTGGCGGGCGCCGGCCACCACGTCAGTGCAGCATCATGGGTCGGCGTCATGGCTCGTAAGCTGCCAGCTGTTGATGACCAGACGCAATCGCCACGAGCCGCGCGCGACACTCAGGCGCTGCGGCAACCACTGATTCTGCACCCGCGTGTATTGCTCGTAGTCGACCCGCCAACCCTGCTGCAGCAGATGCGTGAGGCGCTGCTCGGCGTCGATGGACTCCTCGGTGAGCGGCGAGGGATCGCTGGCACCGACGATCCAGTAGCGCAGGCTGCGCAGCGGCGGATCGAAACCGAGCGTCGCCGCAACCCGGTCGTTCGCGGTAGGCCCTTGATAGATCACACCCTGACCGCTTGTTACGCTCAGCGTGGAGGCGGTCTGTTCAATATGCGCGGCGCCGAGCCCGAGGGGCCCGCTCAGATCAATCACCGCGTCGTCGTTACGCTGCCGCCAGCGCACGCCGGCGGTGACAGCCTGCGTGCCGTTGATCGCGGACATTCGCCCGCTGAGCTCGAACTGCTGGATGGACTGCAGCGCGCGTAACCGCTGCGCCCAGGGCAGCGCCTGCGGCAGCGGATGCGGCGGGTGCGTCGCGCAGGCACTGAGCAGCAGCGCTACGGCCAACAGCGACCCCGGCGCCCACGCAGCGGCCGGGCCGACCGTTCGGCCGGTGACGCGAGAGCGCACGAGCGGTGGACTCAGATCGACGTGCCGGTTCCAGGTGTGAGCACTTGCGGGGTTCCGGCGCGGTCTTCGGCGGCTTTCACTGCGGCGTTGTCAGGGTCAGCCACCAAAGCACGACTCCAAGCTTCGCGCGCCTTGGCTTTTTCCCCGAGCGCCCACAGCACCTCGCCCCAATGCGCACCGATTTCGGCGTCCTGATCGAGACGGAAGGCGCGATCGAGCAGCGGCTCAGCCACGCGCGGCGTGCCGCGCCGATAGGCCAGCCAGCCGAGACTGTCGAGGATCGCGGGATTGTCCGGCTCGCTCTTGAGGGCGGCACTGATCAGGCGCTGCGCCCGCCCGAGATCGCGGCTGTGATCGGCGAGGATGAATCCGAGCGCATTGGCAATCGCGCTGTCATCGGGACGCTGCTTGTAGAGCAGCTCCAGCTGTGCGATCGCGGCGTCGGTGTGCCCGGCCTTCTCCAATACGATCGCCTTCTGGTACAGCAGGTCCGGATGCCCCGGCGAGCGCGCCAGTGCATCCTCCAGACGCGCGACCGCTTGCTCCGCCTCGCCGCCATCGGACAGCAGTTCGGATTGCGCGATCTCCGCCTCCACTCGCTGTGCCGGCGTGGCATCGTTCGCCGCAGCGAGCAGCCGCAGCGCCTCGGGTCGATGGCCGTGCTTATAGAGCAGCGTCGCCGCGCGCATGCGCGCCGCCGACTCGAGGGCAGTACCGGCGAGGAGCTGATAGCCGCGCAGCGCGGTGCTCACATCGTCACGCCGCTCGGCGATCGCGGCCAGGTAGTACACGGCGATCGCGGAGGAATCGTGATCGGCCAACAGCTGTGAGAACGAGCGCGAGGCCTCATCGTACTGGCCCGAGCTGAACGCCAGCAGTCCCAACCGCCGCTCTACCTGCGGCTTGAGCGCCGAGTTCTGCGCCAGCGTGTCGAGTGCCTGCCGAGCCTCATCGTTGCGGCCCAGCATGAGCAACACGTCGACGTCCGCGAAGCTGTCCTCCTTGGGATCGGCCGCGCGTGCGGCCGACGCGGCCGCGACCGCGGCCTGCGCCTCACCGAGACCTGCATGCGCGCGCGCCAGCACGACCTGGGCCGAGGCGCGCTCGGCGCCCTGATCAAGCGCGCGCTGCGCGTACTGCAGCGCTTCGCGATAGTTCCAGCCGTCGAGCGCCAGATCCGCGAGTGCAAGCTGCCCGGCACCACTCTGCAGCGGCCGAGCCTGCACGCCGCGCAACATCGCGAGCGTGGCCGGTACGCCGCT
>JASHTF010000318.1 GCA_030040715.1 Gammaproteobacteria bacterium | reverse complement strand
GGATTCCCTCGATCGTGAAGCACGGCGACTCGGCGTGACACGTCAGTCACTAATCAAGCTGTGGCTCGCCGACAGGCTGGGCCAGCCGGCTGCCGCCACTAAGCGGTAGGTCCGGGCCCTCATGGCTATCGCGTCCAGCAAATCATTCTTGAACGAGGCGCCCGGCCCGAGCCCATGCTACTTGCAGGCCAAGGGCTCCAGATTGCCGGGACTGGCGCGGGCTAGCGCCGGCGACTCCAAAGTTACTGCCGGCAAGACTTGCGTGATGCGTGCCAACGACGCCGTCCCCGTCGTCAACATGTACTGCCACGTCGAGGTATTTTCGCCCGGACTGTTGCTTATCTGCCGTCAGGCTTATGCGCCGACCGGCAATACCGGGCCAGTAATGATGCGGGGGTTCCAATACGGGAACCTCGCACCTTTGTAGACCCCTCGGTGTAGCTCGCGCTACGCCCCCTCCCCCACCTCTAACTCCGCAGATTTAAACGAGACCCCGCACGAGTGATCCGGGCAATACCCGCCCGGATTCTTCGCGAGGTACTGCTGGTGATAGTACGCGCGATACGTGGAAATCCCACAGAATCCCCACATTTATTGCTGCGGTAGGCCTCTACCGGTCGACTTTCAGTCGACCTCTACATCGATCCAGCGGTACACCTGCCTTTGGGTCGGCCGAGAAGACGATGTCGAGTTTCTGGCCACGCCGATCCACTCCCCGCGCGCTAGATGCGTCCCGACGAAGGAGATGACCGCCAGCAGCAGCATGACCACGGTCAATGCCCGACAGACCGAAGAAAATCGAGAATTAGCTTGTTCGCCGCATCGGGCTCCTCCAGCGGCACAAGATGCGCTGCGCCAGCAACTTCTACATGCCGGGCATTTGGCAACCGCTCTGCGATTCGACGGCTATGGCTAGACGGGAGAATCGTGTCTTCCTTACCCGATACGACAAGTGCCGGGGGCTTCACGTTATGAAGCGCGTCGAGAGTGGAATCCCGGTCCACTAGTACTGATCGCACAGTGTTTATGACTTCGCGGCGGTTCCACGAACGATAGTTCTTGCAAAGCTCGACTCCGAGTTCCGGTTTCGAGCGCCGGGTCTCGGGTGAAAAAATCAAGGACACGTTCATGCGATTGACCAACGTGTCGAGTGCGCCAATCGCAAGCATTTTGGTGAGCAGCGTATTCATCATTCGGTCATACGCTGTCGCCCTCTCCGCCGTGGTGTTAAACAACACCATGCCTCGAATCCGATCCGGCACTCGCAACGCAATACGGGGCGCGATCATGCCGCCCCACGACGTTCCGAGCACGACCACCGGCTCGAGCACGCCCAGTGCGTCGAGCACCTGAACCGCCGCCTCCGCACATTCGTCCATTTTAAAGGGGTGTCCCGGACCAGGACTCTGGCCGTGACCCGGCGGGTCCAAGGCCAACGTGCGCCAACCCACAGCTCGTAAGGCTGCGACCTGCCGATCCCACATGCGGTGATCGGTAAACAGGCTGGGCCAGAGCACTGCAACTGGTTCACCGACGCTTCCCTGATCGTCGACGTAGATGGGGCCAAGGATGGTGTTTGCGGTTCTCATGGCGATTCCCGGCAAGTGGAAGTCTCTTGGCGTTTACATTGTAAACACCGTATGCTGTTTACACCGTAAACAACGGAACGTCAAGTGGACGCCACCCCCGGACTTCGAAAGACCCTGATCGAGGCTGCGCTCAAGCTACTGGAAGCTGGCGGGGCCGAGCCCAGCCTGCGGAGCGTCGCCCGCGAGGCGGGCGTCTCGGCAATGGCCCCGTATCGACACTTCGCGGACAAGGCGGCACTGCTGTCCTCTGTTGCAAGTTATGGATTTGTAATTTTGCGAGACGCCCTTGCTGCCGCAGACAGAAAGCCCGAGGCCCGCCAGGCGCTGTTTGCTCAAGGAATGGCATTCATTGATTTCGCTCGCGCGAACCCCGCACTGTTCCGGTTGATGTATAGCCACGAATACGGACGGGCAGACACGGACGCAGTGCGGGGTAGTTACGAGGTCTTGGCCAAGCGCGTTGCCGGGATAACGCCAAAACATGCCGTCGCCGCGACGCTGGCTTGTCGAGCGATGGCGCAAGGACTGGCGACGATAGAACTCAGCGGCCGGCTAGGGCCGGCAACGTCCGAGGATGTTGCTGTCGCTCTACGACTTCTTGTCGCAGGGCTCAGTTCATCTATGCCCCGAGTGGCGGCGGTGAAACGAAGGCGTCGTCATTCGTCGGCGATGCGTTAGCGACCGGAGCCAAGCTTCTGGTCGTTCAAATTAACATCAAAGTACATGTTGATTCACCCGGTGATTTTTACTTGTGCGCTTCCATGTACGCTCTCAGCAATGCGTTCATTCTCGACTGATACCCCGCACCTTGCGACTTGAACCACTCAATGACGTCCGCATCGATACGAAGCGATAGTAGCGCCTTCTTGGAAACGGGCTTCAGTCCCTTGCGCGCCACGGCGCGGGCGAACATCTCGGGCGTCCACTCCGGCGCATCGCCGTCCCTTACCATGTTCGCATCCGTCGTTTGTCTGACGCGACGCAGATCAGTCTGTGATTTGCGAGAAGTAGAAGCGCGCTTCATGTTTCGTAGCCTTACGAATCGAAATAATACGAATGACCTCACCACGCTCAGTGTGGGAGACCGAGACGACTTGATCCTCGAGCAGCCCCAGCGTGAGGAAACGCCGCTCACCGTAGAATTCGCGATCGTCCTCTGCCGTGAGCGTGAATCCGCGAAAGATCTTCGGTGCATCGCGAAAATCGATGCCATGTTTACGAAGATTCCCTAGGCGCTTCGCCTCATCCCACGTAAACATGGACTATTGTAGCTACACATCGTAGCTACTACAATCGTGTTCGTTACCTTCACCGCGGACTATCCTGAGCCGCGGTCGACGGTAGACTTCCGGTAGACTTCGGCGTCGAAAACAGCTGCTGTTTTCCGGCAAGAACACCCAGGCTTTCGGCTCTGGAGGCATCTAACCGCCTGACTTCCTGTTGAAACCCTCGCTGTAGCTTCGACTACGCCTTCTCGCCCTCTCGTAACTCCGCAGATTTAAACGTCACCCCACATGAGTGATCCGGGCAGTACCCTCCCGGATTCTCCGCGAGGTACTGCTGGTGATAGTACGCCCGATACGTGGAAATCCCACAGACGCCACGGAGTTAGATCCGCTCGCGCTACGGCCCGGTCGACTTCCGGTAGACCGTGCAGTCGTTCCACCGGTAGACGCGCACTGGCCTCAGACGGGCTGCAAGCTGCCGTCTGCACCGTGAGGATGCGGGCTGATCCGGGCGGCCTGTTTGCCGACCCTGTCTTTGGCCATTTCCAGGTCAAAGTGCGCCTGCAAATTGATCCAATAGCCGTCCGAAGTACCAAAATACGCCGAAAGCAGCACGGCCATTTCTGGCGAGATCGAGCGCTTCTCGCGAACGATGTCGTTTACGCGAGGCAGCGGAACGTCCAGGGCCTTAGCCACTGCATACGCACTCAGGCCTATTGGCTCCATGAACTCCTCCCGGAGAATCTTGCCCGGATGCGTAAGCTTGATCTTTCGTGCTGCCATAACCCTATTCCCGCCTAGTGATAATCGACGATCTCGACTTCAAAGGCATGACCGTCACGCCACCTGAAACAGATCCGCCACTGCTTGTTAATCCGGATGCTGTGATCGCCCTTCCGATCGCCCTTCAGAGCCTCGAGCTGATTCGAGCTTGGAATCGAAAGGTCCTTTAGGTCTCCAGCCGCGTTCAGCTGCTGCAACTTCATCAGCGCCCGCTCTTGAATATAGCGCGGAATCCGCTTGGAGTACTCGCGACTCCAGACCCTCTCAGCCTCCTTGCCTCGAAAGGACTTGATCACACCATATAGTAACGCTGCTCGTTAGTATCGTCAAGCATCACTATTTGAGCGTAGTTCCCTCAGATCGACCAAGCAGGTAAGAAAGCCCGCTCCTGGAGGGTTGCCTCAGCGCTGCTGTGCGTAGACCAAGCGTCAGTCCGAGTCGAGCAATGGCCGAGCGTGACTCTCGCCAGCCCGTCGTGACTCGGTCAAGTCACCAAATTCGAACGCGGTCGGCCGGGGCGAGATAGAGCTTGTCGCCGGGTTTCACATCGAATGCCGCGTACCAGGCGTCGAGGTTACGCACTGTGTCTATCCGAAACTCTTCGGGGGAGTGGTCGTCGGTCATCAACTGCTCGCGGAGAGAAGCCTCAGTCGACTTTGATGCCCGGGATTGTGCGAAGCCGAGGAAGAACTGCTGGTCGCCGGAGAGGCCGTTCTGGACGGGAGCGGGCTTGCCCGCGAGGGAGGCGCGGTACGCATCGTAGCTTGCGGAAATGCCGCCGAGGTCGGCGATGTTCTCATCAAGCGTCTGCTTACCATTCACTGCGAGATCGGCAACGGGTTTGTACGTGTCGTACTGCGCGGTGAGTCTGGCGGCGGCCGCGTTGAAATGCGCCAGGTCGGCGGGTTTCCACCAGTTGCGCATACGCCCCGTGGGATCGAACGCGCTGCCTTCGGTGTCAAAGGTATGGCTGATCTCGTGCCCGATGACACTGCCAATGGCCCCGTAGTTCACTGCCGCGGGAGCCTGCGGGTCGAACTTTGGCGGTTCGAGATATCCGGCGGGAAAGTTGAGCGCGTTTTGCAGGGGTAGTTCGGTGGCATCGACGGTCTGCGGCTCCTCGCCCCACTCTCTGCGATCCACGGGATGGCCGAGACGGGCGACGAGGCGGTGGTAATCAAACAGGCCGCCGCGCCAGAGGTTGCCGAAGACGTCGTCCGCCTTGACTTCGTAGGAGGAGTAGTCGAGCCAGGTCTCCGGGTAACCGATTCCCACATAGAGAGTGGCGAGCTTCGCTTGGGCTTCGGCCTTGGTCGCAGGATCCATCCAGGAGAGAGCCTCAATTCGGCGCCGGTAAGCGGCAATGATGCTCGCGACCATGGCTTGGATCTGGGCCTTGGTCTCGGGTGAGAAGTAGCGCTGCGCGTAGATCTTTCCGACAGCGTCGCCGAGCACGCCCCGGCCTGCAAGGGTATTGGCTGCGCCTCTGTCCGGGTCGCTGACCAGTGCGACGCCGCGCTGCCAGCGCGGCCGCTGTCCCGGTGTGCCGGAGAGGGTCTTGCCGAAGAAGGCGAAGTGCTCGTCGGCCAAGGCTTTGGGCAGAACGTCGGCGTAGTCCTCAATCAAGTGGAAGGCCAGCCAGTCTTTCCATGTGTCGAGCGCCGTGGAGGCGACGAGCGCGGACTCTCCGGTGAAGGCTGAGGGCTCCCAGACGATGAGGTTGGCCTGGCCGCTGAGACCGGCGCCGTGAAAGTACGCGGCCCAGTCGAGGCCGGGGGCGTTGGCGGCGAAGTCGGCTTGTCTCCAAGGGTTGTTTGCCTTGTAGGTGTCGTGCTGATCCGCCAACGGAATGTGTTTTTCGGCGATGGCGTGCTCCAGTTCGACGATGCGCTGGGCGCGGAGGTCCGTGTCGGCGAATCCAGCCAGCTTCAGCATGGCTGAAACGTGCGTCTGAAATTTGGCGCGGATGTCGCGCATGCTCGCGCTGTCGGAAAGGTAGTATTCGCGGTCGGGCATTTCCAGGCCGCCTTGCATCAGGTAGGCGGCATAGTGCTCGGGGTCGTTAAAGCTGGGTGCGACCCACAGCCCGAAAAGGTTCGGGGTATGAAAGCAGCCGCAGTTCAGGGCATCGACATCCGCCCGGAGACTCTCGCCCAAAACCCGCGCCAGTTCGTGCTTGTCGCGGACAGCCGCAATGGCGTCGAGCTGTGGACGGAGCGGGGCGACGCCTTTGGCTTCGATGGCGGCCTCGTCCATGTAGGAATGGTAGAGGTCGGCAATTTTGCGGGTATTGGAACCAGCAGGCGGGTTGGCTTTGGCTGCTTCTTCGATGAGCCGAGCGACACGCTTTTGGCTCAGATCGATTAGGGAGTCGATGACTCCAATGTAACTGCGATCAGGCGGAATTTCGGTGCGCTTGATCCAATCGCCGTTGGCGAAGTGGTAGAAATCGTCCCCTGGCTTAACCGAGCGGTCCATGTTGGCGACCACGATGCCGTGGGTCTCTGGGGCGGGCGCGACCTGCGATTCAGCGTTTGATGAAACCAGAGCTAAGAAAGCGTATGCGGCGGCGCTAAGGCGCAAGATTCTCTCCTCTCCAAACACCCGCATTAGCCGGCCGCTACGCCGGATCAGCCGGCGTCCATGCGCTCTCTTGGATTACGAAGCACCACACCCTTCTACAACGCGTCGGGCAACGGCGCGTAAAGATAGCCCTTAGCCGCAGACTTTCCTAAGGCCGAAACACCGGTACGTTTCCGGTAGACTTCGGCGCCGAAATCAGCGTGCATTTTCCTGCAGAAATCCGCAAGGTCTTCGATCCCGCGCCTGTAACCCTCTGTCTCCCCGCAGGAAACAGGGTCACATCTGCCCTTACGCCTTCTGACCCTCTTGTAACTCCGCGACTTTAAAGGGCACCCCACACCCGCCAATCCCGCAATACCCATCGGGATTCTTCGCCAGATACTGCTGGTGATAGTCCTCGGCATAGTAGAACGGCGGCGCCGAGCGGATCTCGGTGGTGATGGCTCCGTAGCCGGCTTGACTCAAGCTGCGTTGAAACGCCCGGCGCGACTCCTCGGCTGCAGCCTGTTGCTCGGGGCTGAAGGTATAGATCGCGGAGCGGTACTGCGCCCCGAGGTCGTTGCCTTGGCGCATGCCCTGGGTTGGATCGTGCTGTTCCCAGAAAGTGCGCAGCAGATCCTCGTAGCGGATCCGCTTCGGGTCATAGAGCACGAGCACCACCTCGGCGTGGCCCGTGGTGCCGCTGCAGACCTGACGATAAGTCGGATTCGACGTGTGCCCACCGGCATAGCCAACCGCGGTCGCGTACACACCGGGCAGCTGCCAGAAGGTCTTCTCCGCCCCCCAGAAACAGCCCATGCCGAACAGCGCGCGCTCGATGCCGGCGGGAAACGGTGGCTGGATACGATGACCGTTGACGAAATGCATTTCAGGAATTTGCATCGTGCACCTCTCGCTTCAAGCGTAATCGCCGCTAGAATTCGCGCCCAACTGAATCCAGCTTCACCGGCAGGAAAAGCCCCATGCTCGCCACGACCCCCATCGTTCATTCGCACAATCTGCGCCGCCCGGTGACCCAGGGCCCCAAGCCCTACGGCATCCGCGTCAGCCTTCGCCCGGGCGACCCGTTCAGCAAGATTATGGGCGCGGATTGGCATCGCATCCATTGGTTCGCCACCGCGGTCGAGCGTGACGGCGCGCTGACGGACATGAGCCGCAGGCACGAATACTCCCGCATCGGCGATAAGCCCGCGCTGCAGTTCGAGAAGATTGAGAACCTCGCCGCCAGCCGCGGCCTCTAGCCTGTGACTCGGCGCGCTGCGCTCAAAACGCGCGGCCGACAAACACGTACAGCGCCACCGAACCCGACTGGTCGTATCCGACCGCTAAATACGCCGGTCCGACGTAGGTGTCGGCGCCGAAAAATACGGCACCGTCCTTGCGCAGCGAGCTTGCACTCACGTCGGCACGCGAGCTCCAGACGTTGCCGGTCTCGAACGAGGCCCCGAGATAGGCGGGCACATCCAGAATCCCCTCGCCGCCGTTGCCGATCTTGCGCATGTAAATCAGCCGCCCGATCGCAAATTGCGGTCCAGCGAGCGTGTCGGTCTGCACGCCGGAGAGGTTCAGGAAGCCGCCCAGCGGAAAATAGGTGCGCACGTTGGTCTGGCTGCCACCGACGGTGCTGCCCCCCGTGAGCCATAGGCCGAGCGTGTTGCGCGCCCACGAGTGCGCGATACGCCAATCGAGGGTGAACAGGTCGCTGCCCTCCTGGCCGTCGCTGTTGGCATCGAAGCTGAGCTGCGTCGTCAGAGCCTGACCGCTGTGCGGGAAATGGGCGTCGTCCAGGTCGTCGAAGCCGAAGCGCGCGAAGTATTCATCGACGTTGAAGCTCGGGGTCGGCACGTTGAAGTCGCCCTGGCTCACGTGCTCGTTGCCGATGAGGTTCAAGGCACCGATCCGGATTTCGCCCCAGTTGCCGAACTCGCGCCCGAAGGCGAGACCATAGTCAAAGCTCTGCTCCCGATACTCTCCGATCTGCCGGCCGTTCGCTACCTGGGGAATGTCGTGCGCCTCCACTTGCGTCGTCGGGGCGACGAAGTATTGCGTTACGTTCGACAGCGGCTGAAAAAACTCGGTGGCGAGCAGCGGTGCCGTGCCCACCTGCACGTCCCACACCGACTCGGCACCGAGCGAGTTGATCTCGGTGACGTCCAGGCGTCCCCCAGCATTGAACACCGTGTTGCCCTTGAAGTCGGTCTGCAGCGCAACGCCGACCCGCAAATAATTCGGACCCCACGAATTGCGCAGCGCCGTGAAGTCGAGGCCGTACTGCCCCCCCGAATCCTGCTGCAGCCGATAGTCGAGCAGCTCGAGAAAGCCGTGACCGTAGAGCAGCTCCTCCTGGTGCTGGACTGCCTCGGGATTGAGCGCCTGACCCTTGAAGCCATCGAACAGATCATCGATCGGGCGTTGATAGGTGGTGGAATCGGGCACGACGCGCACGAACTGCACCACCGGTAGCGGCGAGCGCGCCGACTGGCGCTGCGCGAGATACTGCGCGTATTGCGCTTCGGGCAGCTCGAATGCCCGCAGCCGGGTCGCGATCTTCTCCACCGCCGCCGCACCCGCGTTGACGATCTTGAGCGTGTCGACAAAATCGTAGGAGGAGAAATCCCCGAGATTCGGGCTGACGATCACATCCTGCTGCGTCAGTGTCGCCAGCTGGCGCTCGATGTTCCGGCGCAGCAGGATCGACAGCATCTGCTGTGTGATGCCCGGCAGGGACACCAGGTTCTTGCGCGGCTGCAGCGTATAGCCCGAATCGACGACGATCAGCACATCGACGCCCATGGCGCGTGCGATATCGATCGGCAGATAGTCGGTGATGCCACCGTCCACCAGCAGCTGCCCACGATACTCGACCGGGGCGAACACTCCGGGAACCGCCATACTGGCGCGCATCGCGGTGGCCAGATCGCCGTCGCCGAGTACGGCGACAGCGCCGGTCTCCAGATTGGTGGCGATGGCGCGAAACGCCGTTGGCAGGTGATCGAAGTCGGTGATGGTCGCGACCGGCAACGTCAGCTGGCGCAGCGTCTCGGTCAACTTCTGGCCCTGGATCAAACCCTTGGGAATAACCAGCCTCCTGCCCTGTAATCCGAGCGGCAGGTTGACCAGATAACGCTCCTCCTCTTGTTTGCGCCGGTAATCAAGCTCATCGCGCGGCGGATGATCCCGAAATGCCACCTGCCAATCGACCGAGGCCATTGCATCCTCGATCTGCTGTCCCGACATGCCGCTCGCATAGAGCCCGCCGACGACAGCGCCCATGCTGGTGCCGGCGATGGCGTCGATCGGCACGTGCAGCTGATCGAGCATCTTGAGGACACCGATGTGCGCCGCCCCGCGCGCCCCGCCGCCGGAGAGCACCAGGCCGACGCGCAGGCGGTGCGCGGGCGCAGCGCTCGTCGAGGCCCGCGGCGCCAGCGGCGCCGGCGATGCAGCTTCTGACTCAACGGGTGCGGGCGGCAACGCGGCTGACGTGGACGGTGCAGCGGCTCGGGCGTCGACGGCGGCGCATGCCAGCACGATCGCCGCCACCATAGTTGTTCTCACTATCCGCATGCACTCGCGCCGGCCCGTCACCGACGCCGCTCGGATCTTAGCACGTGACCGCGCAGATCGCCGTGCACGCACCGGCGTTGCGATCGCACGGGCGCCGGCGCTACCGCGACCATGGCGCAGGCTTTAAGCTTGTATGCATGAGCTATAGCTATGCGCTGATCATCCATCTGATCATTCAAGCCGCGTTGATCGTTCATTGCATCCGCACCGGGCGCAACATGCTGTGGATCCTGGCGATCCTGTTGCTCCCGGTCGCCGGACCGATCGCTTATGTCATCGTGGAGCTGCTCCCGGGCATGGTCGGCGGCAGCGGTACGCGCCGCACGCTGCGCGGAATGCAGCAGGCGCTCGACCCCGGATACGACTTGCGCCGCTATGAGGCCGAGGTACGCCGTAGCGGCGATGTCGCCAGCCGCCAGCACTACGCCGAGGCGCTGCTGCGTGCCGGCCGCCCGCAGGAGGCAATCGAGGTCTACCGCCAGGCGCTCACGGGCCTGTACGCCTCGGATCCGAACCTGCTGCTCGGACTGGCGCGGGCGCAGTTCGAGCAGGGTGCAGCCGCCGAGGCCCGCACGACGCTCGATGAGCTGAATGCACGTAATCCCCAGTTTCGCTCGCCCGATGCGCACCTGCTGTATGCGCGCGCCCTGGAAGCCGAGGGGAATCGAGAACGCGCGCTGGCCGAGTACGCCGCAGTCTCGCGCTACTACGCCGGCGCCGAGGCGCCGGCGCGCTATGCGCACCTGCTGCGCGAATGCGGCAAGAAAGAGGAAGCCCGCGGGGTACTGAAGGAGTTGCTCGAGCACGCGCGCCTGGCGCCGCGCTACTACCGCCGCATGCAGCGCGAATGGCTGCTGCAGGCCGAGCGTGAGCTGTCGGGGCTGTCCTAACGTGCAGCACTGCGCCGACGTGCGGCACCATCCCGATGGGCGTGCAGACTGATGGGCTGCTGCTGCGTGATGCAGTGGATACCGCCGCCGCCCAATAGGATCTCCCGCGCTGCTACGCCGACGATCTGCCGCCGCGGGAACAGCCGCCGCAACTGCCGCCGTGCCAGCGCATCCGTCCGCGGGTCGAGCAGCGGGAAGATGATGGCGCCGTTTGCCGGATAGAAATTGATATAACTGGCCGCGAGGCGCTGACCCGCGTGCAGCGGGCGGATGCCGTGCCGCGTGCCGATGCCGGCGGCCTCGCGTCGGGTCATGTACAGCGGACCGGGATGCGGCAGCTTGTGAACGCGCAGCCGCCGGCCGCGCGCATCGCGCACGCCGCTCAGGCGCTCGAGTGCATCGGCCGACACGCGGTACTGTGGATCGCGCGCGTCATCGCTCCAGGTGAGGCACACCTCGCCCGGGCGCACGAAGCAGGCGAGGTTATCGATGTGACCCGACGTCTCATCATCAATCACGCCTGCGCCGAGCCAGATCACCTGGCGCGCGCCGAGAAACTCGCACAGCAACGCCTCGATGCGAGCACGGCTGAGACGCGGGTTACGGTTGGGGTTGAGCAGACACTGTTCGGTGGTCAGCACCGTGCCCTCGCCATCGACGTGGATCGAGCCACCCTCGAGGATGAGCGGCGCGTGATAGCGGTCGTAATTGATCAGCTCGAGCACTTTGGCGGCAACCAGTAAGTCGCGCTCGAACTGCTCATACAGACCGCCCCAGGCGTTGAACTGCCACTGTACTCCGCGCCGTACGCCGCTGCGGTTAACCAGGAAAGTCGGCCCAGTGTCGCGCATCCAGGCGTCATCGCTCGACAGTTCGATCACGCGCACCGCGGCGGGCAGAATCGCGCGCGCGCGCTGGTACTGTGCCGCCGAGGCGCCGACGATCACCGGCTCGAAGCGCGCGATGGCGCTGGCGACGGCCGCGAACGCCCGCTGCGCGGGCTCGGCATGCCGACGCCAGTTGTCCGGACGCTCCGGCCACAGCATCCAGCAGAGCTCGTGCCGGCCGAGCTCCGCGGGCATCCAGAAGCCGTCGCCTGCCGGAGTTGTGCGCACAGTCCTTGCCACGATCGATGATTCTAGCAATCGCTCACGTTGCGCGCGCAGCGCGCCGTCACGGCGAGCAGCGATCAGCGCTGTGCTAACATTTGCGCCTCAGCTATTCAGCGATGAGACCTCCGATGACCCATTCCAATCCGACCTCTCCCGGGCCGGTCGTTCCGAGCGGCGGCCAGAAAATCACCATGCGCGGCGGCAAGCTCGCGGTGCCCGACCGGCCGATCATTCCGTTCATCGAGGGCGACGGCACCGGGCGCGATATCTGGCGCGCGAGTGTGCGTGTGCTGGATGCCGCCGCCCGCAAGGCCTACGGCGAGCGGCGCGCGATTCAGTGGATGGAGGTCTACGCCGGGGAAAAAGCGTTCAACGCCTTCAACAGTTGGCTGCCGGACGAGACTGTGCAGGCGTGTCGTGACTATCTGGTGGCCATCAAGGGTCCGCTTACCACGCCGGTCGGGGGCGGCATTCGCTCGCTCAACGTCGCGCTGCGCCAGTTGCTCGACCTGTACGTGTGCCTGCGCCCGGTGCGCTGGTTCAAGGGCGTACCCTCGCCGGTGAAGGCGCCGGAAAAGGTCGATATGGTGATCTTCCGCGAGAACACCGAGGATCTGTACTCCGGCATCGAGTTCGAGGCGGGCACCGAGGACAACGCACGCTTCCTCGAGCTGCTTAAGAGCTCATTTCCCAAACACTATGCGCGCATCCGCTTTGCCGCCGACTGCGGCATCGGCATCAAGAACATCTCGCGCGCAGGGACCGAACGGCTGGTGCGGGCGGCGATCGAGTATGCGCTCGCCCATGAACGCAAGAGCGTCACCATCGTGCACAAGGGCAACATACTCAAATATACCGAGGGCGCGTTCCGCGGCTGGGCGTACGCGCTCGCGGAGCGTGACTTCGGTGGCCGCGTATACACCTGGGCGCAGTGGGAGCGGACCAAGGCGGCCGCCGGTGAGGCCGCGGCGAACGCCGAGCAAGCGGCGGCGGTGAAGAGCGGCAAGCTGCTGATGAAGGACGCGATCGCCGATATCACCCTGCAGCAGGTGCTGACGCGCGCCGATGAGTTCGACGTCATCGCGACCATGAACCTCAACGGTGATTATCTGTCCGACGCCCTCGCTGCGCAGGTCGGCGGCATTGGTATCGCGCCCGGCGCCAACATCAACTACGTCAGTGGTCACGCCGTGTTCGAGGCGACTCACGGTACCGCTCCGAAGTATGCGGATTTGGATCAGGTCAACCCCGGATCCGTGATCCTGTCAGGGGAGATGATGTTGCGCTACCTCGGGTGGACCGAGGCCGCGGATGCCGTCGTGCAGGCGATGGATCGGACCATCAGCCAGAAGACCGTCACCTACGACTTCGCACGCCTGATGCAAGGAGCGACCCAGGTCAAGACCAGCGAGTTCGGCGACGCATTGATCCGCAATCTCTGAGCGGTGGCGGCCCGGCTGCCGCGGAGGCGTGCGTGCGGCGACTGCTGATCGTGCTGGGTGTGGTACTGCTGGTACTCGGGCTCGGCTGGCCGTGGCTGTCGCGCCTGCCGATCGGGCGGCTGCCGGGCGATATCATCATCGAGCGGCCGGGATTGCGGTTCTACTTTCCGCTCACGACGATGATCATCGTGAGCATCGTGGTGTCGCTGCTGCTGCGGATCTTTCGGCGCTGAAGCACTGCCTCAGAACTTGCGCTGGCTCGCCGGCGGCGGCGTGTACTGATAGATCCAGGTCTCGGTCAGGGGTTGTCCCTCCAAAGCCAGAAACAGCCGCAGGTTGATCGGCTCGGTGCCGTCGTCGGTCGGCTTCAGATCGAACATGGCGCGCCAGCCGCCGATCTCGTGCAGCGGTCGCGCCGAGGTGATCTCGATCTGGCCGCGCGTCGTGCTGATGATCGGAACCACGCGCGCATTATCGCCGAGCATCGCGAAGTCGCCGCCGGCGAAATCGACCACGAAACGCCAGGAAAAGTAGGGTCGCTTCTGCCCGACGATGCCGCCGATGCCATCGCGGGTCGCCACCACCTGCGCGAGCCTGCAGAGCACGGGATTGTAGCGACACCAATACAGGCGGTAGCCGAACAGCAGCTCCTGGCCGGCCTGAGGTTTGTCGGCGGGATTCCAGAACGCCACGATATTGTCCGAAGTCTCATCGCTGGTCGGTATCTCGACCAGCATGACGGCGCCGTGGCCCCAGTTGCCCTTGGGCTCGACCCAGACGCTCGGCCGACGGTTATAGAACACGCCGTCGTCCTGGTAATCGGCGAAGTTGCGATCCCGCTGTATGAGGCCAAAGCCGCGCGGGCTGTCGTCGAGGTACGAGTTCACCCGTACCACCGGCGGATTGACCAGCGGCCGCCACAGCCACTCGCCGTTGCCGGTGTACAGCTGCAGGCCGTCCGAATCATGGATCGCAGGTCGCCAATCCGAGGAGACCCAGCGGTTGCTGTCGTCGTAATAAAACATGCTGGTACCGGGCGCGATCCCGAGCCGCTCGATCGTCTTGCGCGGGTACAGGGCAGCATCGATATCCATCACCAGGGTGGTCGCGACATTGATGATGAAGCGGTAGGCACCGGTGATACTGGGCGAGTCGAGCAAACCGTACAGCGTGCAGGTGCTGGAGTCTTTCTGCGGCCGCTCCAGATAGTAGGCAACGAAGTCCGGAAACTCCTCCGGTCTCGACATGCCGGTGTCGATCGCCAGACCGCGTTGTGACATGCCGTACTGCATATCGCCGTCGACCGCCCGAAAGTAGGATGCGCCCTGCCAGACCGCAATGTCGCGCTGCCAGTCGGTCTGGAACAGCAGCTTGAAGCCGGCGAAGCCGAGATCCGGCGGCAGCCTGCGGGGGTTGATGCCACTTCTGCCGTAGTCGAACAGCGCGGGATCAAACGCCAGTTGCTGCGCGACACCATCTGCCACGCTGAAGATGCGCACCGGCTTCCTGACCGTGAAGCCGAGATGCAGAAAGCGCGCCTGAAAGCGCACCCCCTCGCCCGCCCAAAGCGAGTGATCATCGCGAAAGCCGATCGCCTCCCACTGATCCCACGTCAGCTTGGCGATCGAGCTCGGCAGCTCCGAGTTGGGCGCCTGGTAGGCGCCGGCGGCCAGCGCGCGAGCGAGGCCCTTGAGACGCGCATAATCGAATGGCTGCGGGGCACCGAGAGGCTTGAGCGCGTTGCCGTGGCCGCCGGTGCCCACGGTACCAATCGCGCCGGTCGCGTGGCTCGCGGCTCGCGCCTGACCCGCCAGCCACTGCGGTAGCGTCGCGATCAGGGCGGCGCCGCTGTGAATGAACCGACGTCGATACATGGGTGCCGGCTTACGTGAGGCTCAGAGTCGGGGTCAGATTGGGCTCTGAAACGACGGGGCCCATGGAACCATACCGTACATGAACCCCATCTGAAACACCGCCCAGCGCGGCCCTGCCACTCTCGGCGGCCGGCGTGACGGCTCCCGACATTGTAGCGCCGGCGCGGCTGTGCCTGTGACGGCATCGGACCCACCGCGGACCCACCGCGACGGCATCAGAGCCGACGCGACGGCGCTGGGCTCAGGTTATCCGCCTCCAGCGCTACGCCGCGCGAGTCTGGCGCGGCCGCCGGCGGCTACAACAGCAACCAGCCCGCGAACGGGCGCGACGGTTTCGGCGACGGCAACAAATTCATCACGCCCGAGATCGTTGACGGCAGCGTGTTTGTCGGCACCCCGAATGGGATCGTGGTGTTTGGCGCCTCCTAGGCCCGCGGCGAGCGCAGTCGCGATCATCGCCGTGGCAAGCAGGCGGTGACGCGCACTATATAATGTCGGCCTCGCAGATGCCTGGAGACAGCGCGTGCTTCTCGGGCTCCAAGGAGTAGAGCAGCATGGCCAATAACCGCCGCAGTCGCACTATCACGCAGGGCATCGCGCGCTCGCCCAATCGCGCCATGCTGCGCGCGGTTGGCTTCACCGATGCCGATTTCGACAAGCCGATCGTCGGCATCGCCAATGGCCACTCCACCATGAATCCCTGCAACGCGGGGCTCGGCCCACTGGCTGCACGCGCCGAGCTGGCGCTGAAGCAGGCCGGGGCGATGCCACAGAGCTTCGGCTTTCCCACCGTCACCGACGGCATCGCCATGGGGACCGAGGGCATGAAATTCTCGCTGGCCTCACGCGAGGTCATCGCCGACGCGATCGAGACCGCGGTGCAGTCGCAGTTCATGGACGGTGTACTGGTGGTAGGGGGCTGTGACAAGAACATGCCCGGAGCCATGATGGCACTGCTGCGCATGAACATCCCGGCGGTGTTCTGCTACGGCGGCACCATCAAGCCGGGCCACTGGAAGGGCACACCGCTCACCATCGTGTCTCCGTTCGAGGCCGTCGGCGCCTACAGCGCTGGCAAGATGAGCAAGGAGGACTACGACGGCATCGAGCGCAACGCCTGCCCGAGCTTCGGGGCCTGCGGCGGCATGTACACGGCCAACACCATGGCCAGTGCGATCGAGGCCATGGGTCTGTCGCTGCCGGGATCTTCCACGCAGGCGAACCCGGACCCCGAGAAGGGCGACTCCGTGGCCGACTCGGCGCGCGCACTGGTCAAGGCGATCGCGCGCGACCTCAAGCCGCGCGATATCGTCACGCGTGCCTCGCTCGAGAATGCGATCGCAGTGGTGATGGCCAGCGGAGGCTCGACCAACGCGGTATTGCACCTGCTGGCGATCGCGCATGCCGCCGAGATCCCACTGACAATCGATGATTTCGAGACGATCCGCGAGCGCATCCCGGTGCTGTGCGAGATGAAGCCCTCGGGGCGTTTCGCCGTCACTGATCTGCACGCGGCGGGCGGCATTCCCCAGGTGATGAAGATCCTGCTCGCGAACGGCCTGCTCAAGGGCGATTGCATGACCATCAGTGGTGCGTCCGTGGCCGAGAATCTACGCACGATCCCATCGGAGCCGCCGAGCGGACAGGAAGTCATCCGTCCGTTCAGCGCGCCGCTCTATCGGCAGGGACACATCGCGGTGCTGCGCGGCAATCTCGCTCCCGAAGGCTGTGTGGCCAAGGTCAGCGGACTGAAGCGCACCCGCATCACCGGTCCGGCGCGCGTGTTCGACTCCGAAGACACGGCGATGGCGGCGATTCTCGAGGATCGCATCCGTCACGGTGACGTGCTGGTGATTCGTTACGAGGGTCCCAAGGGCGGGCCCGGCATGCGCGAGATGCTCGCGCCGACTTCGGCCTTGATCGGCAAGGGCTTTGGCGAGAGCGTCGGCTTGATCACGGACGGACGATTCTCGGGGGGAACGTGGGGCATGGTGGTCGGTCACGTCGCCCCCGAAGCCTATCTCGGCGGCGCGATCGCTCTGATCCAGGAGGGCGACAGCATCACCATCGACGCCGAGCAGCGCCTGCTGCATCTGCACGTATCCGATGAGGCGCTGAAGCAACGTCGAGTCGGCTGGCGACAGCCGCCGCCGCGTTACCGGCGCGGCGTGCTCGCCAAGTACGCGCAGCTCGTCGGCTCGGCGAGTACCGGCGCCGTGACGGATGCCTGAAGGTCAGGCACCGAGTGGCAGCAAGCAGGAGCATCGGATGAGCTCGCCCATCAGTCAGATCCGCGCCCTGGAGATTCTCGACTCGCGCGGCACGCCGACGTTGCGCGTCAGCGTGCAGCTGCAGAATGGCATCGTGGGTACGGCATCGGTTCCCTCCGGGGCCTCCACCGGCGAGCACGAGGCGGTGGAGCTGCGCGATGGCGACCGCGCGCGCTATGGCGGCAAGGGCGTGCGCCGTGCGGTCACCAACGTCAATGAGCGTATCGGACCCGTGCTCATGGGGCGGGACGCGAGCCAGCAGGCGGAGCTCGATCGACTGATGCTCGAGCTCGACGGCACGCCCAACAAGTCCACGCTCGGAGCCAATGCGATCCTGGGCGTATCGCAGGCGCTGGCGCGCGCCGCTGCCACCGCCGCCGGGCTGCCGTTGTACGCCTATCTGGGTGGAACCGGGGCGCGGCGGCTGCCACTGCCCCAGATGAACGTGATCAATGGCGGCAAGCACGCCGACTCGAGCCTCGATCTGCAGGAGTTCATGCTGGTCCCGCGCGGGGCGACCACCTTCGCCGAAGCCCTGCGCTTCGGGGCCGAGACCTTTCAGGCCCTGAAGAGTCTGTTGCACCAGCGCGGACTGAGCACCGCGGTCGGGGACGAGGGCGGGTTCGCGCCGCAGCTGCAGAGCAACGAGCAGGCCTGCGAGCTGATCGTCGGCGCGATCCAGAGCGCCGGCCTGCGCGCGGGAGAGGACGTCGCGATCGCGATCGATGCGGCCGCCTCCTCATTCTTCGAGCAGGGCAAATATCGCCTGATACGCAGCCAGCAAGGCGACCAGAGCGCCGCCCAAATGATCGAGCTGTATCGCGCCTGGTCGCAGCGCTACCCGATCGTGTCGCTGGAAGACGGTCTTGCCGAGAATGACTGGCAGGGGTTCCAGGCGCTGACCGCGGCGCTGGGCGCCGAGCTGCAGATCGTGGGGGATGATCTGCTCGTCACCAATCCGGTGTACATCCGTCGCGCCATCGAGGAGCACAGCTGCAATGCCGTGCTCATCAAACTGAACCAGATCGGGTCGGTCACCGAGACCATGGACGCGATCGCGCTCTGTCGTCAGGCCGGCTGGGGCTTCATCATCTCGCACCGCTCCGGTGAGACCGAGGACAGCTTCATCGCCGACTTCGCCGTCGCGATGGGCGGCGGCCAGATCAAGACCGGCTCGCTGTGTCGCTCCGAGCGCATCGCGAAGTACAACCGGCTGCTCGAGATCGAGCAGGAATTGGGCCGGGCGGCGTTGTTCGGGATTTGATCGTTACTGAGGCGACGCGGGAGAGCGACGATGCAGATTGGCGTTTACTATTTCCCGACGGATTACGGCATCGACATCCGCGAGCTCGCGCGCGCCGCCGAGGAGCGCGGCTTCGAATCGCTGCTGCTGCCCGAGCACACCCACATCCCTACCTCCCGCCGCACGCCGTTTCCGGGTGGCGGGGAGCTGCCCAAATGGTATTCGCATACGCATGACCCGTTCGTGGCGCTGTCGTTTGCCGCCGCGGTCACGAGCAAGATCCTCCTCGGCACCGGCGTTTGCCTGGTGCCACAACACGACCCGATCGTGACGGCGAAGTCCATCGCCAGTCTCGATCGCTTGTCCAACGGACGCTTTTTGTTCGGCATCGGCGGCGGCTGGAACGTGGATGAGATGGAAAACCACGGCGCGCGCTACGACACCCGCTTCAAACTGATGCGCGAGCGCATTCTGGCGATGAAGGTGCTGTGGACCGAGGAGGCAGCAGCCTTTCATGGGCAGATGGTGAGCTTCGATCCGGTCTGGCTTTACCCCAAGCCGCAACAGCGACCGCATCCGCCGATCCTGCTCGGCGGCTCGAGTGACTACACCCTGAAGCGCGTGGTGGAATTCTGCGACGGCTGGCTGCCGATCGCGCGCGCGCCCTTCAACCCGCAGGAGGCGGTGGCACGGTTACGGCGGGCGGCGGAGGCGGCTGGCCGCGACTTCTCGACGCTGTCGCTCAGCGCCTTCGGAGCCCCGGCCGATGCCGCGACGCTCGCGCAATACCGTGAGGCCGGCATCCAGCGCGCCGTGCTTTGGATTCCCGACAAGACTCGCGACCAGATCCTCGACATCCTCGACCAGTACGCGCGCTTGCTGAGCTGAGAGCGCACCCATGGCCCCGTTGCCGATCTGCGCCGAGCCGGCACGCGGCTGATGCCAGTGGCCGTATGCCCGCCAAGCGGCCAACGATACCCGCCGCGGTCCGCAACCGGCTCGAGCAGGCGAGAGTCGCGCGGCTGGCGACGCTGGATGCCGCCGGCGCCCCGCACCTGGTGCCGGTCTGCTTTGTTTACGACGGCAAGGCGTTCTATACCGCGGTCGACCGCAAACCGAAGACTGTGCCCGCGCAGCGGTTGGCGCGCTTGCGCAACATCCGCGCGCTACCCCGCGTCGCCCTGCTGATCGACCATTATGCAGAGGATTGGACGCGGCTCTGGTATGTGCTGGTGCGGGGAAAGGCGCGGGTGCTGGGGCGCTCGGCGCGTCAGGAGCGCGCTCGGGCGCTCGCTAAGCTGACGGCCAAATATCGGCCATACGCGCGCGGAATGCTCACCGCGGATGCGCCGGTGATCCGCATCCGTCCCGAACGCATCACCTGCTGGGGCAGCCTGGAGGACCCGCTGCCGCCTCGACGCCTCACTGCGCGGCCGCGTCCGCCGCGGCGCGGCGCTCGGCGTCCAGCTTCGCCGCCGCGTCGAGCTGCTGTTTGATCTGCGCCTCGGTTTGATTCGCTTGTCGCGCCTGCTCGGCCTCGGTCGCAGCGCCCGTGGCGACGGAGCTCGCGGCCCCGCCGAGGCCGCAGCCCGTGAGCACCAAGCACGCCAGCATCGAGCACAGTAGTCCCTTCATGCTTGTCTTGTAGCAGATGCCGAGCAGCGGCGGCACCATCGCGAGCGCGGAAATGAGAGCCACGGCCGATCTGCGGGGTAACCTCAGATCGGGCTCGGTAGCAACGATTGCGGGAAATCACATCGCCAGCACCGTCCACCCTGCCTCTGGCGGCAGGCTTGGTTGCGGCACATACTGGCCACATGTGTGCGATGCCCGCCGCCACGGCACCGACCGCCGTTTCACGCGCACCTGATCTGCCGCGCGTGCTGGGGGCGAGCCACGCCACCGCCATCGTCGTCGGCACTATCATCGGCAGCGGCATCTTCCTGGTGCCGGCGGAGATGATGCAGGCCGTCGGCTCCTCGAGTCTGGTCTATCTGGCGTGGATCGTCGGTGGCGTGCTGTCACTGTTCGGCGCCATGACCTATGCCGAGTTGGCGGGGATGATGCCTTACGCCGGCGGCGAGTATGTGTATCTGCGCGGGGCGTACGGCGATCGGGTCAGCTTTCTCTACATGTGGACCTGGTTCGCGGTGGCCAAGCCGGCCTCGATCGCTTCGGTGACCACGGGACTGGCGCGCACGCTGGCCATCTTTCCGAGCATGCACTGGCTCGAATCGACCGCACTGGCAGGGCCGTTGCCGCTGCTGTGGTCGCAACTGTTCGCCATTGCGGTCACCTGGCTGATCACCGGCCTCAATTACCTCGGGATCAAGAAAGCCGGTGATTTCCAGGTCGTGTTCACGCTGCTGAAGGTGCTGCTGATCCTGATCGTCGCGGGCTTCTGTGTTGCTTCTGCGGTGGGCTCGTCGAGCAACTTTTCGAGCTCGCTGCCGGGAGCCCGAGGCGGCTTCTCCGGCTTCATGATTGCGCTGATCGCGACGCTCTGGGCCTACGACGGCTGGAACGATCTGACGATGGTTGCCGGCGAGGTGAAGCAACCCGACCGCAATCTGCCGCGAGCGCTGATCGGCGGCCTGCTGATCGTGGGAGTGCTCTTCATCATTACCAACGCGGCTATCCAGTACATCCTGCCGGCCACCGCCATAGCGGCTTCGCCGCAGCCGGCCGTCGCGGCACTGCGTGTGGTTGCCGGCTCGGGTGGTGCGGCGCTGGTCGCCGCCGGCATGGCGCTCAGCATCTTCGTGACGCTCAATGGCACCATCATGTCGGGCGCGCGCATTCCGTACGCCGCGGCACGCGAGCGGCAGTTCTTCCCGCAGTTCGCACACATTCAGCCGCGTTTTCACAGCCCCTCGACCGCGCTGATCGCGCAGGGTCTGCTGTCCACGCTGCTGCTGCTCGCGCTCGGACGCTTCCAGCAGCTGTTCGAGCTCGCGGTGTTCGCCGAGTGGCTGTTCTACATGCTCACCGCCACGACGGTGTTCGTGTATCGGCGGCGCGCGCCCGATGCCGCGCGGCCGTATCGCGTCTGGGGCTATCCGCTGCTGCCGGCGGTGTTCGTGCTGTCCGCCGCGGTCGTGCTCGTGGCGAGCTTCGGCGGCAATCTCAAGGGATCGCTCGTCGGCAGCCTGCTGATACTGATCGGGCTACCCATCTACGAGTGGGTGCAGCGCCGCTTCGCCACCGGCAAGGCATTGGCGGCGTGAGCTGCTAGATCACGCGCAGGCTGCCGCCATCAACGGGTATTTGTGCTCCCGTGGTCTTGGCAAACAACGGCCCGCACAGCTCCGCCGCGAGCTCGGCGACATCTCGGCTGGCGACTTCCACCTTGAGGAGATTGTTCTGGCGGTATTGCTCGACGCTCAGGCCGTAGCTGGCGGCGCGCGCGGTCAGCACCTCCGGTGTCCAGATGCCGGTATCGAACACGGCGTCGGGATGGAGGGTATTCACCCGGATGCCGTCTGACGCCCATTCGAGCGCCGCGACGCGCGCGAGCTGCTGTAGCGCCGCCTTGGAAGCCGAATAGGCGCCGACGCCGGGGCCCGGCGCGGCGACGTTTTTCGAGCCGATTGCCACCACGCGCCCGCCACGCAGGGCGAGCTTCAACAGCGGGTGGCAGAGCCGCATCAGCACCAGATTGGCGTCAAGATTGACGCTCATCACCGCGCGCCACGTCTGCGCCGAGAGGCTCGCGAGCGCAGCGCTGTGCGGGAAGATCCCGGCATTCAGAATCAGCAGATCGAGGCCGCCGTATGCCCGCGTCGCGGCGTCGAGCGCGCGCTCGATTTGTGGCTCATTCGTCAGATCACATTCGAGCCCGAGATAGTCCGCCCGCCGGTGCAGCGTCGTGACCGCGGCGGCGACATCCAGGCCCACGACGGCGGCCCCGCGCTTCAGCAGCGCATCCACGCAGGCCCGTCCGATCCCGGATGCGGCGCCGGTGACCAGTGCCACCTCACCGGCGAATGGCGCCGCGGGCCCGCTCTTCCTGAGCTTGGCTTGCTCGAGATCCCAGTACTCCACATCGAAGATGTCCTGCGCCGGCAGCGCCCGCCAGCCGCCGAGAGCGACTGCGCGCGCGATGACCTGCATCGTGTGGCGATAGATGTCCTCGACGATCTGCGCATCCCGCGCGCTGCGGCCGATCGTGCAAAGCCCGAGCTCGACATCCAGGATCACGCGCGGCGCTGGATCGAGCATGGTGAGGGTGGCTGAACCGTGGCGGTCGAAGTATTCGCGATAGGCGGTCGCGTAGGCGGCGACATCACGACCGAGCAGCGGCACGCGCTTGGTACGGATCACGTGGTCCGGTGTGATGGGTCCCTGCTGGCTGATCTCGCCTACGTCGGGACGGCGCGCGAACGAGAGGCTGGCTTCGTCGCCGTGCACCGCGAGGATCATCGGTGCGCCTGAGGTTGCGGACACGGTCCGCCGCAGACTCGCGATCTCGACTCGGGGCGTCGCTACCGCAGCCTGCCGTTCGCGTCCGAGCCTGGCGGGCTCGACCGCTGCAGCCGACGGCAGCGTCCAGGCCTGATGGGCCGCGAGGTACTCCTCGGCCCGCGTCACCAGCTCGATCATCCTCTCGTAGGCAATCTTCGCGGTCTCACCGAAGGTGAACAGCCCGTGGCTCAGGAGCAGCATCCCCTGCGTGTGCGCGGTGGCTCGGACCGGGAACAGCTGCGCACACAGTCGCGCGAGCTTAAAGCCGGGCATCACGTAAGGGATGATCACCACGCGATCAGCATAGATCTCGCGCACGCGCTGCTCGCCGCCGGGCGTGTTGCACACGGCGAGAATCGCATCGGCGTGGGTGTGATCGACGAACCGCGCCGGCAGAATCGCGTGCAGGATGGCCTCCACGGAAGGCGCCGGTGCCCCCGGGTCCGTCAGGCTGTTGCGCAGCTCCACCGCCATCTGCGTATCCGACAGCGCCGCGAGCTGCGCCAACCGCAGCAGGTGCTTCATCCGGCAGGGCGCGAAGCCCGCGGCCTCGATCGTCTCCAGGTCCCAGCCACTGCCTTTCACGTACAGGACCGGCTCCTGCTCGCCGAACAGGTCCGTCACCATGCTCTTGACAGAGGTGTTACCGCCGCCGTGCATGACGAGCGCGGCCTCGGCGCCGAGCAGGCGCGAGCTGTAGACGCGCTGGGCGAGATCACCCCGGAACTGCTCGGCCTCATGGTCGTCCCAGCGACTCTTCACTCGACCTCTCGTGAACGTCCCCGCCCGGCCCCTAATATAGCTTGGCCGCGAATGGACGAATCAGCATCCAGCGGGTGAGCTGGCGGTCGAGAGTGGTGGTCGACGCACCTTGCCGGCCCCATTGCCCCGCGCTAGCCTATCGTTCGCACAGTGCATCTTCAGTGCGCCTCGGGGGACGGCTTGATAGGCCGTGCGGTCACCAGTGAGCCAAGACAACGATCCCAGCAGCAGCGCCACCACACGACGTGATTTTCTCAAGGGAGCCACGATTGCCGGCGCCGCGACCGCGCTCACCCCGGCGGTCAGCCGCGGCGCGCAGGCAGCGACCGAGCCGGTGCGCACCGGACCCCCACCACCCAACCCCGACGACACGCAACCACCGCACGACGATCCCGGGACGCTGAGCTCGAGCGGCGGCGATTTCATGGTCGACGTCCTCAAGACGCTCGACCTCGACTATCTCGCCACCATGTGCGCGTCGACCTTCCGCGGACTGCACGAGTCAGTCCTCAACTACGGCGGCAATACCAAGCCTGAGATCATCACCTGCCCGCACGAGGAGATCGCGGTGGCGATGGCGCATGGCTACGCCAAGATTGCCGGCAAGCCGATGGCGGCCATCGCCCATGGCACCGTGGGCCTGCAGCATGCGGCGATGGCGCTGTACAACGCCTGGTGCGATCGCGCGCCGGTGTACCTGCTGATCGGTAACATCGCCGCCGCCGACAAGCGCCTCTATGACTTCGAGTGGCAGCATGCCGCGCTGGATCCGGCCGGCCCGGTTCGCGACTACCTCAAGTGGGACGATCAGCCGCTCAATCTGCAGCATTTCGCCGAGTCTGCGGTGCGTGCCTACAAGATCGCCACCACGCCGCCGATGGGACCGGTGTTGATATCGCTCGATCAGTTCCTGCAGGAGGGACCGATCCCCGATCGTGCCAGCCTGCAGATCCCGGCGCTCTCGCGTCTGGCGCCGCCGGTCGGCGACCCGAACGCGCTCGATGAGCTGGCCCGGATGCTGGTGGCAGCCGAGTACCCGGTGCTGGTCTGCGGCCGCGTCGCGCGCACGGATGCCGCCATGGGGCGGCTGGTCGAGCTCGCCGAGACGCTGCAATGCGCCGTGATCGATACCGGTCAGCGCATGAATTTCCCCTCGCTCCATCCGCTGCACGGCGGGGACGTGACACAGGCCGATCTGATCCTCGGCATCGAGGTTGAGAGCGTATTCAACGCGACGCACATCCTGCGCGATCGCGTCGAGCGGGCGACCGTATGGAGGCCGAAGCCGGGCGCCAAGCTCGCGACGCTGGGCTCGACCGATCTGTACCTGAAGGCCAACTATCAGAATTTCCAGCGCTACGAGGCGGTCGATCTGGCGATCGCGGGCGATGGGGAAGACAGCTTGCCGCTGCTCACGGAGTTGGTGAAGAAGCGCCTCGGAGCCAGCGGTGGTCAGAGCATGCGCGAGGCGCGCGCCAAGAAACTGGCCGAAGAGCAGCAGCAGGCGCTCGCGCGCGTGCGCGAGCAAGCGACCATCGGCTGGGACGCAAGCCCCATCTCTACCGCGCGTCTGAGCGCCGAGCTGTATGCACAGATCGCCGGTTTGGATTGGTCGCTGGTCGGCAGCGGCGTGAGCTGGCCGCGTCGCCTGTGGAATCTCGATCGGCCGCACTCTTGGAACGGAGGCGACGGCGGCGGCGGCGTCGGCTACATGTTACCGGCATCGGCCGGAGCGGCGCTCGCCAACAAGGCGCACGGGCGGCTCAGCGTGTGCATGCAGCCGGACGGCGACCTGAATTTCACCCCGAGCACGCTGTGGGTGACAGCCCATCATCGCATTCCGATCCTCTACGTGATGCATAACAACCGCGCCTATCACATGGAGTACATGTACCTGCAGGCGATGGCGAACCGTCGCCAGCGCGGTATCGACAAGGCCTACATCGGCACCACATTGAGCGACCCCAACATCGACTACGCTACCGTGGCGCGGGGATTCGGCGTCCACGCCGAGGGCCCGATCACCGATCCGAAGGACCTCGCCCCGGCGTTGGCGCGCGCGGTCGCGGTCGTGCGCCGCGGTGAGCCGGCACTCGTGGACGTCGTGACCGACCCACGCTGAGGCAACGGTAGGCAGCCGACTACCGCGCCATCAAGCCGCGGCGAGCGATTCGAGCGCGCTCACCAAGGCTGCCAGCTCGGTCTCGGTGTTGTAGTAATGCGGCGAGACTCGCAGGGCGGACACCACGCGCTTTTCGTCCATGTCGATGACGGCGTAGTCGCGCAGCGTCGCTGAGGTATTGATGCCGCGCTCGCGCAGCCGCAGCACGAGCTCCGGGGCGGGTATTCCCGGCACCTCGACCGTGACGATCGCCGCGAGGTGCTCGCCCCGATCGAGCACTCGCCATCCGAGTTTGCCGCGCAGGCTGGCTCGCAGGGTCTGCGCGAGCGCGCGGGCGCGGCCGCCACCGCGCTCGACGCCGACCTCGAGCGCATAGCGAGCTGCCGCGCCGAGTCCGAGCACCAGCGCGTACGAGAATTCCCAATTCTCGAAACGGCGGGCGTCGGCCGTGAGCTCGAACGCATCGGCGCTGCACCAGTTCGCACCGCGCATATCGACGTACAGCGGAAACAGTCCACGGGACAGAGCGCGGTCCGACACATACAGGAATCCGATGCCGCGCGGACCACGCAGGTACTTGCGCGCGGTCGCCGACAGGAAGTCGCACCGCAGCCGCGCGACGTCGATCGCAAGCTCGCCGGCGGCTTGGCAGGCATCGACGAGGTAGGGCACGCCTGCCTCCTCGGCGATGCCGCCGAGGGTCTCCACCGGCTGCACCAGTCCCGAGTTGGTCGGCACCCAGGTAACGGCAAGGAGTCGGACGCGCGGCTCGCGCAGGCACGCGCGCACGGACTCCGGATCAACCCCACCGGCGGGCTGATCCTCGGCCCGCCGAATCACGACGCCGCGTCGCTGCGCGAGCGACAAATACGCGAGTTGATTCGAGATGTAGTCGTTGCGTGTCGTGACGATGACGTCTCCGGGCTCGAAGTCGAACGCCGACAGCGCCTGAAAGAATGCGACCGTCGCGTTCTCAACGATGGCGACGTTGCGCGGCGCGGCCGCCAGCAACGCGGCGACGGCCGCATAGCTCGCCTCGATGGCCGCCGCCGCCTCATCCGCGAGCTCGTAGCCGCCTCGGATCGCTTCCCGCGCGAGGTAATCCGCTACGGCGCGCGCTACGCAAGCCGGAACCAGCGCTGCGCCGGCGTTATTCAGGTGTATGCGCTGTCCTACTCCTGGGGTATCCTCGCGCCACGTGGCCAGGGCTGCTGCGGCCGATTCTGCAGGACTCTCTCGCATGAACAACTCCTCTGGCGCGCGACCGTCGACGGGCCGCACGCCGCTGCTCGCGCTCCTGGCCCTCGCACTGATGTTGCCGGCGCAGGCACCATCGGTGCAGGCGCAAGGCCTCCAGGCGGCTCAACAGGCCGCGGTCGCTTCGCCGGATAAGTACGGCGCGCAGGCCGCGCGCGAGATCCTCGATGCCGGCGGCAACGCAGTTGATGCCGCGGTGGCACTCGCATTCACGCTCGCCGTGACCTATCCCGAGGCCGGCAACCTCGGTGGCGGCGGCTTCGCGACGGTCTATATGAGCGGACACGAGTACTTTCTCGATTATCGCGAGTCTGCGCCCGCCGCCGCAACGCGCGACATGTATCTCGACCCGGCGGGCAACGTCATTCCTGATGCGAGCACCATTGGAGCCCGGGCCGCGGGGATTCCGGGCACCGTCGCCGGGCTCTGGGCCCTGCACCAGCGCTTTGGACGGCTACCGTGGTCACGCGACCTCGCCCCGGCGATCCACTACGCCCACGACGGCTTCGTCGTGAGCCCGATGCTGGTAGCCGAGCGCGACGAGCGCGCGCACGAGCTCGCGGACAGAACCAACTTTGCGCGCTACTACGGTGCGATGCGTGCGGGCGAGACGTTCCAGCAGCCGGAGCTGGAGACGACCCTCAGCCGCATCGCCGCCGATGGCGCCCGCGGTTTTTATACGGGAAACACGGCGGCCTTGCTGGTCGCCGAGATGGAGCGGGACCACGGCATCATCACCAGTGCGGATCTGGCGCACTACTCGGTGCGCTGGCGCGCACCCCTCACGAGCGAGTGGGCGGGCTTCCACGTGATCACTGCGCCGCTGCCGAGCTCGGGCGGCATCATGCTGGCGTCCATGCTCGGCATGAAGGCCGACCTCACCTCGGCGTTCGCTGGCGTCGCGCTGAACTCAACGCAATACGTGCACCTGCTGGCCGAGATCGAGAAGCGCGTGTTTGCCGACCGCGCCGACTACCTCGGCGACCCGGACTACACCTCGGCACCGGTCGCGGCGCTGCTCGCGCCCGCGTACCTGGCGCGGCGGGCGGCCGAGGTCAGCTTGGATCGGCCCACGCCGACCGCCGCGGTGCATCCCGGGCTCTCCGAGCGTCCCGAGCCCTCTCAGCGCCCTGGATCTCCTCAGCACCACGACACGACACATTTCTCGATCGTCGACCGCGCCGGCAACGCCGTCTCCAACACCTACACGCTCAACGATGACTTCGGCTCCGGTGTCGTGGTGGAAGGTGCAGGCTTTCTGCTCAACAACGAGATGGACGACTTTTCCTCGAAGCCGGGCACACCGAATCTATACGGTGTCGTCGGCGGTACGGCGAATGCCATCGCGCCCGGCAAGCGGCCGCTGTCGACGATGACGCCGACGATCCTCACCTCGCACGGTCACGTCGCGCTGGTCATCGGCACGCCCGGCGGCTCGCGTATCGCTACCTCGATCTTCCAGGTCATCACAGACTGGCATGACTATCATCTATCCCTGAAGAATGCGGTCGCGGCGGTACGCGTGCACCATCAGCTGCTGCCGCCGGACACCATCTTCGAGGAGGCGTACGGCGGGCTTTCGCCCGCGGTGCACGCCCAGCTCGCGGCGCGCGGCTACCACATCGTCAATCAGGGCTGGAACGGTGACATTGAGGCCATCGCTTGCTCGGATTCGCACTGCGATGCCGCGGCCGACCCCCGCGGGCGTGGGGTCGCCTTGACGCTCCCGGCTCAGCATTGACGGTCGCGCCGCGCTCCAGCATCGGAGCACTTGGCTATACTTTGAGACCGGGATTCATCAGTCGAGGTCAGAACGATGGCGACCAACGATAGCGGCGCACGCCGGTCCTGGCTGCCGGTGGTGCTGGCCTCCCTCATGGCGGCGTGGTTTGGGCCGATGGCACCGGCCTACGCTGCGGTGCCCGTGCCACCGCCGGCTGCCGATGAGGCGGTAGCGGCTCACCGGCAGGCGTTGCGCGATGATCCGAATTCCCCCGTGATCGGCGATCCGCACGGCGACGTCACGATCGTGGAGTTCTACGATTATGCGTGTCCCTACTGCAAGGCGGTCGAGCCCCGACTCGAGGACGCATTGCGCTCCGATGCGCACGTCAGGCTCATCCTGAAGGAGTTTCCGATCCTGACGCCGGAATCGCTGACTGCCGCGAAAGCCTCGCTCGCCTCGATGCGCCAGCACAAATACCGCCAGTTTCACGATGCGCTCATGGCCTATCGCGGACCCTGGGAGGAAGCCGCGATCTTCACCACCGCCAAGCAGGTGGGGTTGAACCTCACGCAGCTGCGCCGCGACATGGCCGCGCCCGCCATCACCAGCGAGATCATCGCCAACTTCAATCTGGCGCGGGGGCTGCGCATCTTTCAGACGCCCGGCTTCGTGGTCGGTGACCACATCCTCACCGGTCCGTCCGCGCAGATCGATTTTCCGGCGTTGATCGCCGCCGCCCGCGCGCCGCACTCCTAGCGCCGTCGGGTGCGGCGGCGCGCCGCGCACGCGCGCAACCCGCCGATCACCACAGCCTCACGCGCTCCGCTGGCTTGAGGTAGTAGGCGTCTCCCGGCTTGATCTGCGGGAACGCCGCGTACCAGCCGTCGTCATTGCGCACCGCGCCGTCGACACGAAATGCCGACGGGCTGTGCGGATTGGACAGCACCGTCTGGCGCGTCAGTCCATCGGTCCACACTTCCCGCCAGCTCTGCCCGTACGCGATGTAGAAACGCTGATCGCCGCTGAATCCGTTCAGCACCGGTGCCGCTCTGCCGGCCAGCGACAGCTGGTAGGCCTTGTGCGCCATGACCAGTCCGGCGAAATCGGCGATGTTCTCGCCGAGCGTGAGCTTGCCGTTGACGTGCAGGCCCGGCAGTGGCTGATACTCATCGAACTGCTGCGCCAGCATGTTGGTGCGCGCATCGAAGTTCGCCCGATCCTGCGCCGTCCACCAGTTATGCAGCCGCCCGGACGCGTCGTATTTGCTGCCCTGGTCGTCGAAACCGTGGCTGATCTCATGCCCGATCGCAGCGCCGATCGACCCGTAGTTGACGGCGTCGTCCGCGGCCGGATCGAAATAAGGTGGTTGCAGGATGCCCGCCGGGAATACGATCTCATTCAGCGAGGGGTCGTAATACGCATTGACGGTCGGCGGCGTCATCCCCCACTCGCTGCGGTCGACGGGACCGTCGAGGCGACGCAGCTCTCGATTCCACTCAAACACCTCGGCGTTGGTGACGTCACGCACCAGCTCGCCGGGAACGATCTCGAGTGCCGAGTAGTCGCGCCAGCTGTCGGGATAGCCTACCTTGACGGTGAAATGCCGGATCTTTTCCAATGCCTGGGCGCGCGTCGCCGGGCTCATCCAGCTGAGCGTCTCGATATCCTTCTCGTAGGCCGCGAGCAGGTTAGCGACCAGCTGGCGGATCTTGGCCTTCGCTTCCGGCGGGAAAAAACGCGCCACGTACAGTTTTCCCAGCGCTTCGCCCATGAGTCCATCGAGCAGACGGATACCGCGCAGATCACGTGGCAGCTGCTGCTTCTGGCCACCGAGTACCACTCCATAGAAGCCAAAATCCGTGGCGTCGACCCGGCGTGGCAGGTCGCTCGCGCGCGAGTGCAGGCAACGCACGGTGAGGTAATCGCGCCATACCGTCACTGGCGTGTGCGCGAACACGGCCGCAAGCTGCGGGAATGCCGACTTCTCGCCCACGATCACGATCCGCTCGCCTTTGGGAGAGCGCTGCGTCACCCCGGCAGCCGCAAAAAACGCTTCCCAGGGAAACTGCGGCGCGAATTGGGCCAGCGCCGTCAGGCTCATCGGGTTATAAACCTTCTCGGCCTCGCGCCGCTCTGCGGCGGGCCACTCAACCTGCGCCATGCGCTCTTCGAGCGCATACACTGCCGCAGCGCGCGGGGCATCGTGCACACCGGCAAAGGCCAGCATGTCGCCGAGGTATTTGCGATACGCCTGGCGGATCGCGGCGCTGTCCTTGTCCTTGAGCAGGTAGTAGTCCCGATCGGGCATACCCAGGCCGGACTGCGTCAACTGCACGGCGTAAGCGTCCGGGTTCTTGTCATCGATCTCGATATTCATCCCGAACGGGCCATCGACCTGCGTGTCCGGAGCGCCCATGAATGCGGCAATGTCCTTGTCGGTGCCGAGAGCGGCAATCCGGTCGAGGTAGGAGCGCACCGGCGCAAGTCCCGCGGCTTCGATCTGCGCGGTATTTTCGAAGGCGGCGTAGAGGTCACGCAGCTTGCGCTCCTCGATGGTGAGCTGCGCGTCCGGCTTGCTCATCAGCGACGCGATGATTTCCTTGAGTTCGGCCTCGTTGCGCAGCTCGATCTCGAGGTTGATACCGGCCAGGCGCCGGTCCGGCGGGATGACGGCCGTCCTCAGCCAGCTGCCGTTGGTATAGCGGAAGAAGTCCTTACCCGGGCTCACCGACGGGTCCATGTAGGAGAGCGTGACGCCCCAGGGTGGAAAGGTCGGCTCGGCGCCGGCGGCGATGCCCCCGCAGATCGCGGCCAACAGCAGGGCGCTGAGAAACAGGCGAACGGCTGGCTTCATCTATGAATCAGGACGCAACGCGCCGTCAATCCTTGAATGTGACCCAGATGAGATCGATCGGTTCCTGGCCGCGGTTGTGCGACTCGTGCCCCACGCTGGGACGTATGACGCGCATCCAGCCGACCGAGCCATCGGCCGCGGGGTCATCGGCAGTCTCCGCCTGCTTGTAGGTACGCTCCGACCACAGCCCACCCTTGACGTGGATCCAGAGCATGTTGGGCCGGTGGCCGTGCACGCCCTCCCATTGCCCGGGCGCCACGAGGAAGCGCTGCACGACCACGCGGTCGTTCTCGAGCAGATCCTCGCCGGGGATGTTCGGATAGTTGAGATGGTAGTCCAGCCCCCAACTGCTCGGCATGTCGGTCGCCGCCGCTTCGGGCGGCACGGGCTTGACCGTCACCCACAGCATCTCGATCGGCTTGGTGCCGACATTGGTGCTGCCCCCGTCCGCCGACTCGCCGGCGCCATGCCACACCACGCGGCCGTCTCGCCACAGCGTCGAGCGCCCGCTGTCCACCGACTTGAGCACGCCGCCCTTGATGAACACCAGCAGCTGATCGGCCGGATGGCTGTGGCGACCGGTCGAGGCTCCCGGCGGCAGCACGAACTTCTCGACCTGGGCGCGCGCGTTATCGAACACCACCTCGCCCCGTAGGTTGGCGTAGATCGGCGCGCCCTCAGCACCGCGTGCCGGAGCCATGCGCAGCGGCAGCAGCACGAGCGCCGACAGCAGCAGCGCCAGCGCCTGCGGCGGCACCGGCGCCCACGCTCCACTTGTCGACAATCTGGTGATCATCTTTCCATACCCCTTGAACGGCGTGGTCGGCGGCCGAGTTCGTGGTGCTCGGCGAGGCTTGCCGTCGTCGACGCAACTTGCGGCGCGGCCTGCATTCTATACTACTCACGACCCATCGCCGACGACGACATACCGCGGCAGCTGCGCCTCGAACTCGGGAAAATAGCGGGCGATCACCGTGATATCGAAACGGCGCAGGATCGCCTCCTTTGGTTCGCGCTCAAGCAGAAAGCGGAAAGCCGCCGCGACGCATTGGTCCAGGGAGCACGCTGCACCCGTGAGCCGCCGAGAGTCCGATGCGGACAGCGTGACACGGTGGCGCGTCTCGGTCCCGGACTCGCTCACCGTCACATCGAACTCCGGGGGATCGGAGTCGGCGCGCCGCCGCACGTCGATCCGGGCCGCGTTGCGAGCAGTCGGTGTCACGGTACGCTGCGATATAACCCGCCGCGCCCCGCTCTGCAAGCGGCCGGGTATTTGGTGCTACCATTCAGATTAATTCAGGTACTCGAATCACTCCGGTTCGAGCTGTCGTTGACGATGGATCTGTGAGGTCGCGGTGCCGATAACCAAGGGCTATCGTCAACTGCTCGCCGAGACGGGGGCGCGAATCCGCACCCTCAGCCTCGATGAAGCGCGGCGCAGGCTCGATGACCCACAGGTTGTATTCGTCGACGTGCGCGACGTCCGCGAGCTCGAGCGCGAAGGCTTGATTCCGGGCGCGTTGCACGCGCCGCGTGGGATGCTGGAGTTCTGGGTCGATCCACAGAGTCCCTATTACAAAGAAGTGTTCGGTTCGGGCAAGGAGTTCGTGCTGTACTGTCAGTCGGGTTGGCGCTCGAGCTTGGCGACCGCGGCATTGCAGGACATGGGATTGGCTCCGGTGTGCCACATCGAAGGCGGCTTCAAGGCCTGGAAGGACGCGGGCTTTCCCGTCGCAGCGAGACCTGCACGCGCGCAGCGATGACCGGCGCTCGAGGCGCGTCGCAACTTGCCATCATGATGCGCGGGCAATAAACTCGATCGCGATCAGGCTGTTGCTGTGTGCACAGCCGGCTCGGGGGTCTGACAATGCGAATGACACTCGGCGTGCTCTTGGTGAGCTTGATTTTCTCGAATGCGGCCGCGGTTGCTGCGCAGCCAGCCCAGACGCAGATCAAATTGGAGCATCCCGGAGATACGGCTCTTTCCGAGGACACTCCGGGCAAATACGTTTACAAGAGTTTCCCGAGTCTGTTTCGTCTTTATGTCTACGACAAGGACCAGCCCGGGAAATCCAATTGCACTGGCGGCTGCTCATCGGCTTGGCCGCCGCTGCGCGTTTCCTCCAGCGAGAAGGGACCGGTAGGGGATTGGACGATCATCCAGCGCTCCGACGGCACGCAGCAATGGGCCTACAAGAACCAGCCCGTCTATGTTCGCTATCATGATATCGATCCCGATGCGAGTACGGAGCAGGAAGGCTTTCATCTACTTCAACCCTGAGCCTCACTTGCGCACCGGGGTCGCCCGCGGCCAGCCGTAACCGTCACCGTCGTTGCGGACACTCTCGAGCTCGGCCGCACGGACGACCGCGGCCGACAGCTGGCGTCGCGATCGCCATCGATACCCATCTCGGAAGTGACCGACCTCATAACTCATGCGTCTGCTGTACATCGATATCGACACCTTGAGAGCCGATCACCTCGGGTGCTACGGATATTTGCGCCGCGCCAGTCCGAACATCGACCAACTCGCCGCCGACGCGATGTTGTTCGAGGGCGTCTACGCCTCGGACACGCCTTGCCTCCCGAGCCGTACGGCGCTGCTGACCGGTCAGTTTGGCATCCGCAACGGGGTCGTCAATCACGGCGGCACTGACGCTGACCCGGTAATCGATGGTCCTCTGCGACAGTTCCACTCGCGCCTGGATCTCTATTCCTTCCCCAATCGGCTCAAGCAGGCGGGACTGCACACGGTGACGGTGAGCTCGTTTGCCCAGCGTCATTCGGCTTTTCATTGGCACGCGGGCTTTGACGAGACCTACAACGTCGGCAAGTACGGCATGGAGACCGCCGACGAGGTATACGCCCTCGCCGCGGACTGGCTGCGAAGACGCGGCCGCGAGGATGATTGGTTCCTGCACGTGCATCTGTGGGATCCGCACACCCCGTACCGTGCGGCGGCCGCTTATGGCCAACCGTTCGCCGACGCTCCCGCGCCTGCGTGGCTCACGGAGCAGGTGCGCGCCCGCCATTGGCAGGCCTGCGGACCGCACAGCGCCCAGGAAGGTCGCGGCTTCGCTCCAAATGAATACGACCGTGTGCACTACCCGCGCCAGCCGCAGGAGATGGTCGATATGGCGGCCGTGCGCGCCATGTTCGACGGCTACGACACCGGCGTTCTGGTAGCGGATGAGTGCGTCGGCCGACTGCTCGAGCTGCTGGGACAGCTCGGTGTCGAAGCGGACACGGCGGTCATGATCTCCTCCGATCATGGCGAGACGCTCGGCGAGCTGAATGTCTACTGCGATCATCAGACGGCCGATGAGCACACGACGCACGTGCCCCTGATCCTCAAATGGCCGGGGCTCGGGGCGGGCCGACGTCGCGCCCTGCACTATCAGTTCGATGTGACGGCGAGCTTGCTCGAGCTCCTGGGACAGAGCGTACCGGACAGCTGGGACGGGCAGTCGTTTGCGGCCAGTCTCAGGGCAGGTACGGATATGGGCCGCGATCATTTGGTGGTATCACAAGGCGCCTGGACGTGCCAGCGCGGTGTGCGCTTCGACAACTGGCTGCTCATCTACACCCTGCACGACGGCTATCATCTGTTCGACGACGTGATGCTGTTCGATCTGGGCAATGACCCACACGAACAGCACGACCTCGCGGCAGCTCGGCCGGACGTCAGCGGGCGGGCGCTGACACTGCTGACGCAGTGGTACTCGAGGATGATTCCCCATCTCGCGCGCGGCCGTGATCCCCTGGGCAACGTGATACTCGAGGGCGGCCCCTACCATGTGCGCGGCGAGCTGGCGGCGTATCTGCAGCGGCTGCGAGCCACGGGACGCAGCGAGCAGGCGGAGCTGCTGCGCGCCAAGTATCCCTCAGCGGCTTAGGGCGCGGTCGAAGCCGAGCCGCTGCGCGCCGCGTGCCGCTCGAACCAGCCCAGTACGTACAGCATCTTCGCCATGTGGTGGCTCGGCCGCACGCCGATGCCGTGCGGCTCCTCGGGCACGCGCACCAGTGCGGCGTCGATGTTTCGCAGCTTGAGCGCTCGATAGAACTGCTCGGCTTCCTCGATCGGCGTGCGGAAATCGGCTTCTCCCGTCATGAGGAGCGTTGGCGTCGCGACCTGCGGCACCAGATTCGTGAGCGAGCGCGTCATGTACTGTTCGGTGTAGTCCCACGGATTACCGGGAAACCAGTACTTCGTGATGAAGGGGATATCGGTGGTGAGTGCGAAGCTATACCAGTTGATCACCGGATAGAGCGCGGCCGCCGCGCGGAAGCGTCGGGTGTGCTCGATCATCCAGCAGGTCAGCACGCCCCCGCCGCTGCCGCCCGTGACGTAGAGGCGCTGCGGATCGATGAAGCCGCGCGCGACCACGGCATCGACGCCGCTCTCCAGATCGTAGAAATCATCACCCGGATAGGCGTGGTGAATGAGATTGGCGAATTCCTCGCCGTAGCTCGTGCTGCCGCGAGGATTTGCATAGAAAACAACGTAACCGCGCGCGGCGTAGACCTGCTTTTCAAAGTCGAACCGATCGCCATAGTTGTTGAACGGCCCTCCATGAATCTCCAGGATGAGCGGATACTTCTTGCTGGAATCGAAATGCGGCGGATAGAGGATCCAGCCCTCGATCCGGCGTTGGTCCTTCGAGGACTGGTACCAGATCTGCTCGAGCCGTCCGGGCACCTTTTGCCGCAACAGCTCCTCGTTCACGGCCGTGACGGTACGCAGGGCGCCCTTGGACCACACGGCGATGTCTCCCGGCGCTGCGGGAGTGCCTATCGTCAGCGCGATGGCGCCGGCGCGGCTCACCGAGAACGATCCGCCCCCGTACGAGCTCGTCGTGGATGCGACGTGGTCCGCGATCTTGTGGAAGGCTCCGCGCAGCGAAAAGAAGCCGACCTTGGTGTCTCCTTGATCGTCGTAGCGCACGTAGATTCCCGAGCTGTCTGGTCCCCAGCGCAGCTCGTCGATATCGCGGTCGAGCGCATCAGAAAGCGAATGCGCTCCGCTACCGTCCCGGGCCATGACATAGAGCTTCGTGGTCTGGTGGCCCTGGTAGCGGTCATCGAAGCCGGCGTAGGCAATCCACCGGCCGTCCGGGGAAACTCTCGGACTATGGTCGGGACCTTTCCGGTGCGTGAGCGCATGCATCGCGCCGTCCGTTACCGAAACCTCGTAGACCTCGGTGTCGAAGGGCTCGAGATCCGATTCGGGGTGTCGATTGATCGAGACGATCAGATCGTTGCCGTCCGGCGACCAGACCGCCAGGTTCGGAATGAGCGGATCGCCCCCGTTCGGAAAATCGTCGGAAGTGATCTGGCGCGGCGCGCCTCCGGCCGAGGAGATGACGAACAGCTGCCGAAATCCGTCCTTGAGGTACCCACGCTCGTTGAACCGATAGACCATCCGGTCGTAGACGGTCGGCGGCTCGGCCCACGTCGCGCCCGCGGGCGGCGAGGGAAGCTGTGCGAGCTGCAGGCCCGTCGTCGGCACAAAGGCCGAGAAAGAGATGTATTTCCCGTCCGGCGACCATTCGATGTCTCCAGGGGCCTCATCGAGATTGGTGAGCCGCGCGCTCTGGCCGGAATCCATCCAGCGCACGTAGAGCTGCGGCTTGCCATCCGCATTCGAGAGGTAGGCGAGTCGGCCGCCGTCGGGCGACCATCGCGGTGAGCTATCCGAATGATTCCCCGTAGTCAGGGCCGCTGATCGCTGCCGTCGCTGGCGACGATCCAGAGATTGGTGTAACGCCGGTCAGTCATCGGGTCGGCAAAGGCCCGCGCGTACGCGACTCGCTTACCGTCCGGAGAGATCTGCGGGTCGCTCGCGACCTGAATCCTGAACTCGTCATCGGCACCGAACGTGTGCGAGAGATCCGCGGCCCAGAGGCTCGTGACGGAGTTTGCAAGTAGGCAAGTAAGCAGGGTAGTCCCGAAACGCAAAGTCCGGCGGTCTCGCATGGTTGATCCTCGTTGTTCGGCAGGGGCGGCGGGCCGCTGCCCCGCCCGGCCAGTCCGTAGCCCTCCCCCACTGATCTATCTTGCCGCTCATATCGCCAAAATCAATAACCCTGGGTTGCAGGCGGTCCTCGTCCAGGACCGGGCTGCTGGAAGGGCCCTTCGCGGGTGGCCCAAAGAGCACTCAGCGCGTCCGGTCAGCCACCATGCGAAATGAGATGACAATCACCGTTGATGATGTCGCTTACACCAGACCGCAAAGACTTGTCGCCATAGAGCCTGGCCGAAGACTGAACATTTACTGTACGGGTACCGGCACGCCGACCGTCGTGTTCGATTCCGGGCTCGGAGATGGGACGGCAGCCTGGGGCTTGATCCAGCCAGCGGTGGCCGCGCATGCGCGCGCCTGTTCATATGACCGGGCGGGACTCGGCTTCAGTGATCCTCCCACGAGACCAAGCACGAGCGCCAACATGGTCGATGATCTGCATCGGCTGCTCCACGCCGCGCACGTCAGGCCCCCATATATTCTCGTTGGACATTCCCTCGGCGGGATGAACATGAAACTCTACGCCGAGACATACTTGTCGGAGCTGGCCGGCATGGTGTTGGTAGACCCATCGCACGAGGATCTGGGCAAAGGTGCCTGGGCAATTGATCCCGAGAGTCAGAAATACTACGCGCCATACATCGAGACCCTGCGGCAATGCCTCGAAGCGGGGCCGGAAGATTTTGCCGCCGGGTCCGCGTTGGCTCGCAACTGCCTCCCCTCCTCCGATTCGCATTACAGTGCCGCGATCAATGCCGTAAGGCTGGAACGCGGCGAACAGCATGGATACCTGCAGGCACGTCTTTCCGAGCAGGAGAACGTTTGGTTCGAGAGTGCCGACCAAGTACGAGCCGCTTATCGCCCGCTCGGGGCGATACCGATTATCGTTCTGACGCATGCGGCGTCGGCGCGCGCTCCAGACGAAACCCAACAGCAGCGCGACGCGAAGAATAGACTCTGGATAGACCTGCACAACCAGATTGCCGCTATGTCCACTCGCGGGAAGCGGCTCACCGTTGAAAATGCGGGTCACTACGTCCAGATGGACGCACCCCAAGTCGTTATCGAGTCAATTCTCGAAGTGTTGAGAGACTCTCGCGGGGAGTAGTGTTATTCGGTTTCACCTGGCCTCGGCCATCTCCTTCATGTTGTCGAGAGCCCGGCTGAAGGTCTGAGTGTTGCTGGCTCGTTCCTTGGTTTTAGCTTCGGGCGTCGGAAATTTCTCCTGATCCCAGAACACGATGTAGACCAGCTTCGAGCTCTGTCGTCCGGTGGGTACGACCGAAAGGGTGCCGTGGTACAGAGTCGGATTAGGCTCTGAGAACGTATACGTATACGAGCGCTCTGTCTTACCGACGAGCACCTCCGTGAAACGCCCAGCTACCACGCGGACAGTGCCAATGTCGCCGCTGCCGGAGGTGTATTCGCACGTGGTCTTGAGCCACACCCTAAGGGCGCAAAACGGCCCCACCTTAGCCCATACTGCAGCGGCTGAACGCTCGACCGGCTTCTCTAGAGTGATTGAGGTGTAGTCGGCGGCGACGCTCAGGCTGGTCCACGTCAGAAGTGCCCCGGCCGCCATCAATGCAGTCTTCATGTGCATGAGCTCCTAAATTGCACTCCGGCCGCTGACGCTCGTTGATATAGTCCCTGCCGTCCCGCGCCGGCATCATACTGCTTTCGTGCGCTGACCTTCATCCGCCGGCCGGCGACTGGCCGGTAAATACCGCCAATTGAGCTGCGAAAGCCCGCTGGTAGGCGGGTCGCGCCTCACCGCGGGCAACATAGGCGGAAAGGCTCGGATATCGGTCCAACATGCCCGACGGCTTCAACCTGAGCAGCACCGCCACCATCATCAGGTCGCCCGCGCTGAAACCGCCATCGAGCCAGTCGGCATCACCCAGGCGATCGGACAGTTGGCCCAGTCGGTCATGAATGCGATTCTCGACGACGGGCAGGCGCTCGCGGTACCAGCTTTGGTCGCGCTCCAGGAGCACGGTGGTTTGAAGGTCGAGGATCGGCGGCTCAATCGTGTTGACCGCAGCAAACATCCAGGTAATCGCGCGCGCCCGGGCACTGGCATCGTCAGGCAGCAGGCCCGCATGGCACTGCGCGATATGAAACACGATCGCTCCCGACTCGAACAAGACAAGATCGCCCTCTTCATAGGTCGGAATCTGCCCGAAAGGATGCAGCGCGCGATGCGCTGGTTCCTTCATCGCGGCGAAAGAAACCAGACGGACCTCGTAAGGCTGGCGCACTTCTTCGAGCGCCCAGCGAACACGCATGTCACGCGCCAGTCCCCTGCCGCGATCGGGTGATCGTTCAAAGGCGGTAATGGTGGGAGTCATCGGCAGATCTCTCCCCGGCTGAATATCTCGTTCAGGGCTCGATGACCTACCGACGATCGAGACCGGCCTGAATCGACATCGTTGCGGCAATCTTTTGGGTACATCGGTGGCCCAGGAGCAGACCCGCCGTAACGGCAAACCTCGCACGGAGCCGCTGTGAGACGGCGCGCCGTCTACCGCTGCCGATGCTGCGTACCCAGGCCGGCAGTGATGAACAGCGCGGTCGCGCTCGCATCCGCATCCGCGGTGTGCCAGGTCCCGGGCTCGTTTATGGCGTACTCGCCCGCACCGAGCTGGACCGAGCGTTTCGATCCGTCAGCGGCTTCCTGATGCAGCGTCAACCTGCCGGCGGTACAAAGGACCACCTCCGACCCCTGCGGATGCATCTCCCAGTGTTTCCATGGTTCGTGGAACGTGTGCATGCTGACGAGTCGTCCCTCGGCTCCATCGGATCCGTGGCGTGCAACGTACGCCATGTACCAATCCGTCGAGCCGGTAAACCGCGGCTCGCTGACCGCCGCCGCCCCGAGCCCCAGATGGATCGGATGTTCCGCGATATGGATTGCGTTCATATAAACCTCTGACTCGAACGGTCCGTATGAGCCCTTACGCACCCGCGGCAGCCGCGAGCGCCTGCTGGATATCCTCGAGCAGATCGTCCGTGTCTTCGAGTCCGATCGACAGCCGCACCGTCCCCGAGCCAATCGCCGCAAGCCGCTGCTGTTCGGCGCTGAAGTCACGGCCGCCGAGCATCTGCGGCGGCATTACCAGCGATTCGGTCGCTCCCAGACTCGCGGTCATGGCGAACAGTCGCAGCGCTTCGGCAAATCTGCGCCCAGCCTCCGCGCCGCCGCGCAGATCGAAGGTGACGATCGCTCCGAAGTCGCTCATCTGCGCGCGCGCGAGCGCGTGCTCGGGGCTACCCGGTAATCCGGGATAGCGTGTGCGCTCGACTGCCGGATGCTCGGCCAGGTATTCGGCGACCCGCTGAGCACTCGCGCTTTGCGCACGATAGCGGACGAAGTAGGTCTTCAGGCCGCGCTGAATCAGGTAAGCGGCGTGCGGATCGAGCACCCCGCCGAGCAGCGTGAAATCCGGTCGCAGTCCCCGGATCAGCGGCTCGTTGGCGATCGCCGCCCCTCCCATCACATCACCGTGCCCGGAGGCGAATTTGGTCAGGCTGTGTAGATAGATATCGACGTCGAACGCGCCGTGTTGATGCAGGCCCGCGAAGGTGTTGTCGAGCACGGCGAGCGCGCCGTGCGCATGCGCGCTGCGGCTGATCGCGGCGATGTCGGCGATCTTGTTGACCGGATTGGTCGGACTCTCGAACAGCACCAGCCGCGTCGCTCGCTGCGCCAGCAACTGCTCTATGCCCTCCACATCCTCGATCGACAGCAGCGTGTGAGTCACCCCGAACTTGCCGAGCGTCCGGCGCAGCAGCTGCCGGCTCGGTCCGTAGCTCTCGATGAAGCCCAGTACATGATCGCCCTGCTTGGTGAGTGACAGCAGCGTCTGCGCGACGACGCCTACTCCGGAAGCGCACACCACGCAATCCTCCCGACCCTGCAGCCGCGCGAGCGTCAACTCGAGCTGGCGCGTGGTGGGATTGGAGCTGCGGGTGTAGAAGTAACCGGCGCGTTCGCCGCGCAGCGCGCGCAGCGTCTCCTCCACGGTCTCGAACTCGAACTTGACTGTCTGGTAGATCGGCGCGACGACCGCATGGTTGTCGGCGGGCAGCGGCGCGCTCGGTGGATGATTCACCCGGGTGCTGTTCTTCATGCGGTGCCTTTGATCAGGGCGACGCCTCGGCACGGGTGCGACGGTCGCGCGCGTACGCCGCCAGACGCGCCGCGCCCGCATCCAGCGTGTCATCACGCTTGGCGATGCAGAGCCGTAGCAGCGTCATCGGTGGCGGCTGCTGATAGAACACCGACAGCGGGATCGTCGCCACACCCGCGTGGGTGAGCAGCTCATCGGCAAAATCGGTGTCGCGCGCGCTGCTGATGCGCCCGTAGTCGATCAGCTGAAAGAACGAGCCCTCGGCGCGCGGCAGCGTCAGTCCGCTGCCACTCAGCGCCGCGCTCAGCCGATCACGCTTGGCGCCGAAGAAGGCGCCGAGCTCGCCGCCGATGCCCGGATGCTCGGTGAGATAGCGCGCGATCGCCCATTGCAGCGCCGTGGCGATCGTGAAGGTGTTGTACTGGTGCACCTTGCGGATCTCGGCCGTCAGCTCGGGCGGCGCCACCGCGTAACCGACGCGCAGTCCGGTCGCGTGCAAGGTCTTGCCGAACGAGTAGATCGCGACGCTGCGCGCGCGCAGCTCCGGCAGGGACAGCACGCTGTGATGCACGCGGCCGTCGAATACGATGTGCTCATACACCTCATCGGAGATGATGGTGAGGTCACGGCGGCGCGCGAGCTCCGCCAGATGCACGAGATCCTCCGCACCGATACAGCTGCAAGCGGGATTGTGCGGCGAGTTGATGATGAGCAGCCGCGTGTGCTCGCTGCAGGCCGTCTCGATGCGCTGCCAGTCGTAACGGAACTGCGGCGGCTCGAGTGGCACGTGCACACAGTGCGCACCGGCCAGCTCGATCGCCGGCGCGTAGGAATCGTAGGCGGGGTCGAACACCAGCGCCTCATCACCTGACCCGAGCAATGCCTGCACCGCCGAGAAGATCGCCTCGGTGGCGCCGAGCGTCACGGTGATCTCGAGCTCGGGATCGAACGCTTGGCGGTAGCTGCCGGCCAGCTTATGCGCGATGGCCTCGCGCAATTGCGGCATCCCGGGCATGGGCGCGTACTGGTTGTGCCCGGCGCGCATCGCCTCCTGCACCAGCTCCGTCAGGCGCGGGTCGATATCGTAGTCGGGAAACCCCTGCCCGAGATTGATGGCGTCGAGCTCGCGGGCTCGCCGCGACATTACCGTGAAGATCGTCGTGCCCACGCGCGGCAATTTGCTCCGGATGGTGCGCATGCTGCCTCGCTCGCCGCAGTCAGAGCTGCTCGCCGTTCGCCGCTGCCAGCGCCGCGCCGACCACACCGGCCTCGGCGCCGAAGGTGGCGCGGCGGATCTCGGTCGGGCTTTGCAGCAACGCCCGGTACTGCTCGAAGTCCTCGCTGATCGAGCCGCCGATGACAAACAGATCCGGCCAGAACAGCGCGTGCAGTCGTGCCAGATAGTCGTTGACGCGGGCGCACCAGCTCGGCCAGTCGAGATGCTCGACGGTGCGTGCGTGCGCCGAGGCGATGCGTTCGGCATCGACCCCATGGAACTCCATGTGCCCAAGCTCGGTGCTGGGCAGGAGCTTGCCGTCGAGGAACACCGCCGAGCCTATGCCGGTACCGAAGGTCAGCAGAATCACCAGTCCGGCTACGCCGCGGGCGGCGCCCAGCGTGATCTCGGCGACTCCGGCGGCGTCGGCATCGTTGATGAACACCACCGGCCGCCCCAGCAGGCGCGACAGCTCGGCACCGCCGGAAAAGCCGATCCAGGCATGATCGACATTGGCAGCGGTTCGTGCCACGCCGTGGCGCACGACCGCCGGAAATGCGAGTCCCGCCGCGCCGCGCGCCTTGAGCTGCCGGTCGATCTGGGCGCACAGCTGCAGCACCGCCGCGGGCGTCGAGGGCACCGGGGTCGGCGTGGTCTGCAGCGGCGTGACCGCGCGACCCTGTTCGATATCCACCAGCGCCGACTTGATCGAGGAGCCGCCGACGTCGAGTCCCAACAACACCGTGTCGGCCATGCTCAGCCCTCCTGCGACAGCGCCAGCGCCCGCGCGCGGCTACGCTCGCGTCGCTGCAGCAGCAGCGTCGACAACAGCACGCCCGCGGCCACCAGGGTAATCAGCAGCGTGGCCAATGCATTGACGTCCGGGCTCACACCCAGACGCACCTTGGCGAAGATCACCATCGGTAGCGTGCTCGAACCGGGACCGGCGACAAACTGCGAGATCACTACATCATCCCACGACAGGGTGAACGACAACAGCCATCCCGACAGCAGCGCCGGAGCAATCAGCGGCAGCGTGATGCGCCGGAAGGCGACGCTCGGCCGCGCTCCCAGATCGAGCGCCGCCTCCTCCAGCGACCCGTCGGACCCCGCCAGCCGCGCCTGCACGATGACCGCCACGTAGGAAATCGAGAAGCTGATATGGGCGAGGGTGATCGTGGCGGCGTCGCGCTGCGCCGGCCAGCCGGTGAGCTGCTCGAACGTGATGAACAGCAGCAGCAGCGACAGCCCGGTGATGATCTCCGGCATCACCAGCGGCGCGGTGGTCAGTGCCGCGAGCAGTGCGCGGCCACCGAAGCGCCCGAAGCGCGACAGTGCCATGCCGGCCAGCGTACCGAGAATCACCGCACCGGTGGCATTCATCACGGCGATGCGCACCGAGAGCCAGGCCGCCTCGAGGATCTGACTGTTGTGGAACAGCTCTCCGTACCACTTGAGCGTCGGCGAGTGCACCGCGTCCCACACCGTGACAAGCCGCGAGGCGTTGAACGAATACACGATGAGAGAGGCGATCGGCAGATACAGGAACGCCAATCCGAGTGCCAGGAGCAGCGGCAGCAGCAGCGCGCGCCGCGGCCGGATCGGTGGCCGGATCGGTGGCCGGCTCATCGCTCCGCCTCGAGCTCGCGGTTGTGATAGCGCTGGAAGATCACGATCGGTGCGAGCAGCAGCAGCAACAACACGATCGCGACGGCGCTCGCCACGGGCCAGTCGCGGTTCTCGAAGAACTCGGTCGACAGCACGCGCCCGATCATGAGTTGATTTGCCGGACCGAGTAGCGACGGGATTACGTATTCGCCCACCGCCGGAATGAACACCAGCAGGAAGCCCGCCATGACACCCGGCAGCGACAGCGGCATGGTGACGCGCCAGAACGCCCGCCACGGGTGCGCGCCGAGATCGGCGGCCGCCTCCAGCAGCGCGCCGTCGTGCTTCTCCAGATTGGCGTACAGTGGCAGCACCATGAAGGGCAGATAGGAATAGACGATGCCGACGTAGATGGCGAAGGTGGTATTGATCATCACGATCGGCTGGTGAATCAGGTGCAGGCTGCGCAGCACATTGTTGATGACGCCGTCGTCCTTCAGCAGGCCGATCCACGCGTACACGCGCAGTAGAAACGACGTCCAGAACGGCAAGATGACCAGCATCAGCAGCAACGGCCGCCGCGCCGGAGCGGCGCGCGCGATCGCCAGCGCCATCGGATAGCCCAGCAGCAGGCAACACAACGTCGAGCCCGCCGCCACCCTGACCGAATACAGCAACGAATCGAGATAGAGCGGATCGCTCCACAGCAGCTGATAGTTGCTCAGGTGCACGCGCAGCGCCGCGATGTGGTGGCCGACCCATTCGAGCAGCGGCGCGTACGGAGGCATCGCCAGCAGCGCCGTGGAGAACGAGATCTTGAGCACGATCAGGAACGGCACCAGAAAAAACAGCAGCAGCCACAGCAGCGGTATCCCGACCACGACCGCGCGGCCGCTCGCCGCCCGAGCCAGCCGTCGCCGGATCTGAGCGAGTGAGCCGGAACGAGCCGGCAAGCGCATCTCTACCGCCACGAGCCCGTGCTTCCTTGCTCAGCTGCTCCCGACAATGGCGCTCGTGCTGTCCCAGCTCAGATAGACCGGCGTATCGCGGGCAAACTGCTCGGCACACTCGCGACTGCTATTGGTCAGACTGGCGCGCAGCTCCCGACCGGATTCGAGCCGCACCAGGAATACCGATAGGTCGCCCAGATAAGCGACTTCGCGCACCGTGCCGCGCGCCCAATTGTGCTGCTGCGCCGGCGGCTGCCGGCTGAGTGCGATCTTCTCGGGGCGCAGCGCGACCCACAGCGCCGCGTCGGCAGCGGCCTCGATCGACTGATCGACCAGCAGCGGCGCCGGCAGCTCCGGAGAGTGCAGGCACGTGCCGCGGGCGGCATCGACGGCCGCCGGCGCGACGCTCACGCTCGCCGTGCTCAGGCGCGCGTCGAACAGGTTGACCGAGCCGATGAAATCGGCCACGAAGCGCGTCGCGGGAAACTCGTAGATCTCGCGCGGCGTGCCGATCTGCACGATCTCGCCGCGATCCATGACGCCGATGCGCGTCGCCAGCGTCATCGCCTCTTCCTGGTCGTGCGTCACCACGATGAAGGTGACGCCGAGCTGCTGCTGGATGTTGAGCAGCTCGAACTGCGTGTGCTCGCGCAGCTTGCGATCGAGAGCGCCGAGCGGCTCATCGAGCAGCAGCAGCTTCGGTCGCTTCACCAGCGCGCGCGCCAGGGCGACGCGTTGCCGCTGTCCGCCCGAGAGCTGATGGGGCTTGCGCGCACGGTAGGGAGCCATCTTCACGACCTCGAGAATCTCGTCCACCCGCTGCGCGATCTGGCGCTTTGACAGCCGCTCCTGCTCCAGGCCGAAGGCGATGTTGCGCTCCGCGTTCAGGTGCGGGAACAGCGCGTAGGACTGGAACATCATGTTGAGCGGACGGCGGTAGGGAGGGACGCCGGCGAGGTCCTCGCCGTCGAGCAGCAGGCGGCCTGCGCTCGGGGTCTCGAATCCGGCCAGCAGCCGCAGCAGCGTCGTCTTGCCGCTGCCGGAGGCGCCGAGCAGGCAGAAGATCTCGCCACGCTCGACGCACAGCGATACGTTGTTGACCGCCAGGAATTGGCCGAATCGTTTACTGAGGCCCTCGAGCTGCAGGTAGGCGGTGCTGCTCGCTGGCATCAGGTCCCGGTCTTGAAGCGTGTCCAAACGCGGTTGAGCTCGCGCGTGTAGGTCTGGCTGTGCGCGGCGTTGGCGACGAGGTGCGCGCGCGCGGCGCCCGTCGGATAGATCCCGGGATCATGGTAGACCGCCGGATCGAGCAGCGCATAGGCGGCCTCGTTGGGAGTCGCGAAGTGCGCCGTGGCGGAATTCTTGGCCGCCACTTCTGGCCGCAGCAGGTAGTTGATGAACAGATGCGCGTTGCGCGGGTGCGGCGCGTCGGCCGGAATGGCGAGCATGTCGAAGAACATCACCGCCCCTTCGCGCGCGAGATTGTAGCGCACATGCACGCCGTTGCCCGCCTCCTGCGCGCGCACGCGCGCCTGGCCGACATCGCCGCTCCAGCCGAGCGCCAGGCAGATGTCGCCGTTGGCCAGATCGTCGATGTATTTGGACGAATTGATGTAGCGCACGTACGGGCGGATCGCGAGCAGCACGCGCTCCGCGGCTTTCAGATCCTCGGGCCGCTCGCTGTTGGGGTCACGGCCCAGGTACAGCAGCACCGTACCCACGACCTCATCGGGCGCATCCAGTATCGAGACACCGCAATCCTTGAAGTGACGGATCACGTTCGGATCGTAGAACATCGCGAAGCTGTCGACCGGCGCCTGCGGCATCCTCGCCGCAACCTTGTCGACGTTGTAGCCGACACCGGAGGTACCCCACAGATAGTCAACCCCATACTGATTGCCGGGATCGTTCAACTCGATACGGTGCGTGATGTCCGGATCGAGATTCTTTAGATTCGGCAGCAATTGCTTGTCGAGCTTCTGAAACACCCCCGCCTGGATCTGGCGCTGCAAAAACGAGGCCGACGGCACCACGATGTCGTAGCCCGTGTGACCCGCCAGCAGCTTGGTCTCGAGCACCTCGTTGGAATCGTAGACGTCGTAATTGACCTTGATGCCGTATTCCTTCTCGAACGCCGGAATCACGGTCGGGTCGACGTAGTCGGACCAGTTGTAGACGTTGAGGACTTTCTCGGCGTCGGTCGTCGCCACGGCCGTCGACGGCGCTCCCGCGGCCGCGGGGGCTGCGGCGGCGGACTGCGTGGCGGAAGCCGCGGCGCCACCGCCCGCCGACCCCCCCTGTCGGGCGCAGGCGCTCGCCAGCAGCATCAGCGCCAGCGCGACAAAGCCGGTCCAATTCGAGCGCCAGTCCGGCGGCTCCATCCCCTTCCCCTCCTGAGCGCGAATCATAGCGCAGGCGGATCGGCTGGCATCATCAGGATGCGATACGATCGCCGGCGCCCGGCTCCGGCGCTGGAGGAGCTTGGACCGCCGCCGGACTCAGACGTTCAGCAGCAGATGCTCCCGCTCCCAGGAGCTGATCACCTGCAGGAACACCTCGTACTCCGCCTGCTTCACGATGGTGTAGGCGGCGACGAACGGCTCTCCGAGGACCTGCACCAGCGGCTCGCTGTCGCGCAGCCGCTCCAGAGCCTCGTCGAGCGAGCGCGGTAACGAAAATGGCAACTCATGGGCACTGCCGGCGATGGGCTCGGTGGGCTGCAGTTCCTCGACCATGCCGAGATAGCCGCAGGCGAGCGAGGCGGCGATCGCCAGATAGGGGTTGGCATCGGCCCCGCCGACGCGATTCTCGATGCGTCGCGCCTCGGGCGTAGACATCGGCACCCGCAGCCCGGCCGTACGGTTGTCGTAGCCCCACTGCACGTTGATCGGCGCCATCTGGTAGCGCGTCATGCGGCGGTAGGAGTTCACGTTGGGCGCGAACAGCGACATCGCGGCAGGCACGTAGCGCTGCAGCCCCGCGATATGCGAGAAGAACAGCGCCGAGGGGCTGCCGTCGGGGTTGCTGAAGACGTTGCGGCGCGTCTTGGTGTCCAGCAGGCTCTGGTGGATATGCATCGCGCTGCCGGGCTCGCGCGCGTGCGGCTTGGCCATGAAGGTGGCGTACATCTTGTGGCGCAGCGCCGCCTCGCGCGCCGTGCGCTTGAACAGAAACGCCTGATCGGCCAGGTCCATGGCCGCTCCATGCAGCAGGTTGATCTCCATCTGCGCCGGGCCGTCCTCATGGATCAGCGTGTCGATCTCGATGTCCTGGGTCTCGCAGAACGCATAGATGTCGTCGAACAGCGGGTCGAACTCGTTCACCGCCGCGATGCTGTAGGACTGCCGTCCGGGCTCGGCGCGACCCGAGCGTCCCACCGGAGGCTTCAGCGGGTAGTCCGCGTCGGTATTCGGCTCGATCAGGTAGAACTCCAGCTCCGGAGCCACGACTGGCTCCCAGCCGCGCTGGGCATAGAGCTCGAGCACGTGCCGCAGCACATGGCGTGGCGCCATCATCACGCGCCGACTGTCCGAGTAGAAGCAGTCGCAGATCACCTGCGCGGTAGGCTCGGCGGTCCAGGGCACCACGCGCACCGTCTTGGCGTCGGGGCGCAGCACGATGTCGATCTCGGCGGGGCTCATGGCCTCGCTGGTGTCGGGCGGGTAGTCGCCGGTGACGGTCTGCAGAAAGATGCTCTCGGGCAGCCGCAACCCCTCATCCTCGGCGAACTTCTCCGCCGGCATGATCTTGCCGCGGGCGATGCCCGCCATGTCCGGGATGATCGCCTCTACCTCGGAGACGCCGTGATCGCGGAAGAATTGTTGTATTTCGTTTGCCATACGCTAGTTCCTGTTGCCGTCAGCGCGAGCGCGACAGGCGGTACCGAATGCGGCGAACAGCGCACGCGAAAACGGATTCTCCACCGCCTGCCATTCGGGATGCCATTGCAGCGCGAGCGCGAAACTCCTGGCGTTCGCGACCCGGAACGCCTCGATCACTCCGTCGGGTGCCCGCGCCTCGACGAGCAGCCCGGGAGCAAGCTCGCGCACGCCCTGGCCGTGCAGGGAGTTCACCGTGAGGCGATCCGTACCCGCGAGCTGCCGCAATAGCCCGCCGGGCTCGAGCACCACCTCGTGCGCGGGTCCGTATTGCTGCTCGAGGGGCTCATCGAGTTGCTCCCGGTGATCCATATGACCCGGCACCTCGTGCAGCCGCTGCCAGAGCGAGCCGCCAAAGGCGACGTTCATCTCCTGGAAACCGCGGCAGATGCCGAGCAGCGGGACGCCGGCGGCGACCGCCTTGGGAATCAGCGGCAGCGTGGTCGCGTCGCGCTGCGGGTCGTGCAACGTACCGCTCGCGCTCGGCTCGCCACGATAATGACGCGGCTCGACGTTCGACGGGCTGCCGGTGAACAGCAACCCATCGACCGTGCCGAGCAGCTCATCGAGCGCGAGCTCGCGCCCGATCGACGGAATGATCAGCGGGATAGCCGCGGCGGCGTCCAGGATCGCGGTGAGGTATTTCTCACCCGCGAGGTGATAGGGGTGCAGACCGAGCACACGGCGATCTGCCGGAAGGCCGATGACGGGACGTTTTGGACTCATGATGAGGATGCACGTGCCGGTGAGGATGCTCGCGCCTGAATATGTAAACAGGATGCAGGCGCGCCTCAAACTACTGCATACCGGTCGCCATTAGACCATAGGGACGGCGCTGAATGCCCGGAGTGGATCGACACTGCGACCCGCATGCCCTGATCCGTACCGCATCGACGGCACCCACTAGGCGACTTAACCAATTGATTATGCATACAATATTGTCAGGAGATGGCTGATGAATGCGGCCCCTTGCGGCTCATATCCTGTGACTTATTACAGCGCCAGCACGCAGCTGCCGCCGCCGTATCCGCCCCTGCAGCGCAACGCAACCGCTGACGTGTGCGTCGTGGGCGGCGGCATCGCGGGCTGCGCCGCGGCGTTGTCGCTCGCCGAGCGCGGCTACCGCGTCGTGCTGCTCGAGGCCCAGCGGGTGGGTTGGGGCGCCTCGGGCCGAAGCGGCGGACAGGTGATGCCCGGGCTCGCGGTCGAGCAGGACGAGCTCGAGCAGCAGCTCGGCGAGGCCGACGCGCACCGTGTCTGGGAAGTCTCGCTGGCGGGGCTGAGCTGGCTCAAGGCACGCATTCAGCGCCACTCGATCGATTGTGACTGGGTCGGCGGCCAGATGTACACCGCACTCAAGCCGCGCCAGTGGCGCTTGTTGCAGCGCTGGCAGGCACATCTGGCGACGCGCTACGGCTATTCGAGCACTCGCCTGCTGGCGCGCGCGGAGCTACGCGCGCTGCTCGAGAGCGAGCGCTATCTCGGTGGGCTCTACGACGGCAACGGCGGCCACCTGCATCCGCTGCGCTACACCCTGGGCCTGGCGCGCGCCGCGGCGCAAGCCGGGGTAGCGATCCATGAGGCCAGCCCCGTCACCGGCTACGTCAACGCTGGGCGCGTGCAGGTGCACACCGAGCACGGCAGCGTCGATTGTGCCAGCGCGCTGTTTGCCGGCAACGCCTGGCTCGGCAGCACGGTCCCGGAGCTGCAGCACACGCTCCTGACGATCGCGAGCTACATCGTCGCCACCGAGCCCCTAGGGGAGCAGCGTGCCCGCGCCCTGATCGCCAACAACGCCGCGGTGTGCGATACCAATTGGATACTTGATTACTTCCGCCGCTCGGACGACCACCGCTTGCTGTTCGGCGGCCGCGTCAACTACTCGCTGATCAACGTCGGCGCCATCGCCCCGCTGACCCGGCGACGCATGCTGCGAGTGTTCCCGCAGCTCGCCGACGCGCGCATCGAGTACGCCTGGGGATGCTTGATCGACATCACCCGCAACCGCACGCCGCACTTTGGCCGCCTCGCCCCCAACGTTTACTTCCTGCAGGGCTTTTGCGGTCACGGCATGGCGCTCGCAGGCATCGCCGGCGTGCTGGTGGCTGAAGCGATCGCCGGCACCGCGGAGCGCTTCGATGTGTTCACCCGCCTGCCTCAGCGCACCTTTCCGGGTGGCGAGGCCATGCGGCGGCCGCTGCTGGTGCTGGCGATGCTGTGGTACCGGCTGCGCGACTTGCTCTAGCCTGGACCGCTTCCGCCGCCTAGATCGCTTCCGCAGCCTAGACCGCTTCCGCAGCCTAGACCGCTTCCGCCGCCCAGGGAATAATCCTGTCGGCGCCCAGCGCTCAGAAAATCAGACGAACTCAACCCCGCTTTTGAGGTTGCTTCACGTTTATTAACCGCGACGGATTAATTGTCGTCCACCTGGCGAACGCCGAGGTGAATTTGGGGCTCGAACGATGATCGCAACCAATTGAGTCAGCCGATGGAGAATCAACAGAACGCGGCGCCCAGCCACCCCGGGATGCCTCCACGGCAGGCGCGCACCAAATGGATCCTGGGCATCGTAGCCGCGTTGTTAGTGGCATTGGTGCTGCTGCACCTGTTCGAACACCGGGCAGCGAAAGGCGCTGCCGCCGCGCAGGCGGTCAGGGTGGCGCGAGCAACGCTCGGCGACATGCCCGAGACGCTGTCCGAGCTCGGAACCGTCACCCCCGTCGCCACGGTGACCGTGCTGCCGCAGTTGAGCGGTTATTTGACCGCGGTGGCATACCAAGAGGGGCAGGACGTCGTCAAGGGACAATTTCTGGCCGAGATCGATCCGCGCCAGTACCAGATCGATCTGCAACAGGCGCAGGCGGCGCTGCTGAAGGATCAGGCGCTGCTTGATCAGGCGCGCTCCGATCTGACGCGTTATCAGCAGCTACTGGCGCAGAAGGCCATCGCGGAACAGACCGCCACCGATCAGGAGTTCCTCGTCAAGCAGGACGAGGGCCAGGTGAAATCCGACCAGGCTGCGATCGCCCAATACCAGCTCGATCTGCTCTACTGCCACATCACGGCACCCGTGGCCGGCCGCGTCGGCCTGCGCCTGGTCGATCCTGGCAACTACGTGACCGCCTCCAGCTCTCCGGGAATCGTGGTCATCACGACGATGAAGCCGACCACCGTGGAGTTCACCATCGCGCAGAACGATTTGCAGCAGGTGATCGATCGCGTCAACACCGGCGCCAAGCTCACCGTCACTGCCTACACCAGCGACAACAGCGAGCAGATCGCCACCGGCACGCTCTACGCGATCAGCAATCAGATGGCGACCAGTACCGGCACGGTGACCCTGCGGGCGCAATTCGCCAACGACGATGAGGGGCTTTATCCGAACGAGTTCGTCAATATCAAGATACTCGTCGACACACTGCATCAGACGGTATTGATACCGACTGCTGCAGTGTTGAGCGGCGCACCTGGCGATTACGTCTATCTGGTCAATCCCAACAACACCGTTTCGGTGCACCCGATCAGGGTGGGGCCGAGTAGCGGCCTGGCGACGGCGGTGATCGAGGGGCTCGCGGCCGGTGACAGCGTCGTCATCGATGGCACTGACCAGCTCACCGACGGCGCCCGGATCCGCGAGGCGCCGAGCAGCGCTGCCCCGCCAGGCCAGGCAGCGCCGTCGACCTCGACCTCCCCCTCAACCTCGCCTTCAACCTCGCCCTCGGCGTCCCCCTCAACCTCCCCCTCGACCTCGCCCTCGACCTCCCCCTCGCAGCCGGTGAGGCAGCCACGCTCCGGCGGCTCCAACGCGAGGACGGGTTGAAGCCTAGCGTGGCAGTTCGCGCCAGCGTCGCAGGGCAGCGATGAACGTCTCTCGTCTCTTCATCGAGCGCCCGATTGCGACTTCGCTGCTGATGATCGCGCTGGTGCTCATCGGGTTAGTAGCCGTGCGGCAGCTGCCCATCTCGTCGCTGCCGAACGTCGACTATCCGACCATCCAGGTGCAGACCTTCTACCCCGGCGCCAGTCCGCAGGTGATGGCGACCACGGTGACGGCGCCCCTGGAGGTGCAGTTGGGCCAGATCCCCGGCCTGTCGCAGATGACGTCCGCGAGCTCCGCGGGCGCGTCCATCATCACATTGCAGTTCAGCCTCGCGCTCAATCTCGACGTCGCCGAGCAGAACGTGCAAGAGGCGATCAACGCAGCCAACAGTCTGCTGCCGACCGGCCTGCCGGCACCACCGATCTATGCCAAGGTCAATCCAGCCGATCAACCCATCATGACCCTGGCCGTGACCTCGGAATCGATGTCGCTGACGCAACTGCAGGACCTCGCCAACAATCGCCTGGCGGCGAAGATCTCCGAGGTGCCGGGAGTCGGCCTGGTCACGCCTCTGGGTGGCAACGTGCCGGCCATCCGCGTCGAGGTGGATCCACAGAAACTCGCCGGCTATGGACTGAATCTCGACGACCTGCGCACGCTGCTGTCCAACATCAATGTCAGTCAACCCAAGGGCAATTTTGACGGACCCGACCTGGACTACACCATCAACGACAACGATCAGATTCAGAGCCCTCAGGATTATCTGAATTCGGTGATCGCCTATCAGAACGGGGCACCGGTGTTCATGCGCGATGTCGCGAGCGTGTCGCAGGCGGCGCAGGACATCGAGCAGGGCGCCTGGCTCAATCGCACCCCGGCGATCGTGCTCAACGTGATGCGCCAACCCAGTGCCAACGTGATCGCTACCGTCGACGAGATCAACCGGCAACTGCCGGTGTTGCTCGCGAGCCTGCCGCAGGCGATGCACGTGCAGGTGGTTTCTGACAGCACCGGAGTGATTCGTGCTTCGGTGGCGGACGCCACGCTCGAGTTGCTGCTCGCGATCGCACTGGTGATCCTGGTGATCTTCGTGTTCCTGCGCAATCTGCCGGCCACGGTCATTCCGAGCATCTCCGTGCCCGTGTCGCTGATCGCGACCCTGGCGGTCATGTACGAGCTCAACTTCTCGATCGACAACCTGTCGCTCATGGCGCTGATCATCGCTACCGGCTTCGTGGTCGATGATTCGATCGTCATGATCGAGAACATCGTGCGCTATCTGGAGGAGGGTGTTGGCGCGATGCAGGCGGCGCTGCGCGGGGCCGGGCAGATCGGTTTCACCATCATCTCACTGACGGTGTCCTTGATCGCGGTACTGATTCCCCTGTTGTTCATGGGAGGCGTCATCGGCCGGTTGTTCAGCGAGTTCGCGGTCACCCTGGCGGCGACCATCGTCATCTCGGCGGTGGTGTCGCTGACTCTGGTGCCGATGATGTGCGCGCGGATCCTGCGACCCAAGGCCGAGCGCCGTCAGAGCCGCTTCGAGCGCCTCAATGAGCAGCTGTTCAACCGCCTGCTCGCGGCCTACGAGCGCGGCCTGCACTGGGTTCTGCAGCACCAACCCCTGACGCTGATCGTGGCGTGCACGACGTTGGCCCTGACCGTGCTGCTGTACGTCGCGATCCCCAAGGGCCTGTTCCCGGTGCAGGACGTCGGCGTGATCCAGGGCATCAGCGTGGCGGACAACTCGGTGTCGTACCAGACCATGGCGGCGCGCCAGATGGCAATCGCGGACGTGATTCTGCGCGATGCCGACGTGACTTCGCTCACCTCCTATGTCGGTGTCGACGGTACCAACACGACGCTCAACAACGGTCGCTTTCTGATCAATCTCCGCCCGCGCGATGACCGATCGGGTACGGCCAGTCAGATCGCACGGCGGCTGCAGGCCGCGGTCGCGGGCGTGACCGGGATCAAGTTGTACCTGCAGCCCGAGCAGGACCTTACGCTGGCTACGGTGGTGTCACCGAATCAGTATCAGTTGGTGTTGCGCGGTCCGGATCAGCAAGCTTTCGAGCGCTACGTACCGGAGCTGATGGCGCGCATGCGTCAGATCAAGTCGATCACTGACGTTACCAGTGATCTGAACAACGAGGGTCTGAGCGTCGAGGTGGAGGTCAACCGCCAGCTCGCCGCGCGCTATGGGATCACGGCCGCGACCATCGACAACGCGTTGTATGACGCGCTCGGCCAGCGCATCGTCTCGACCATCTTCAATCAATCCAATCAGTATCGGGTCATTCTGGTCGCCAAACCCAGCAGCCTCGCGAGTCTGCGCTCGCTCGGTGCCCTGTACCTGCCGACGCAGACCAGCGGCACCGGCCAAGTGCCGCTGAGCGGCATCGCCGACATCAAGGTCACCAAAGCGCCGCTGGTGGTGAGCCATCTGGCGCAGTTCCCCGCCGTTACCGTGTCGTTCAACCTCGCCCAGGATGCCTCCCTGAGTGGGGCGGTCGACGAGATCGAGCAGGCGCAACGCGCGCTGCACCTGCCGCCGTCGATCACGAGCTCCTTCCAGGGCGCCGCGCAGGCGCTGCAGGATTCGCTCTCGAGCGAGCTGTTCCTGCTGATCGCAGCGCTGGTTACGGTCTACATCGTGCTCGGCGTGCTCTACGAGAGCTTCATCCACCCGGTGACCATCTTGTCGACGCTGCCGTCGGCGGGCATCGGTGCGCTGCTGGCGCTGATGCTGGCCGGCAGTGACCTCGGCGTCATCGGCATCATCGGCATCGTGCTGCTGATCGGCATCGTCAAAAAGAACGGCATCATGATCGTGGATTTCGCGCTCGATGCCGAGCGCCAGCACCACGCAGCGCCTCAGGATGCGATCCTGCAGGCTTCGCTGCTGCGCTTTCGGCCGATCCTCATGACCACGCTCGCGGCCATGCTGGGTGCGCTGCCGATGCTGCTCGGCACGGGTACCGGTTCGGAGCTGCGCCGTCCGCTCGGGCTGGTGATCATCGGCGGCCTTGCGCTGAGTCAGATGCTGACGCTGTTCACCACTCCGGTGATCTACCTGCTGTTCGATCGGCTGTCGCACCGTTACAGTGACGCACACCCGCCGAGCGCGGGCGCTGCGGCTACGACGTGAACATTCCGGCGCTCTTCATCCGCCGTCCGGTCGCGACCACGCTGCTGGCGATCGCGATCGCGCTCTCGGGGCTGCTGGCCTACTTCCGTCTGCCGGTGGCACCGTTACCCGACGTTACCTTTCCGGTCATCGTAGTACAGGCGAGCATGGCGGGCGCGAGCCCTGATGTCATGGCCGCGACGGTCGCCGAGCCGCTCGAGCGGCGCCTGGGAACGATCGCGGGTGTCAACGAGTTGACCTCTACCAGTACGGTCGGCTCGGCTTCGATAGTCACACAGTTCGCATTGAATCGCGATATCGACGGTGCCGCGCGCGACGTCGAGGCCGCGATTCAGGCGGCGCGCGCCGACCTGCCGACGACGTTGCGCAACAACCCGACTTATCGCAAGTACAACCCCGCCGACTCGCCGATCATCATTTTGGCGCTCACCTCGAGCACGCTCACCACGGCACAGCTGTACGATTCTGCGGACACGGTGATCCAACAGCAGCTGTCGCAGATCGACGGCGTCGGGCAGATCACCCTCGGCGGCAGCGCCTTGCCCTCGGTCCGCGTCGAGCTCGAGCCCGACAAGCTCAGCAGCTATGGCATTGGCCTCGAAGACGTGCGCGCCGCGATCGCCGCCGCCAACGCCGACAGCGCCAAGGGCTTCATCGATCAGGGCGACCAGCGCTATGAGGTGCTGTCCAATGATCAAGCCAGCAAGGCCGCGGACTACCACGATCTGGTGATCGCGTACCGCAACGGCGCGCCCGTCATGTTGCACGACGTGGCCGAGGTCATCGACTCGAACGAGAACATCCGCAACGCCGGCCTGTACAACAACGAGCCGACGGTGGCGGTGGTAGTGTTTCCGCTGCCGGGCGCCAACATCATCAAGACCGTCGGCCAGATCAAGAAGGTACTGCCCTCGGTCGAGGCGACGCTGCCACCCGAGATCCAGGTGCACATCGCACTCGACCGCTCGCAGTCCGTGACCGCGGCGGTGACCGACACCGAGCGTAGTCTCTTCCTTGCGGTACTGCTCGTCATCGCGGTGGTATTTGTATTTCTGCAATCGTGGCGCGCGGCCTTGATCCCGGCGGTAGTGCTGCCGCTATCGATCATCGGCACATTCGGACCGATGTACCTGCTCGGCTACAGCATCGACAACCTGTCCCTCATGGCCCTGACCATCGCCACCGGCTTCGTAGTCGATGACGCGGTAGTGGTGATGGAGAACATCGTGCGCCACATCGAATCGGGGGTGGAGGCGCGCGAGGCGGCGTTGCGCGGCAGCCGCGAGGTCAGCTTCACGGTGATCTCGATGAGCCTGTCGCTGATCGCCGTGTTCATCCCCATTCTCCTGATGCCGGGCATCGTCGGTCTGCTGTTCCATGAATTCGCGGTGACGCTGTCGATAGCGATTTTGCTGTCGCTACTGATCTCCCTGACGATTACACCGACCATGTGTGCTTATCTCCTTGCCCACCCGCAGGCACTCAAGACTCGCGCGCACTGGGCGACCTGGGTGAACGCCCAGTTCCAGCGCTTCAAAGACGCCTATTCACGGTCGCTGGACGGCGTGCTCGGACATTCGCTGTTGGTCGCATTGATTCTGGTCGGGCTCATCGCGCTCAACGTATATCTGTTCAGACTGGTGCCGACGACATTCTTCCCCGAACAGGACAACGGCTTGCTCATCGGGCAGATCATCGCTGATCAGAGCATTTCCTTTCAGGCGATGCGTACCAAGCTCGCGCAGCTGCAGGGTATCGTGCAGCAGGATCCGGCCGTCGCGTCGGTAATCGGGATTACCGGTACGCGCGCGCTCAATACCGCCAACGTGTATGTGGAGCTCAAGCCGCTCGCGCAGCGCCACCTCACCGCCGATCAGGTAGTGCAACGTCTGCGGCCCAAGCTCGGTCAGGTGACCGGCGCGCGTCTGCTGCTACAGGCGGTACAGGATCTGCACATCGGCGGGCGGCAATCGGCGGCAGAGTATCAATACACGCTCACCAGCGACGACAGCGCCGCGCTGTACCAGTGGACTCCAAAACTCGTAACGGCCCTGGGACGAGCGCGCGCTGATCTGGTCGACGTCAACTCGGACCTGCAGCAGCACGGCCTGGAAACCTTCGTCACCATCCGTCGCGACACCGCCAGGCGCTACAGCTTCGTGCCCAATCAACTCGACAATGTACTCTACGACGCCTTCGGTCAGCGTACGGTGTCAACCATCTACAACCCGTTCAACCAGTACTTCGTGGTCATGGAGGTAGCGCCGAAGTACTGGCAATACCCGAGCATGCTCAATCGCACCTATTTCAGCACCGCTGCCGGCAACGCCAACGGCACCCAGCAGACGCAGGCGCCGAGCGAGACCATAACACCGGTGTCCTCCGTTGCGGCCGTGTCCGCCGCGGCGGCGGCCGCCACCGCGACCAACGCGAACAATGCCAGTGCCGAGGCCAACTCGGTCACCAACAGCATCGCTAACAGCAAGGGAGGCGGCTCAACCGGCAGCGCCGATACGACCGCCGCGGAGACCCTCGTGCCGCTGCCGGTATTGGCCACCTACACCGCCGACCATACGGCCACACAGGTCAACCATCAAAGTGGGCTGGTCGCCGCGACCATCTCCTTCAATCTGCCACCCGGGGGCTCCCTCAGCCGGGCTTCGGCGGCGCTCGATCAGGCCGTCAGAGAGCTGGGGGTGCCGTCATCGATCCACGGCAGCTTTGCCGGCGCTGGCCAGGTGTACGCGCAATCGATGTCGACCATGCCGCTGCTGGTGCTGGCGGCGCTGGTAGCGGTCTACATCGTGCTCGGGATCCTGTACGAGAACACGGTGCATCCGGTGACGATTCTATCCACGTTGCCCTCCGCCGGCATTGGCGCGACGCTGGCGCTGCTGATCTTCGATACTCCGTTCTCAGTGATCGCTTTGATCGGCATCATCTTGCTGATCGGCATCGTCAAGAAGAATGCGATCATGATGATCGACGTAGCAATCCATAATCAGCGCGAGCACCGGTGGGATGCGCGTCACGCCATTCACGACGCGGCCCAGATACGGCTGCGCCCGATCATGATGACGACCGCCGCTGCGGCCCTGGGCGCGTTGCCGCTGGCGATTGGTTTTGGTGAGGGCGCATCCCTGCGCCAGCCGCTCGGCATCACCGTGATCGGAGGCTTGATTCTGAGTCAGGTGTTCACCCTGTACACCACGCCGGTGATCTACCTCTATATGGACCGTCTGCGAATCAAGCTGCGCCAGCTGGTGGCACCGTCGGCGTCGCAAGATAGTCTCGCGGCGGACGTATGAGCGCCGTCAGCTGGAAATCAGCTGTGCCGTTCGGGCTGGCTCTGTCGCTCGGCTCGTGCGCGGTCGGACCCAACTACCACCGACCGACGGTGCCGGTACCGCAGCAGTATAAGGAGCTGTCCGGGTGGACGCAGGCAGCACCCGCGGACGCCGAGCCGAAGGGAGCGTGGTGGACCGAGTTTCACGATCCGCTGCTCGATCGCCTCGAGCCCATGGTGGCGGTATCCAATCAGACGGTGCGGCAGAGCTATGAGAACTATCTGCAAGCGCTGGCGGAAGTGCGAGTGGCCCGCAGCCAGCTGTTTCCTACGGTCAGCGTGAATGGCTCGGTGACGCGGTCCGGAGGTCCAGCGAGCTCCAGCACCAACGCATCCCCTCCTGGCGCGCCGTCGACTACGCCGAGCAACAGTCGCACGGTCGTCAACGCCGCGACCCTCGAGGCCTCGGCGAGCTGGACACCGGACCTGTGGGGCAAGGTGCGCCGGACGATCGAACAGAGCGCGGCTACTGCGCAGGCCGACGAGGCGACCCTCGCCAACGCGACGCTCTCCGAGCAGACGCTGTTGGCGCAAACAGTCATCGAATTGCGCTACGCGGATGCCGACATCGATCTGCAACGCACCACCGTGGAGAGCTATCGCCAGTCGCTGCGCATAACGCAGGCCCAGGGTACGGCGGGCATCACTGCGGCACCCCCTTCGGCGGTGATCACGGCGCAGGTCGCGCTCGAATCCGCGCAGGCATCACTGATCGGCCTGGGGGTGGCGCGGGCGCAGTACGCGCATGCAATCGCGGTACTGGCAGGCGAGAATCCCGAAGACCTCGATATTCCGGAAGGCACCGCGATGCCGAGGTTGCCGAACGTACCGGCCGGCATGCCCGCGACGCTACTGCAGCGGCGACCCGATATCGCCGCCGCCGAGCGCACCATGGCAGCGCAGAACGCCGCCGTCGGCATCGCCGTCGCGGCCTACTATCCCACCCTGTCATTGTCGGGTGCCGCCGGCTTTTCGCAATCGCCCCTCGACGGCCTGCTGCACAGCGCGAACTACGTGTGGTCGCTGGGCGCTGCGGGCTCCGAGACGCTGCTCGACTTCGGTGCCCGCCGTGGCCAGGTGGAGGCAGCCAGGGCGGCCTATGAAGCAGCGGTGGCAGGCTACCGCGGCACGGTGCTCAGTGCCTTGCAGGATGTTGAAAACGATCTGGCGCAGCTTCGAATCCTCTCGGACCAGGCGCAGGCCCTGGACGTAGCCGTGCGGGATTCCATTCGCGGAACGCAGATCGCCCTGGCCGAATTTCAAGCCGGCACCGTCGACTACACTACGGTCGCCGCGGCACAGGAGACGCAGCTCGCCGATCAGCAAAGTGCGCTCAACGTACAGCAGATGCGGCTGCTCGCAGCGGTGGCCCTGATCGGTGACCTGGGGGGCGGCTGGTCCGATAGTCAACTGCACGTGCCTTGAAGGGGTTTGCTCGCGCGCGGACTTGGCGTTTCAGGCGTGCGATGGCAGATTATCTCTGTTGGAATCACGATCCATGAGCATGAAGATCCACCTCGGCCTGATTGGCGCGATGCTCGTCGCGGCTTCGGTGTGGGCGGACGAACTGCCGAAGTCCCGCGTCGAGGCGCTCGCCATAGAGGCGCGGGACGCGCTGCCGATGAGCAGCTTCTACGACCCACCGAGTCCTCTGTTGCCCGCGCCGCCGAGTGCACTGATCCGCTCCGAGCCGTTCTCGGGGTACGACTTACCGCCAGGAGCGCACGCGGTGCGTATCCTCTATCACTCGCGGGCGCGTGACGGTCGGGACGTCGCTGCCTCTGCAGTAGTGCTGCTTCCCCGCGGAACGCCGCCGATCGGCGGCTGGCCTGTCATTGCCTGGGCACACGGCACCAGTGGTGTCGCACG
>JASHTF010000317.1 GCA_030040715.1 Gammaproteobacteria bacterium | reverse complement strand
TCTCAAGGCGGTAACACGGGTTCGAATCCCGTAGGGAGCGCCAGAAATCAATGAGTTACTAAAACAACTGGGGTCTGATCCGGCCTCCCTCTATTGCGCCCCCGTAAAGCCACGGCAGACGGCCGCGATCTTGTTGCCATCGGGATCTCGAACGTAGGCGGCGTAAAAGTCCGGCGCATAGTGCAGCCGCAGCCCGGGAGGGCCGTCGCACGTGCCGCCATTCGCGAGCGCAGCGGAGTGGAAGTCGTTCACCGCGCTCCAGGAGCAAGCGCTGAACGCGACCATGTTACCGTTGCCCGCTGCGGCAGGCTTCCCGTCGAATGGTCTGCCAATCCAAAATGCGAGCTCGCGAACTCCGTCGTCCTCATATATCCCCCACCCGGCCGCGGCGCGATCCCACTCCGGATCGCTCGTAATGCAGCGCTTCATGCCGAGCGCCGGCAGCGTCGCATCGTAAAAGGCGATCGCCTTTGTAAGGTTGTTGGTACCGAAATAGACGTAACTCAGCATCGGCACCCTCCAAGTAACCCGAAATCGGCTCGGCGGCTCAGGCGGTCCTGAACAGCGCGCTCTGGTCGGTTTTCTCATCAGTCATGGGCTGCTTGCGCTCACGGTGGCTTCCATGCCCGGCACGGCCCGAAGCCACTTCACGGTTGCCCAGACTGAGTAGCGCTAGGATCGGCCGTCATGGATAGGCCGAGAACCATTCGGGACGAGATCAAGGCCCAGACGGATCCGGAAGAGACGGGCATCCCTTGGTACCTCCTGAGCATTCCAGTCGTCGGTTTCGTCGTCACGCACGCGCTCGGATATCGTCGATATAGCCTGATCGGCGGCGGGATCTTTCTTCTCACCCTGCTGGTGCTGGCCATCGCGCTCGTTGTCATCACGCTCCGCAGGGCGCGGCGCATTACCTGCCCGGTCTGCGGAGCCCCGCTGGGTGCCTATGCCTTTGCCATGGACGACGGACCTCGGCACAGGAAAATCGATTCCTGCCCCACTTGCGGCGTGAACCTGGACGACCCGATGCCCGAGACGCCCAGGCCGCCCGAGGAGGTCACGACGCCGGATAAGTTGGTCTGGAAGTGACATGAAGCCGTGACGACGCGGCGACTGCTCGGAGAATGTTGAACACGACACCGAGCGAGAACCGGGTGGAAGTGCGCGCATCCAGCGCCCCGACCCGAGCCTAAAGATCGTGAAACGGAGCGAGAAATATTTCGGTGCTATTCGCTGAACCTACGGGCAGCCGTGCAATAGTTGCCGCGCCTCGCAATTACCGGCGATAGACCAGCTCGCCTCGGCTTTCACGGCATGATGTCGTGCGTCATCCGCAGCGCCACCTCGAAGCGCTGATCGCGCTCAGACGCCGATGTCGTGTACAGCTCCCTCAGCAGCGCCCGGTCCCAGTCGCTCAGGGTCGTGGGCCGATCCTTAGGCTCCGCGCTGAACAGCCGCAGGATGGTTGGCGCATCGCCGAATTTCGCGTCGAGATTTACCCGCGTGAGTCCGGTCATCGCCACATAGTCGGCGATTTGCCCCCAATCGAACCCCGCGACGCGGTTGAGATCCACGACCGCAACGACGCTGACCAGCGGATGCTCCGCGCCGGCCTGAAAGCGTGGCGACGTTTTGTCCATACCAACGCCCGCGTAGCCCCCAGTGGGTTCGACGTTGGTGCCTACAGGGCCGGTGCCTGGAGCCCCGGTGGTCGGAGAGAGCACGGCCATGTTCATGGCACCGGTACCGTTTCCGATGAGACGGGCGCTGTAGTAGATCCGCACCGGCCGCGCAGTATTTATGAACGACTGCAATGCGCGCCGATCGCCGAACGCCGTGGGCTGGCTCTTCACCAGCGCATCGATCGTGGGTTCAGGTTGCGAGGTTACGATGATCTGAAAATTGGGCTGACATCCGGTGTCACCCAAGGGGATTCCGAGCGCCCTCACGGTACGCTCCAGATGCGCGAACACCTGTTCGCCCTGATCCGCTGGGAGCCCTGCGAGCACGGGGCACACCGGCATGCGCCACAATTGCACCGGATCATCGCTCATCAACGAGCCAGTGACGTTGGCGACGAAACCCTTCAGCTCGCGTTCGAGCTGCTTGCGATTCTGCGGTGAAGGGGGTGCTGGCGTCGCTGCCGCGGTTGGCGGTGCGGGGGGATCGGCGAAGCCGACCGGTGCCAGTATCAGCAGGGCCAGAGAGGCTACGGCGCTAACACCAGCAAAGAGGATCCTTCTCATGGCTCTCTCCCATTAGGGCTGCGCGTACGCGGCCAGATCATACGCTCGACCCCCTGGGCACCGCATTAGAATTGGTTACTGCTCGAAGAACTCCGTGGCGATTACGCTGCCGCGCGGCCGCTATGACGCTCACTGCGCGTAGCCTCTTTGTCGTTACGGCCTTTGCGCAGCACCCGATCCGGCGCGGGTCGTGTCCTTCCGAGGTGTTATCCACATTGTCATCAGCGCACGAAATACTGGCTCACCCTGCCGGTCACGCACCACGACCTGGACCATGAATTCGCCGGGCGCCGACCAGTCTGGCTTCGACTCCGGGGTCGCGACGGCGACCAGATCACTCGTGGCTTTCTTCAGGTACTCGACCGTCATGCCCTTGGGAATCCAGCGGTGCGTCGCGGGAATCGACACCTCGGTCATGGTGCCGCCGGCCAGTTCTGCCATGTTGCATATGGCAATCGCGTGCACGGTCCCGATGTGATTGAGAACGGAGCGGCGCTTGCGGATCGCTATCTGGCAGTAATCAGGCCGCAACTCTTGGAAGACGGGATGTATGCTGCCAAAGTAAGGCGCCTTGAAACACACCAGGCGCGAGAAGGCCCACTTGCCGCCCGGCTTGGATGCGAAGCGCTGCCAGAGCGTGAGAGTTTCCATCGGACTCCGAGTGCGAAAACCGGCTCACAAGGCACCATCGCAGCCACCCACGGCCAGCACTAAGCGACCGCACAGCGGAGTTGCAGCCTCTTGCCTATCGAATTGCTGCTACTTCGCACCATGCCTTTCCTGTAGAGCCTCACCGGATCGCTCGGCGTTTGGTGTCGTAGGCGGCAGGAGACCCGAAGTCCGGCCGAGGCCAGCGGGTGAGCACGGCAGCGAGCCGCGATTCCCTCGCCCCGAACCAGCACGCGCGCGGGAGGCGCAGCGCGCTCGATCACTGAACCACGATCATCCCCGCAGTCGTCACGTCGTCGTGCAGATTCAAGGTCGTCTCATGCTTGAGCGACTTCGCATCGTAGACATCGATCTCGTAGCCCGCGCCATAGATGTACAGCTTCTGCCCATTGCCCGACATGCCGAAATAGAATCGAGTCCGGCACGGAAACTCGGCCTTGGCCTGCAAGGTGTTGGTGGGGAGGTCGAAGCGCCAGAACTCGCAGCGCTTGTCGCCGTAGGTGCCATTAGCAACCACGGTGTAGGCCGCCTTCCCGTCCGGTGCCACCTCCAGACCGGCCATGGTCGTCGGGGCAGGGCCGATGGGTGTGAAGCTGAAGTCGTGCGTGGCAAGCTTGAAGCGACCGATGCCGAACAGGCGGTTGTGAATATACGGGTCGGTCGTGTCGAACAGCGAGACGAACTCGCCCGGTCGACTGATGGACTGGAGCGCCGTCCCAAAAGTCTCGGTTTCCATATCCGAATCCTCGGACTGGGAAAGATCGATGCGGTCGACGACCTTCAGATCGGCCGTGTCGAGCACCACGACCTTGTCGCGGAATATGTAGAAGTACTTCCCGTCTTCGGAAAGAGCCATGGAAGTCCGAAAGCCGGTCGCCGCCTGCTCGTCCTGCTCATCGACGTCGCGCCAGCGGACGACCTTGCGCTGGTCCAGACTGATGACGGCATATCGGGGCTTACTGACCGTGTAACGGTCGAGGCCTTTGTCGATCTCGACGAGGGTCGTGTAGAAGTACTTGCCCGTCGGGTCCGGTACGCCGCCGCCCGAGAAGCGGTAATGCGTTGCAACTTGGCTTTTCCGGGTCGCAAACGCGAGCGCCTCAGCGGCCTTCGGTGTGTTCAGGTTGAATTGGGTCAGCACCTTATGTGTCGCTACGTCGATGACTTCGAGACCGCTCTGCTCGGTCATGACGAAGAGCTTGGATTTGTCGTTCGACAGCACCAGGGTCCTCGGCACGCCCGTCGCCAGAGTAATGCGGTCGGTCACCGCTCCGGTGGCATCGTTGACTACGATTAACGTATTCGGATAGGCACCTAGGAACAACGATGCTGCCTGAGCGGCGCTGCAGACGCCCCCTAGCGCCAGAGCAGCCATACTTGTACGAAGCAGTCCCATCGAGCCGCCCTCCTTTGAGATCTCTTTGCGCGCCCTTATGGGTAGACGATGTCCAGGTCGCGCCAGTCCTTGGTCGCCGACGCGCACTTATTGGCCCAGTCGGGCGAATTGTTGACGTGATCCGGCACCTGCACCGGCCAGAAGCAGGTGACGTAGCAGTCGTAGATGTCACGCTCCACGGGCTGACACAGGCCAGCGGTGCCCCCGCCCGCGTCCACCTCCCATCCGGGCGAGAAGGACAGCGTGCATCCCATCGGCACGTGCGGGCGTTGCGGTCGAGGTTGCTGCAGGGCGACCACGTCGTTGGCGTCCAGCGAGGACACCACCTCGTCGATCCGGCGCGCCTTCGCGTTCAACGGCCTAAGATGCTTCATGACAAGGCTCTCCTTTCGGCAAACCGGCCCAGGAACCCAGGGTTCTGGACGCTCAGCGCACCGTAGATCCTGAGGCAGATATCGGTCCAGTCGCGGATCCAGTCGCAATAATGCAGGTTCGCATGCCCGGTATCGCCGTAGCGCACGAATGCCTCGTGATGGCAGCCGCCTGCACACAACGGCCGTGCCCAGCAGGTCTGGCAGTCATATTTGGCGCCGACGTGTCCCCGCGTCAGGAAGTCGCTGCGCTTTCCCTGATCGATCCCGGTGGCGACGTGGCCCAGGGTATGGGAATCGGCGTCGACAAACCGATGGCATGGCGCCAGGTCGCCCGAGGGACCCACCCCCAAGAGGCCGAGACCGGCACCGCAGGGATGCGACTTGTTGACGCCCTGGACCAGCTCGCCGATGGTCTCGCTGACATTCGAGAAGCCGTGCATCTCGCCCCGCAGCGCGAATTCCAGCCACTCGTCGGCGAGCGCGTGAAACTGCGCGATCACGCCCTCCATGTCGGCGTCGTCGATGGAATACGACTGCCGGTTCGAGGCCGTGACCGGCGCGAAGCCGACCTCGTGAAAACCAAGGTTGTCCTTCAGGTGGCGATAAATACGAATCACGTCGGTGACGCCGTCGGTTAGCGTCACGCGCGCGGTGATCGCGCGCGTCTTGTGATTGGCGATCAGTGCGCGCAGCTTGGGCTCGATCACCGCATAGCTGCCGCGTCCGCTCTTATAGACGCGCCGCTTGTCCTGTAGGTCCGGCGGACCGTCGATACTGACGGTGACGCCGATCTCGTGCTCCGACAGAAAGCCGATGATCGCGGGGCTGAGCAGCGTCGCGTTGGTCGTCAGGCTGAATCCCACCGAGCGCCCCTGCCCCTGCGCACGCTCGCGCGCGTACGCCACCACATCCCTGAGGAGCGGGAAGTTCATCAGCGTCTCGCCGCCGAAGAAGGTGATGTGCACCGCCTTGCGGCCGGCGGACTGTGCCAGCAGGAAGTCCACCGACGCCTTGGCCGTCTCCAGGCTCATGTATTTGGGCTTGCCGTGCGGCGTCGCGATCTTGTCCGCGCCGAACTCATAGCAGTAGGTGCAGGCCAGGTTGCACTGGTTGGTGAGGTTCATCACCAGCGCCTGCAGCGGAAAGTCGGCCGGCGGATTGGCCATCGGTGCGGCCACCATGTCGCCCGCCACGATGATCCGCGCGCCGCGAAGCTCGCCGATCAGTGCCTCCGCGTCGGCGCGCTCATAACCGCTCGCCATCAGCTCATCGACCAACGCCGGATGAGGCACCTCGCCCTCCTCGAGGCGGCGGATGAGCCGACCGGCGGCCTCGTCCAGCTCGAACAGGGCGCCCGCCGGCAGGTAGACGAAATTGTGCTCCGCCGCGGCGAATGGGTGGAACTCGCCCAGGCGATAGGCCAGTGGCGCCACGCCGCTCACTGCGAGGACCCGGACTGCGAGGACCCGGACTGCGCGGCCCCGGACTGCGAGCCGGGCTCCGAGACTTCGGGTTGCGCGACCTCAGAGACCTCCGGCTGGTCCCAGCGCAGATACATGGGGACGGCAACGACCAGGTAGGCGCGCGCGGTCAGCGGCTTGCCGAATTGGTCCTTTCCGTCCTTGGCCGTCGCGGTCACCCACACCTCGCCGTAATTGTTGCGGCCGAAGCGACGCGCGGGGTCGGGGCCGTCCGCGGCGGGCGTGAACAGCGCCGTCGGGCTTAGGCTGCCGACGAACTTGGTGTCGTCGTCATTGTAGGACGTGATGAATTCGTTCAGCTGCCAGGTGGCCTCGACCGGACCGATGCGAACAGCGTCCGTCGACTTGCCGTCCGGCCCGTTCTCGTACCCGATTGCGGCAAACTGCTGGTAGCCCTTGGGATGCGTCGCGCTGCCGAGGCGGGCGACCGTTGCGTCCGGAATGACCTTCAGATAATCGATCCGATGATAGACCACGAACCCCTTCTCGAGCGCGGCTCCCTCGAGCTGCACATCTCGCATACCCGAGGCCGCATCGGGTGCGACATCGACGTCGGCGACCAATTCGTCGGCGTTCTGCGAGACGATCCGGTTGACGGTGACGCCGGTACCCAGATGCAGATCGTTCGCCTGCATCGATGCCGGGAAGTTCGCGCCGAGGATCCTGAGCTGGATGCCCTGGGTGCCGGCCTTCAGGCCGTAGGGGTCGACGGCGGCTACCACCGGCCCGCCCGATACGCGAGTCAGCTTCACGTCAAAGCCGAATTCCTGATATGCGCCCCAGAACCAGCGGCCTTGCGCCGTCGCCTGGTCCGGCGAGAACCACAGCACCTCCCGCGCCTCGGTGGACACATTGTCGGGATGCATCGCCGCCGGAGCCTGGCCGATAGACCGACCGCGCCATGAATAGCCCGTATAGAGGATACCCGCGCCGGAGCGCTTGAGGGTCGATCCGTCCTTCAGTGAGCGCAGCGTCACCGACGTCCGGAACTCATCGGGCGCCGCTCCGGGCTCGATCACCATCTCGCCGACGAATCGGCCCTGCCCGAGCGCCCGTGCCGTCACCAGCCATCGCCCCTCCAGGTGCCCTACCTGCTCGCGCGACTGCCACGCGGCCCACTCCGGCGTATGCAGCGGCGCAGTCTTGACCAGGTAATCGAGCGCGACCTGTCCCTGCGTCTCCTGCTTACCCTGCGGCGCGGCGGGCACGCCCGGTGCGGGCACGTTATAGAATCGGTCGGCCTGCTCATAGAGC
>JASHTF010000316.1 GCA_030040715.1 Gammaproteobacteria bacterium | reverse complement strand
GGCCACGCACCGCTGCCTGCGCAGCCGCACCGCGATCGTCACTCCGATCTACAACGAGGACACGGCGCGCGTGTTTGCCGGCATCGAGGCGACCTGGTGCTCGCTGCGCCAGCAGCGCGAGCAGGACTGCTTCGACCTGTTCATCCTGTCTGATACCCGACGCGACGAGATCGCGCAGCAGGAGGAGCTCGCGTGGCGGGCACTGGTCGAGCGCCTGGGGGCGAGCGGCCGGCTGTTCTATCGCCGTCGCGGCGACAATACCGGCCGCAAGTCGGGCAACATCGCGGAGTTCGTGCGCAGCTGGGGCGCCGCCTACGATTACATGATCGTGCTCGATGCCGACAGCATCATGTCGGGGCGCGCGCTGGTGTCGCTCGCGCAGCTCATGGACGCGCACCCGCGGGTCGGGATCATTCAAGCGTTGCCGCTGCTCGCCGGGCGGGACACCCTGTTCGCTCGGCTGCTGCAGTTCGCCGTGCGTCTCAACGGCGCGATGTTCGCCAGCGGGTTGGCCTTCTGGCAGCTCGGCGAGGGCAACTACTGGGGTCACAATGCCATCGTGCGGCTGCGGCCGTTCGCCGAATATTGCTCATTGCCGCGGCTGCCCGGCAAAGCGCCCTTCGGCGGCGAGATCCTCAGCCACGACATCGTCGAGGCGGCGCTGATGCGCCGTGCGGGCTATGAGATCTGGCTCGCGCCCGACATCGAGGGCAGCTGGGAAGAGATCCCCTCGAACGTAATCGACTTCGCTGCCCGCGATCGCCGCTGGGCGCAGGGCAATCTGCAGCACATCGGCGTGATGCCGATGCGCGGGCTGCATTGGCTCAGCCGCGTGCATATGCTCACGGGCATTCTTTCCTACGTCACCGCGCCGATGTGGCTGCTGGTGCTGATCCTCAGCTCCGTCATCACCTGCCTCGATGCCCTCAGCGCCCATCAGTACTTCCAGCCGGGGACCTATTCGCTGTTTCCGAGCTGGCCTCAGTATCGCGATGGCGAGATCGTCGCACTGCTGGCGATGACGATCATCGCTCTGGTGGTACCCAAGCTGCTGGGCGCGTTTCTCGCGCTGCGCGAGCGACGGCTACGCCGGGGCTATGGCGGCGGCCTGCGACTGGCCTGCAGCGTCGCGCTCGAGCAGCTCATGAGCATGTTGCTCGCACCGACCATGATGCTGTTTCACTGCAGCTTCGTGCTGCGGGCGCTGCTCGGGCGCAACGTCGCTTGGGATGCCCAGGCGCGTGGCGATCGGGGCATCGGCTGGGTCGAGGCGCTCCGACGCCACAAGTGGCACCTATGTCTGGGCATGGCCTGGGGCGGCGCCATGCTGGCATTGGCCCCGGGCTTCATGGGGTGGATGCTGCCGGTGATCGCCGGCATGCTGATCTCGGTGCCCTTCACCGTCCTCACCAGCCGCACCGACCTGGGTCGCTGGCTGCGAACGCATGGCCTGCTGTTGACCCCCGAAGAAACTGCTCCCCCTGCGGAGCTGGTCGCGCTCGGGGAGGCACGGCCGCTGCTGCCGTCGGTCGTCGACGAGCCCATGCCGCCTCTGGTACCGGCGCGCGCGCCCTTGGCGATGATCGAGCACCCGCCGGCGTATGTCGGCCCGAGCAGGGGACTGCGCCCGGCGCCTTATCAGCAGGCATCGCCAGCGTCGGCAGACAAGAGCTGAGACCAGAGCGCGCTGCGATATTCCTCAAGACCGCGCGTAAGTCGAACAGCATCCAGCACTCGGGTGGCGCGGCCTATCGCCGGCCGTAGCGCCTTGCGGCGACTGGCGGGCTGCGCCGGGAACAGGCGGCCAGCGCGGTAAACTGTGGTCTGAGCGCGCATGCACACACGCTGCGGCCGGCACCTGGACAGCGGGGTTGAGATGGGTCGTATCTTCGAAGTTCGCAAGCACACCATGTTTGCGCGCTGGAATCGCATGGCGAAGCAGTTCGCCCGCATCGCCAAGGACATCAACATGGCCGTCAAGGCCGGCGGCTCCGATCCGAGCGCCAACCCGAGCCTGCGCCGCATCATGCAGAACGCGCGCGCCATCAACATGCCGAAGGACAAGGTCGAGGCGGCGATCAAGCGTGCCGCCGGCCGTGACGCTACCGACTATCAGCAGGTGCTGTATGAGGGCTACGCGCCGCACGGCGTCGCACTGCTGATCGAGACGGCGACCGACAACCCCACGCGCACCGTGGCGCACGTGCGCAACATCATCACCAAGCACGGCGGCAATCTCGGCACGACCGGCAGCGTGAGCTTTCAGTTCCACAGGATGGGCGTGTTCCGACTCGACCCCGCCGGCATCGATCAGGATGAGCTCGAGCTCGAGATGATTGATCACGGATTGCAGGAGATGGGCGAGGCCAACGGCGACAAGGGCGAGCCGCAGCTGGTGCTGCGCTGCGCATTCGAGGATTTCGGCCAGCTGCAGGAAGCGCTGGAGGTGCGGCGCATTACACCGCTGTCGGCCGAGCACGAGTTCATCTGCACCGCGCCCGTGGAGCTCCCGGAGGCACAGGCGAACGAGGTGCTCGAGTTGATCGATCGACTGGAGCAGGAGGAAGACGTGCAGCGGGTGTTTCACACGCTGCAGTGAACCGGTGAGCCGGCGACCCGGCACGCTCCCGTGGCTCAGTCGGCCAGGGACAGGAGCTGCGGATCTCCTCCGACCGCTGCCGTGTTGATGGTCACGGTCTGCTCGGCCAGCAGCTGCTCGAGCGCATAGCCGTCGTCGGAGACGAACAGCGGGACGATCGGACCCTCGCGCTGCGCCAGCTCGCGGCGCAGACCCGCGAGCCACTCGGGATTGAGTGTCGCCTCGATTTGATCGACGAGCACGGCAGCGCTTGCCTCCGAATCGCCGCGGCAATAGGGGCACAACGCCAGCGGCAGCGCCGCGCGCAACGACTCGGCGAGCGGCGCGTCATCGATCGCAATACGATTCCCCGTAGCGACGGCGGCCGCCAGCTGCTCGAGCAGCGCGCGGGGCGATCGGGCGGTGGCGCGTAGCACGCCGCGCGGCCGCAGACGCAGCTCGTTGCTCTCGCCCACATAGCCGTGCAGCCGCACTCTCGCCCCGACGAGGCTGTGCTGCGCATAGCGCTCGGCGCGCAGCCGCAGATACTCTCGATCGATCGGCCCGAGCTGCATGCCCGCACCCTGCTGCAGCCAGTCGATGAGCTCGCGCATGTCCGGGGGCGACTGCCCCGCCGCTGCG
>JASHTF010000315.1 GCA_030040715.1 Gammaproteobacteria bacterium | reverse complement strand
GTGGCGCCGCCAGATGCGCCCGCCGCACCCCCGGCGACGGCTGCGCCCGCATCGGCGCCATCGGCGGCGCCGCCGCCGCAATCGGCAGCGCAGGATTTCGGCTACCAGAGCTTCAGCCCGGACGAGGCCACCTTCGTAGAGACTCTGGTGAACCTGATGTGTCCAGCCGATGCGCTGACTCCGAGCGGCGTCGACTGCGGGCTTGCAACCTACATCGATCGGCAACTCGCGGGCGCGTTTGGACAGGGCACGCGACGTTATATGCAAGGGCCGTGGCGCGAGGCCAAACCCGAGCTCGGCTATCAATTGCCGCTGACTCCGGCGCAGTTCTTCAAAGCCGGACTCGCCGCAGCCGCCGCGCACGCAAGTGAGCGCTACGGCAAGGGCTTCGATCAGCTCCAGAGCGCCGATGCGACGGCCTTTCTCGAGCAGCTGGCGGCGGGCGAGCTCACCGACCCGCGCATCGCGCTCGATCGCTGGTTCAACGAGCTCGTGTACCCGCTGTTTGTGCAGGCTTGTTTTGCTGATCCGATCTACGGCGGCAACCGCAACAAGGTATTCTGGAAGATGGTTGGTTATCCCGGACTGCCTGCGGTCTACGCGCGCGACATCGTCGACTATCGCGGCAAACCACACCCCGCCGCCCTCGATCCCAAGTCGATCGCGGACTTCAGCTGACCGCCCTCGCCTCGGTCCCGCAACGGCGTACCCCGGTTATTGCAGGAAGCTCCATGGCCAAGCAGCTCAATCGGCGCAGCGTAGTCATCGTCGGCGGTGGACTGACCGCAGGTCTGGTGGCTCGCCAGCTGACGGCAAAAGGCGTCGATGTGCTGGTGCTGGAGCGCGGCGGCGATCACACCGCAGGAGCCGAGTCGCGCCTGCCCAATCAACGCGACGAGCTGCGGTGGGCGGTGTATCAGGGTCTGATGCAGGATTGGTCCAAAGAGACCTACACCGTGCGCCACACGGCGGCCGAGGAGGCACTGCCGGCGCGTTGGATGGAGGCATTTCTGCCCGGGCAGGGTATGGGTGGCGCGGCCAACCACTGGAACGGCATGACCTGGCGCTGGAGCGAGTACGACCCGGTGCTGCGCACGCATCTGCGCGAGCGTTACGGCGCGGCCGCCATTCCTGCCGACATGCCGCTGCAGGATTGGGGAGTCACCTATGCGCAGATGGAGCCCTATCACGACCTGTTCGAGCGGCTGTTCGGCATCTCCGGCAAGGCGGGCAACCTCAACGGGCGGGTGCAACCGGGCGGCAATCCGTTCGAGGCGCCGCGTCGCAATGAATATCCGCAGCCGCCGCTGGAGATCACCGAGGCCGGGCTGATCTTTCAACAAACCACCGCGGGCATGGGCTATCACCCGTTCCCGCAGCCAGCGGCCAACTCTTCGCGCCCCTACACCAACCCCGATGGTCAGCGACTCGGACAGTGCCAATATTGCGGTCACTGCGAGCGCTTCATCTGCGAGGCACAAGCCAAGGCAAGTCCCCAGGTACTGCTCTACCCGATGTTGCAGCAACGTAAGGGCTTCGAGATCCGCCTCGGCTGTCAGGTGCTCGCGCTGCTGTACGACCGCACGGCCAAGCGTGTGCGCGGCGTGCGCTACCTCGATCTGTTCACGGGACAGGAGTACGAGCAGGCGGCCGACGTTGTGGTGCTCGCGGCCTTCACGATGACTAACACCCGGCTGTTGCTGCTCGGGGGAATTGGACAGCCGTACGACCCAGTCGCCGCTCGCGGCGTCGTCGGCAAGAACTTCTGTTACCAGAGTGGCGCCGGCATCGGCGTGTTCTTCAAGGATCGTTGGATCAATCCCTTCATGGCTTCCGGCAGCAGTGTCACGATCATCGATGAGTTCAACAACGACAACTTCGATCACGCCGGACTCGACTTTCTCGGCGGCGGCTACATCAGCGGCGGCATCTTCAATGGACGACCGATCGGGCACCACCCGCTGCCGCCCGGCACACCGCGCTGGGGTACGCGCTGGAAGCAGGCCAGTGCCGATTGGTATGCTCATGCCTTCGAGATCGGAGCGGAGGCGAGCTGTTATCCGAATCGTCACAACTATCTCGACCTCGATCCGGACTACCGCGATGCCTACGACCAGCCACTGCTGCGCATGACGTTCGACTGGCCGGATAACGAGATCAAGATGTGCGACTATCTGCAGCGGAAGGTCACCGAGATCGCCCGTGCCAGCGGTGCGACTCTCCTCGGGAGGCCGAGCGCAACGAGCCGTCCGTTCGATGTGCGCTTCTATCAGACTACGCACGTCACCGGAGGCACCGTCATGGGTGCCGACCCTCACACCAGCGTAGTCTCGCCGCACCTCCAGCATTGGGATGCGCACAATCTGTTCGTCGTCGGCGCGTCGGTCTATCCCCATAACTCCAGCTATAACCCCACGGGCCCATTGGCAGCGCTGGCGCTGCGGCTCGGTGATGATCTGGTGCGCTACGTACGCAAGCCCGCACTCCTTACATGAGAGTTACTTCCCGACTTTGGGCGCCGCACCGCGCGGCGTCGCCTGCGTGTTGTGCCTACGCCGGGACCGCGGCACTCACAGCCGCGCTCATGGCGCTGTCCGCGCTGGCATCTGCGCCAGCGCTGGCGCAGGATGCGGTCGCGGGCGAGCAGGTGTACGTGCAGTGCGCGACCTGCCACTCGATCGACGGCACCACGCGTACCGGCCCGACGCTCAAGGGCGTCTTCGGTCGCAAGGCCGGCGCGGTGCCGGGCTTTCGTTACAGCCGCGCCATGCAGCGTGCCAACATCGTCTGGGACGACAAGACGCTGGATGCCTACCTCGACCGTCCACAGCAGCAGGTGCCCGGCAACACCATGCCGTTTGCCGGCATCGCCGATGCAAAGCAACGCGCCGATCTGGTGGCCTACCTGCAGACGCTGAGATGACTACAACTCGCTCTCGGGCCCATCCCAAAACACGGCTCAGGCAATGCCCATGGCCTCCGCGGAGCTGGTGATCTTCGCGCGCTTTCGCGCCTTGCAGGGCAAGGAGGTGGAAGTCGCCGCCGAGCTGCGCGCTGCCGCTACGCGCGTCGCGGTCGAGCCCGGCTGCCGATTCATCCAGGTCTATTGCTCGCTGCGCGATGCGCGGCTGTTTTGGCTCCATTCCCGATGGTCCGATGAGGCGGCGTTCAACGTTCACGCCGAGCTTCCCGCGACCGTTGGTTTCATCGACAGGATGCGGGTTTTGATCGACCATCCGCTCGACGTGACACGCGCGCAGGTGCTGTGAGCCACGCAGCGAGGGATTTCCCGTGGCAGCCTCGAACCGGTCTTCGGCCTTGTCAGCAGCGTCGATTGTAATCCGTGAGGATGACCTGAGCGGCGAGCAGACCCGGGCGCTCCTGCGTCTGCACCTCGCAGGCATGCACGCGAGCTCGCCTCCGGGCACGGTATTCGCGCTTGATTTATCCGGACTACAGGCTCCGGAGGTGACCGTATGGACGGCCTGGATCGGCGACACGGCGGTTGGGATGGGCGCACTCAAGGATCTGGGTGCGCAGGTCGGTGAGCTCAAATCGATGCGCACTCACCCTGAGTTCCTGCGCCGAGGCATCGCATCGGCGCTGCTCGAGCACATCATCGGTGTGGCGCGGGCGCGTGACATGAAGCGACTCAGCCTGGAAACCGGTAGCGGCGCGGCATTCGAGTCGGCGCTGACGCTCTACCGCCGGCGCGGATTCGTCGCTGGAGCCGCATTCGCGGACTATCAGCCCAGCCCCTTCAACCAGTTCTTGCACCTGCAGCTGTAGGATCGATGGCCGCGGCGGCGACAGAGCGCGTCGTGTTTCTCGACCGGGGCTCGCTGCCGGTGCGTGTGCGGCGCCCGCGCTGCGCGGTTGAGTACCTCGAGTACCCGCAGAGCACGCCACGGGAGGTGAGCGAGCGCCTGCAGACGGCCAGCGTCGCGATCATCAACAAGGTACCGCTGCGGTCGGCCACTCTCGCGCAGCTGCCGCAGCTGCGACTGATCGCGCTCGCCGCTACCGGCTACGACTGCGTCGATGTCGACTATTGCCGCTCGCATGGGATCGCAGTAAGCAACGTGCGTAACTACGCGGTGCACGCGGTTTCGGAGCACAGCCTGGCATTGCTGCTGGCGCTGCGGCGCAATCTGGTGCGCTACCGCGCGCTGGTGCGGGACGCAGGATGGCAGCGCTCGGAGCAGTTCTGCGCGTACGATGCGCCGCTGCGCGACCTGCACGGGTCGCTGCTCGTCATCGTCGGACGCGGAGCGATCGGGCGTGCGACGGCGCAGCTCGGGCAGGCATTCGGCATGCAAGTGCTGTTCGCGCGCTCGTCGGAAAGCGCGCGCCGCGAGGGCACCGAACCGCTGTCGCAGCTGTTACCAGCTGCCGACGTGATATCGCTGCACTGCCCGCTCACGCCCGAGACCCGAGGAATGATCGGCGAGCGCGAGCTGCGGTCCATGAAGCGCGATGCGATTCTGATCAACACCGCGCGCGGCGGGCTGGTCGATGAGATGGCGCTCGCGCGAGCGCTGCGCGAGGGCTGGATCGGCGGCGCCGGCTTCGACGTGTTGTCGGTCGAGCCACCACGCTCCGGCAACGTACTGCTCGAGCTTGATCTGCCGAATTTCCTCCTGACTCCCCACATCGCCTGGGCCTCGACCGAGGCCATGGAGCGCCTGGCTGATGAGCTCGTGGACAACGTCGATGCCTGGGCCGAGGGACGACCCCGCAATCTCGTCGCCTGAGCTGCTGCGGCAGATGTTGGCTGCAGCGATCGAATCGGCTCAGCCGGAACGCTGCCTGCCGCCGTATCTGCCGCAGCGTCCGCACGGTCGCGTGATCGTGATCGGGGCGGGCAAGGCTGCCGCGGCGATGGCACGGGCGCTCGAGCAACACTGGGACGGCGAGCTCTCGGGCGTCGTGGTCACGCGCTATGGCTACGGCCTTACCTGTCGGCACGTCGAGGTCATCGAGGCCGCCCATCCGATACCGGATGAGGCGGGCCTTGCCGCCGCCGAGCGTCTGCTGGCCGCCGTCAGCGGCCTGAGCGCCGACGACCTGGTGATCGCCCTCCTCTCCGGTGGCGGCTCGGCGCTGCTCGTGCGCCCGTTGCCCGGTGTGACGCTCGCGGATGAACAGGCGTTGACGCAGGCGTTGCTGCGTTGCGGCGCGGCGATCAGCGAAATCAACTGCGTGCGACGCCACCTCTCCGGCATCAAGGGCGGACGACTGGCGGCCGCCTGCCACCCGGCGCGCGTGCTCACGCTGGCGATCTCGGACGTGCCCGGGGATCGACCGTGCGACATTGCCTCGGGGCCCACGGTGGCCGATCCAACCACCAGCGCCGATGCCTTGGCGGTGCTGCAGCGCTATCGGTTGGCGCTGCCGCCGGCGGTGGGCGTCGCGCTGCGTGATGCGCGCTCCGAGAGCATCAAGCCCGGCGATCCCCGACTCGCGCGCAACACCTTCCAACTGATCGCGACGCCGCAGCAGGCATTGGCAGCGGCTGCGCGCATCGCGCGGCGCCATGGCAGAGCGGCGCTGATTCTCAGCGACCGCATCGAAGGCGAGGCGCGCGAGGTCGCGCGGGTGCTGGCCGCCATCGCGCTGCAGGTCGTCGAGCACGGCCAGCCGCATCCCGCTCCGCTGGTACTGCTATCCGGCGGCGAGACCACGGTGACCGTGCACGGAGGTGGCCGGGGCGGCCCTAACGCCGAGTTCCTACTGGCGCTCGCCATCGCGTTGCAGGGGCGCGCCGGTATCCACGCGCTCGCCGCCGATACCGACGGCGTCGATGGCAATGCCGAGATCGCCGGCGGCTATCTCGTGCCCGATACCCTCGCGCGTGCCGCCGCGGCGGGCGTCGATGCGCGCGACTGCCTCGACCACAACGATGCCCACCACTTTTTCGAGGCAGTGGGCGGAGCGATCGTGACCGGTCCGACGTTCACCAACGTCAATGACTTTCGAGCGATCTTGATCGAGTCTCCCTAGGAATTCCCTCGGCCGCAGCTGCGGCTGCGATCCTTGGTGTTATATGTCGTAACGTGTTACAATTAGTAACACGTTACTCTTTGTCACACCGTGACTTCGAGCGGCTATATATGCGTGCGCCACTGCCTGCTCTCGGCGACCTCGAGCACGAGCTGCTCACGCTACTGTGGAAACACGGTGCCATGACCGCGGTCGCTGTTCGTAGAGCTCTGACCCGCGACTTGAAGGACCCCACGATCCGCACGGTCCTGCGCCGTCTCGAGGAAAAGGGCTACGTCAGCCACACGGTGGAGAGGGGCACCTTCATCTACACCGCGAAGGAGACCCGGGAACGCGCCGCGGCCAAGGCGGTGCAGGGAATCGTCGACAAGTTCTGCGGCGGATCGTTGGAGCGGATGCTGTTGGGCCTGGTGGAAGCCTCGCTCATCGAGCCGAAGCAGCTCGGCGCGATCGTCGGCAAGGTAACCCGCAGCCAAAAAGCGCGTTAACGGCTCAAGTCATCGCGGCGCCCCTGTTGCAGCGCGGCGTAGATGAGGACACAGAATGTTGAAGCTGGAGCATCTAACTAAGATCTATCGCACCACAGACGTTGAGACGCTGGCTCTCGATGATGTTTGCCTGACCATCAAGCGGGGTGAATTTCTCGCTATCATGGGGCCTTCTGGTTGCGGCAAATCGACGCTGCTCAATATTCTCGGCCTCGTCGACAGCCCAACGTCTGGTGCCTACTGGTTCCTCGGAACGGATGTCGCGCGCTGCTCGGAGGACGAGCTCACCCTCCATCGTCGTGCCGGCGTCGGCTTCGTGTTCCAGAGCTTCAATCTGATCGACGATCTGAATGTTGAAGAGAACGTCGAGGTAGCTCTCATCTACCGCCACGTGCCGAGTGATGAACGCCGCCGACGCGTAGCGGCGGCGCTCGATAAGGTCGGATTGGCGCATCGCGCCCGGCACATGCCGCAGCAACTCTCGGGGGGTCAGCAGCAGCGCGTCGCCGTGGCCCGAGCTCTGGTGTCCGCCCCCAAAATCATCCTGGCCGATGAGCCCACCGGCAATCTCGACACGGCAAACGGAGACGCCGTCATGGACATGCTTCGAGGAATAAACGCCAGCGGCACGACGCTCATCATGGTCACGCATTCAGAAAGCTACGCTGCCCGAGCTGACCGGGTGGTCAGAATGCTCGACGGACACCTGATGGACGATGCTTCCGAGGAGATTCCAGCAACTCACGCGATCGGCCTCTGAGCCACGTCGCATCGCGTTGTTCGCATGCTGGATGGGCGCGCTCCTTGGATCACGTGAACGGGTAGCCAGCGCGCTGTCGAATTACCTCGAGTGACACCGTGTTTCGCAATTACCTCATCACCGCTTTGCGTAACCTGGTGCGCAATCGACTCTACGCATCGATCAGCATCTGCGGCCTGGCGATCGGTCTTGCCGCGGTGTTTCTGATCGCACTGTTCGTGCGGGATGATCTGTCTTACGACCGCTTCTTTCCCGACTATCGGAACATCTACCTGCTAGGGATGGAGGCAAGCTTACCGGGGCGGGCGAGGCTATACCGCGATTCCACGCCGGCCGAACTGGCGCCGCTCCTGCGAGCGGACTTTCCGTCAGCCGTGGTCGCAAGAATATGGCCGCAAAGCGTTGTAGTTCGACACGGCGACATCGAGAACAACGAGCGGGTGCAGTGGGCAGACGCCAATATCTTCGACATTTTCAAGTTCAAAGTGGTCGCCGGTACACTCGCAAATGCCCTGACGGAGCCGAACAGCGTGGTGCTCACACGCGAGATGGCTCGCAAATATTTCGGAACAGCCGATCCGATCGGCGAAGCGCTCGAGCTGGGCTTTGGCGCGGACGACGGGACCCCCGGATCGGATCGGAAGGCGTTCAAGAAAAGACTCTTTTCCGTCACGGCAGTCATCGAGGATCTTCCGTCCGATACCGAAATGGAGGTCGATATCCTGCTAGCTGGCGTGACCGCCGATTCTCCCATCGCGCGTATCGACGCCAATCCGCCGGGGCAGGACGGTTTCACCATCGATTCGCTGACCTATCTGAAAGTCCCTGGCAGCGCGACGGCGCGCGAAATCCGAAACGGCCTGCCGGCGTTCCTTAAGCGCCACAAATCGCGGCTGTTTGCCTTGCCATACTTAACGCCACTGCTGCGCCCGATCGCCTCCTTGCATCTGGCGCCCGGTGTCGCTCCGTCGCGCGGACACATCCAAACGATCTATGCCATGGTCGCCCTCGGCGCACTGATCCTGCTCGCCGCCGGCATCAATTTTGTCAATCTCATGACCGCGCGCGCGACACGGCGTGCGGTAGAAGTGGGCGTGCGAAAAACCAACGGTGCAGCTCGGCGGCATTTGATCGCCCAGTTCATGGGCGAAGCGATGGTCTACGTAGCCATCGCGGTGGCCATTGCCACGGTTCTCGCGTGGGTGCTGCTGCCGAGCTTGAATAGCTTCCTCGATAGGACGATCGAGCTGGGCTTGCTCACTGATATCCGCTCGGTTGGCTTTCTGCTGGGGATCAGTGTTCTCGTCGGCGTACTTGCGGGAGCCTATCCCGCTCTCGCGCTGTCTGCGTTCCATCCCGCGACGGTGTTGAGAGCCGTCACGCTGCAGCTCTCGGGGGCGTCGCTGGTACGCCAGTGCCTCGTCGTGCTGCAATTCGCGCTGCTCATCGGGCTCTTGATTGCTACCGGCGTGGTCTACCGACAAACGCACTTTGCGCTGACGGAAGCCAGGCGGCTTGACACCGATCAGGTGATTCTCGTAACGGACGCACCATGCCGTGGCGCTTTCAAGGATGAGGTCGCCGACATCCCCGGTGTGCGTGGCGTGGCCTGCAGCTCTGGCTCGCCGCTTGGAATGGCGGTTTCGCTCGGGCAGGTGAAAGCCGTGGATGGCAGCTACATCTCCCTGGACACGCACTCGGTGGGATACGGCTTTCTCGAGTTCTATGGACTCAAGCCGCTGGCCGGTCGATTTTTCTCCAAGGACCACCCGGGAGATGCCATGCCTGAGGATCCGCAGGCGAGCACACGCGGTGCCGTGGTTCTCAATGAAGCGGCCGTCCGCCGCCTCGGCTTCACGTCGGCGGCGCAGGCGATCGGGAAGAGCACGTCGCTGGACCCGCAGAAGGGAGTGGCATCGGAGATTATCGGTGTTGTTCCCGATTTCGCGCTCGACGCCGTGCAGAAGGCAGTCCCGCCTATCGTGTACTTCGTCTATCCCGGCCTCCAGGACATCATCAGCGTCCGCATCGATGGCGACCGAGCCCCGGAAGCGCTCGCGGCGATCGATAGGCTCTGGACGCAGGCGGGGTCGCCGCGGCCGATAACGCGCAGCTTCCTCGATCAGCGCGTTACCGCGCTTTACGCCGACATCGTCCGCCAGGAAACGCTGCTTGCCGTCTTTTCCGGCGTAGCGCTCTCTATCGCCATCTTGGGCCTGATCGGCATGTCCGCCTCCATGTCGGAGCTGCGCACCAAGGAAATCGGCGTGCGCAAGGCCATGGGCGCATCGCGCGGCGACGTGGTGCGGTTGCTGCTGTGGCAATTCGCCCGGCCCGTGGTGCTGGCCAATCTCATTGCCTGGCCGATCGGCTATTGCTTGATGCAGCAGTGGCTAAACGGGTTTGCACGCCATATCGCGCTGGGACCCTGGCTATTTCTCACCCCATCGGTCGCTGCGATCGTGATCGCCACCGTAACCGTCTGGCGTCAAGCGCTCGTCGTGGCTAATACACGGGCAGTCACTGCGCTGCGGTATGAGTAACGCCGCACCTGAGATCCGCGAGGCGAGTCCCCGCGCGCCGTCGCTGGTGGCGAGGATGGATCGCAAACGCGTGCACCCTCCCTGGCACTGGTCACGGTGGCCCTTGGGTGCCCGGGCCAGCCTGGGTGGCGGCTTGGCCGTGGGGCTGGTACTTGCAGCCTTGGCCGTCGTATTCAGCAATACCGAGCGCACCGTCCGCCTCGCAGAAAAAGATGTCACCCTCGCGACGGTCGAGCGCGGAGCGTTTCATGATCTCATTCCGCTCCGCGGCACCGTGGTGGCCCTCAGCACGGTCTATGTCGATGCTCTCGAGGGCGGCCGCGTTCAGCGCGTACTCGCTCAGGCCGGAGACTTCGTGACGGCGGGACAGCCGCTGGTCGATCTGACCAATACGGCGCTCGAGCTGGATGTACTCGATAGGGAGGGGCGATTGATCGAGTCGATCACAGAGCTACAGACCTATCAGACTCAACTCGAGCAGAATCGAGTCACCAACCAGAAGGCGCTGGCGCAGATCGATTACAACATCATCACCGCTCGCCGTGCGCTCGATCGGCGTAAGGCGTTGCTGGCAGAGAACTCGGTGGCCGTGGAGACGGTTGATCAGCTCCAAGACCAGTTGGACTACGACGTCAAAGTACGTCCGATGCAGGAGGCCAGTAACCGCACGCAAGAGCAGCTGCGGCTGAATCAGCTGCCCCAGATTCACCGTCAACTGCAAGCTCTCGAGCAAGACGTGAAAGTGACCCACGGGACGCTCGATGACCTGGTGGTGCGGGCGCCCGTTTCCGGTCGTCTCACCGCCATGGATCTCAAAGTGGGTCAGAGCCTCGACCGTAACGGACGCGTGGCGGTCATCACACCAGGAGCCGGATACAAGCTCTCAGCACCGATCGATGAGTATTACCTCGGCCGCGTCCAGAAAGGGCAACTCGGGGATATAGAGGTTGGCGACCGGACCTGGCCCTTGCAAGTGACCCGTGTCTACCCGCAGGTGACTGATGGCACCTTCACCATCGATCTCAGCTTTAACGGCAATGCCCCCGCGGGGCTACTTCCCGGTCAGAATTTACCGGGCAAGCTCACCTTAGGCGCGGATCAAACGGCCATGATCCTTCCGGCAGGAGCCTTTCTGGAACGAACCGGTGGCGACTGGATCTTCGTGCTGACGAACAGTCGCGGCGCCGCGCGCCGCCGCCCGATCAAGATCGGCCGGCGCAATGCCGAGCAAGTGGAAGTGCTGAGCGGGCTGGCGCCCGGCGACCGGGTCATCATTTCAGACTACAGCGGATTGGACCGGATCGATCGCATAGATCTGCGGTAATTAGCGCTTCACCGAACTGCTCGAGCGCGCCGCTGAACCCGGCTGTCCGTGAACGATCAAAGTCCCTCAGGCGGACTCTGCAACTCCTTTTCGCGGCTCAGCTCACCCAGCCGCGTCAGCGCTGTTGCCAAGCCCTCGGTCGTGTCCCGGTCGCCATCGCAAAAGAACACGTCCGAGCGTCCGTGGCCATTCAAATAGGGAACGTCCGTCGTCACCACGTCGCGCCGAAAGCGCACGAACAGGCGCCAGCTGCCGTCCGCGCTGTGCGCCTCCGCCGTAAACGGGACCCGCAGAGGAAAGGAGTCGGTGGTGCCGTAGTCGAGGTCGGCGTAGTAGAGCGAAATGCGGCCAGCACGGATCGAGACCGCCGCGGCGTGCCGCGGATACTCCTCGCAAGCAGGCAGCCGATGAACGATGTATTGCACCGCCTGCTGCCAGGTCGCGCCGCGTAGGGCGGCGGTGGCAGTGCTATCGGCTGCGTACGCGGCTGCCATCCGCATCAGCAGCAGACAGCCGGTGAGGCACATTGGCACCTGCCGCAGTACAGGTTTAGCGTTGCCGTTAGCTCTAGGGTTCATACGCGTGGCACGTTGAATTTTCACGACGACGTATGACCTATTTGTGACGGCGCCGGCCGATCAGTTCAACCAATGAATCGGACGAGCAGCCGGAGCACCGCCTTTGGGTCAGGGGCGATGACGCGCGGTTCGACCGTTGCTCTGCTCGGCGGCTCGCGTCACCACGGTCTCGCATTCGATCGATGCCAGAATCTCGGCGCGCGAATAGCCCTTATGGCTCTGTTCATCCGCGTAGGCGTTCACGGCCTGAACGTGTTTGCGGTAGAGAGTCAGCGCGGCGTCAAAGAACTGGTCCACCGAATGGAATTCCTTCATCGACACGCAGGACTCAATGAAGGCATAGTGATCTGCACTCAGCGTGATCGTGAGCGGTATACGCCGCGCCGCAGCGCTCGCGCGCGCCCTGGAAGATCGGGGTGATCGCATATCCCTTCCTGTCGAGTGGAACTGATTCACAGCATGCCGCGCCGCCACGACAGAATTCAACCGCCCTCGCGTGCTGCGGTGATGACACTCGTCGTACACGGTCCCGTGAGGGCCCCCGAGCCCTGCCACCCGCCGTCAGCGGCGGCAGGACGCCAGCGCCGAGGCCGCGGCGGCGACCGCGCGCCGCACGTCATTCTCGCTGGTACGCCAGTTGACGACGCTCACTCGCATCGCTCGCCGTCCGCTCCAGGTGGTGCCGGAGAAAAAGGCCTCGCCGGTCGCATTGATCAGCTCGAGCACTTCGTCAGTGTAGCGATCATCCTCCCGCGTCGTTCCGCCGGCCGAAAACCTGACCAGCCCCTGATTGAGCACCGGCCGCGCGACGATCTCGGCACCGGGGAGCGCACCGATACCCTCAACGATCGCAAGACAATGGTCACAGCAGCGGTCGACCATCGCCGCTACTCCTTCGGCTCCCAGCTCCTGCAGCATCGCATAGACCGGTACGCCACGTGCCCGCCGCGACCATTCGGGGTTCCAGTCGATCTGATCGCGTGCGGCTTGGTTGCCCGCAATGTAGGCTGCGTTGACCGTCATGGCCGATTTATGCGCTTGCGCGTCGCGCACGATGGCGATGCCGCAGTCGAACGGCACATTGAGCCACTTATGGGCATCGGTAGCCCAGCTGTCGGCGAGCTCCACTCCTTCGAGCAGTGGCCGCCGCGAGCGGCTCGCCCGCGCGATCAGCCCGAAGGCACCGTCCACGTGAACCCAGGCGCCGGCGTCGTGGGCTATCGGGATCAGCTGCGAAAAGGGATCACATGCTCCAACGTTAAGGTCAGCGGCGTTCAGAATGACGATGACCGGGCCCTCCACCGCCGTGAGTGCGCGCTCCAATGTCGCCGCCGAGATGACCCCTCGATCATTGGTCGCGAGGCGCTGAACTGCGCCACGGCCTAGACCGAGTACACGAACCGCGCGCTCAATCGAGCCATGCGCCTGATCGCTGGCGAGCACCCGGATCTTCGGTGCATCGAACAATCCCTGCTCCTCGACATCCCAGCCCAGTTTCTTCAGCTGCGCATGGCGAGCGGCCGCCAGACCGGTCAGATGAGCCAGTTGACAGCCGGTCGTGAAGGCAAACGAGGCTTCTCGCGGCAGATCCAGGAGCTCTTTGATCCACTCGCCGGCGACTTCCTCGATCACCGCGACTGCCGGCCCGCACGCGTACAGCGCCGCGTTCTGATCCCACGTGGACACCAGCCAATCGGCGGCCAGCGCCGACTGAAGCGAGCCGCCCGCAACCCACGCAAAAAATCGGCCACCCGCGTAACCGAGCAATCCTCCCTCGGCGCGCTCGGCGAGCGAGCCGATCACGTCTTCCAGCGCCATGCCGCGCGCCGGGAGCGGGCCGGCAAATCGGGACCTCAGGGTCTCGAGGCTGACGTCGGCGGCAACAGCGTGATCATCGAGCCGCTCGAGCCACGATTTCGCATGGAACAGGGCTCGGTCGAGGGCTTTAGTCACGACACCCACCTCTCATTGCTATCGCCGCGAGGCCTTACGCCTCATATTCCGACGTGGCCCGCGTGCCCGCCAGCCGGCTGTTGCTTTTGCATCCACCCTCGGGGCTCGCGCCGTCCCGGTACCGTTCAGGGCTCAGGGTTCAGGGTACGGATGGTGAGATCGCAAACGCCACCAGAGCATCAACGTGCAGCTCGGTCGTGTCGAACACGGGAAAGTGCGGTAGATCGCTTTGATCGATCAGCAGGAAAATTTCGGTGCAGCCGAGAATGACGCCCTGTGCGCCAGCCGCACGCAGCGCTGCGACCACTCGAAGATACTCGCGCTTTGAATCCTCGCGAAGCTCTCGTCGTACCAGTTGATCGAATATGATCCGATCCACGACCCGCTGCTCGGCTTCGGTGGGCGCTAGGATCTCAATACCATAGCGCTCCCGGTAGCGCTGCCGCAGCTCCTGCGACTGCATGACCGGCAGTGTACCGAGCAGCCCTACTTTCCGAATGCCTGCCCGCTGAATCGCCGCGGCAGTCGGGTCGGCGATGTGAATGAACGGCGTCGATCGTTGGGCCATGATGGGCTCGAGAACCCGGTGCATGGTGTTCGAAACGCACGCGATCACGTCGGCGCCGGCACGCTCCAGTCGCTCCACTTTCTCCAGTAGGTAGTTTTGCGCGTCGTCCCATAGGTTCTGCCGTATGAAATATTCAATGTTGCCAAAATTGACCGACACGATGATGATCTCACCGTTATCCCAGCCGCCCAGCCGGTTGTTCAGGCGCTGGTTGAGCATCCGGTAGTACTCACTCGTGGCCTGATTGCTCATGCCTCCCAGGATGCCGATCACCCTCTGCGCCAGCGGCCGCGATGCGTTATAGCTGCTCATGACGTTGCAAATCTTCGCCGCAGCGACATCGACCTGTTCTGGCAGAGATCGGCGTCGACTGCGTTATCTCATTTGGTATCCCCAATAGAATATCAGGCATGAGCGTTGAGCCTTCATCTCGCGGAAGCCGCAGCTCCGCGTCGAGCGCCTGCCAACTGCGTCTCACGAGCGCGCCGATTATGTGAGAAGCGTCCCAGCCTCGGGGGGCTCCCGGGGGCATGCTGATGCCATTGCCGCCAGACCCCCGGGAAGTCGTTGAAAGCGCACCAGCTCCGCGCCCGACAACAGCAACAGCCTTCGCACATCGACAGGCTGCTGCAATCGTTGATACAGAGCATGAACGTCGTCTCCGAGGACGCCGACCCGGTTCATCACGGCAGCGAGCTGCCCTCGGCAGGGCTACGGCAGGTGGTCGCGGCAGCGACTCAGGCGCAGCGCAGTTGGCGTTGCTGGATGGATATGAGACTGCGCGTCTGGCTGTTCGTCGGCGCGCTGTCGTTGCCGCGCTCACGAGAGCACCGTTCCCCGGTGTTGCAGGTGGACTACCACCGTGAGAGCGGTCTGGTGGAAACGGCCTACTGGGTCATCGACCGGCACGCGCACTGGCACCGCTGCGCGGATGTGGCGGCGCGCATTGACGCCCGCTCGTCCACGGGCAAACACCGCGCCCGCTAGGCAGAGCGGAGCGCTACTGGGCGCGGGCTTGCCGCGCGGCGAGCAGGCGCTCGAGCTCGGGTAGGATCTCGAACAGATCGCCCACCAGGCCGATGTCGGCGACCTCGAAGATCGGCGCCTCGCCATCCTTGTTGATCGCCACGATCGTGCGTGCATCCTTGATGCCGGTGAGGTGCTGAATGGCCCCGGAGATGCCGACCGCGATATACAGTTCGGGCGCTACGATCTTCCCGGTCTGACCAACCTGCAACTCATTCCTCACGTACCCGGCATCAACCGCCGCGCGCGAAGCGCCCACGGCCGCACCCAGCTTGTCCGCTACGCGGTACAGCAACGCGAAGTTGTCCGCGCTCCCGAGCCCGCGCCCCCCCGAGATGATGCGGCGCGCGCTCTGCAGATCCGGCCGGTCGGCGTGCGGCGCCGACACCGACACGAACCGCGTGTACGTCGGCAGCTGCGCCGTCGTAGACACAGCGCGCACCGCAGCCGGTGTCGCAGCCGCCGCCACCGCCTCGAACGAAGCCGTGCGCACCGTCGCCACGATCTTGGTATCGGCCGCGACCTCGACCGTCGCGATGGCGTTGGCTGCGTAGATCGGGCGGCGAAAACAGCGTGCATTCACGACGGCCATGATGTCCGAAATCTGCGGCACATCGAGCAGCGCCGCCACCCGCGGCATCAGATCCTTACCGAACGTGGTCGTCGGGCCGAGCACATGCGTGAACGGCGGCGCCAGCTGCGCCACCTGCGGCGCGAGTATCGAGGCGATCGGGTGCGCGTTGGCCGGGTGATCGACGCGCAGCACTTCGGCGACGCCCTCGAGCGCCGCCGCCTGCGCCGCCACCGCACCGCCGTCGGCCGCCAGCACCGCCACGCTGACCTGCGCATCAGGCAACGTGCGTGCGCAGCGCATGCACTTGGCGATCGCCGGATTGAGTCTGCCGTCGGCGTGCTCGGCGACGATGAGAACCTTGCTACTCACCTCAGATAACCCCTCTCTTCTGCAGCGCCTCGACCAGCTCCGCCGCCGTCTTCACCGCGATGCCTTTCGAGCGCACCGGCGGCGGCTCGACACGCACCAGCTTCACGCGCGCTCGCGGCCCGATGCCGAGACTCGCGAGCGTGAGCACCTCGAGCGGCTTTTTCTTCGCCTGCAGGATGTTGGGCAGTTTCACGTAACGCGGCTCGTTCAGGCGCAGATCGGTGGTAAACACCGCCGGCAGCTCCACTTCCAGCACTTCGAGACCTGCATCCACTTCGCGCGTGACCACGGCGGTGCCCTCGCGCAGCTCGATCTTGGAGGCGAAGGTCGCTTGTGGCCGCTCCCACAGCGCCGCCAGCATCGGGCCCGTTTGACTGTTGTCGTCATCAATGGCCTGCTTGCCGAGGATCACCGCAAACGGCTGTTCGCGCTTCACCAGCTGCAGCAAGATCCGCGCGACGTCGAGCGACTCCAGCGGCGCGTCACTCTGCACCAGCAGCGCGCGATCGGCGCCCATCGCCAGCGCCGTGCGCAGCTGCTGCTGCCAGTCGGCGGCGCCGACGCTCGCCACGACGACCTCGTCCGCCGCCCCGCGCTCCTTGATGCGCAGCGCCTCCTCGAGTGCGATCTCGTCGAACGGGTTGATGCTCATCTTCACCCCGTCGAGCGCGACGCCGCTGCCGTCCGGTTTGACGCGCACGCGCGTGCTAGAATCGGCCACGCGCTTGATGCCGACCAGGATGCGCTTCATCCGCTCGTTCTCCGCATAGGCGCCCCGTATACAGGCGCTGCGTATACTGCCACAACGCGGCCGCCGGGATCGGCCGGCCGCGAGGTACACCCTATGAGTTCGCGCGACATCCTCGAATACGACGTCGCCATCGTCGGCGCCGGTCCTGCGGGACTCGCGTGCGCGATGCGGCTGCGCCAGCTCGACGGCGCGCTCCGGGTGTGCGTCATCGAGAAGGCGGCCACCCTGGGAGCGCATTCACTCTCGGGCGCGATCATGGACCCCGGACCGCTCGACCAGCTGCTCCCCGAGTGGCGAGCGCAGCAGCCGGAGATCTGCGTGCCGGTCGCGCGCGATGAGTTTCGCCTGCTGACCCGGCGCGGCGGCCTGCGCCTGCCGACACCGCCGCAGCAGCGTAACCACGGCAATTTCATTCTGTCGTTGTGTCAGCTGCAGGTCGCACTCGGTGCGCACGCCGAGCGCCTCGGGGTTGACATCTTCACCGGCTTTGCGGCCAGCGAGCCGATATTTGGTTCCGACGGAGCCGTCATCGGCGTGCGCCTCGGCGACATGGGTCGCAGGCGCGACGGCAGCGAGGGACCGAACTTCGCGCCTGGGGCGGACGTGCTCGCCGCGTGCACCATGATCGCCGAAGGCTGTCGCGGCAGTCTCGCCAAGGTCCTGATTGCCCGCTATCGGCTGGACTCGGGTCGCTCGCCCCAGGCCTACGGACTTGGGCTAAAGGAGCTGTGGCAGCTGCCCCCGGGACGCACGCAGCCGGGACTGGTACAGCACACCGTCGGCTGGCCCCTGCCGCGCTCGATCTACGGCGGCGGATTCATCTATCACCTGAGCGCAGACCGCCTCTACGTCGGTATCGTGATCGGGCTCGATTACCTCGATCCGCTATTCCAACCGTTCGAGGCCTTCCAGCAACTCAAGCATCACCCGTCGGTGCGAGCGTTGCTCGCCGGCGGTGAACCCCTGGCCTATGGCGCGCGAGCGGTAGCGGCCGGGGGTGCGCAGGCGCTGCCGCGCCTGGAGATGCCCGGGGCATTGCTGATCGGCGATGCCGCCGGCACGCTCAACGTCGCGCGCCTCAAGGGCATTCACCAAGCCATGCGCTGCGGCGTGCTCGCGGCCGAGCACTGGGTCGAGCGGCGTACCAGCGCAGGCTTTGATGCGCGCTGGCGCGCCTCGCCCGGCGGACGCGAGCTCCAGCGGGTGCGCAATATCAAGCCGGGATTCAAACACGGACTCTGGTTCGGGCTTGCCAATGGGGTGCTCGAGACGGCGCTGGGCGGACATACACCCTGGACGCTGCAGCACCGGCCCGCCTGGAAGATGCACCCCTTGACGGACGGCGCACTCGCTACGGTCCCGCCGTCGAGTCCCGCGATCCACGGCGATCACCCCGATGCCGATCACCTGCACGCGCGCCCAATCGAGCACACCGTGAGCGCGTATCCCGCCGCCGCGCCACCCGGGAACCAGCCCGCGGCGAGCGCCGTGCCAACCGCGGCGCCGGCCGCAGCTCCAACCTCAGCTCCAACCTCAGCGCCGGCCGCAGCTCCAACCTCAGCTCCAACCTCAGCGCCGGCCGCAGCGCCAGCCGCCACGCCGGCGAGACTGCCGCACGGCTGGGTGGTGCGAACTCTGCCGCCGCGTGATCGCACCGCCGCCGTCTATCTGGCGGCGACTTCCCATAACGAGCAGCAGCCGGTGCATCTGCACGTGGCCGACACCCGCATCTGCATCGAGCGCTGTACGCGCGAGTACGCCAATCCCTGCACGCGCTTCTGTCCCGCCGCCGTCTATGAGATCGTGCGCGATGCCGACGGTGACCGCCACCTGCAGATCAATGCAGCCAATTGCG
>JASHTF010000314.1 GCA_030040715.1 Gammaproteobacteria bacterium | reverse complement strand
CGCGAGTAGTAGCAGCATCGGCCACTGACGGGCACGGCGGGAGCTCGCGCCGGCGGCCCCAGCGCGTACCGGCGGCGCCGAGGAGGCGATCGCGGCACCGACCGGTGCCACCGACCCGGCGTGCGCGACCGCCGCGGGTAATGCGGTGCGACGGTTCAACGCTGCATACAGCACCAGCGCCAGGGCCGCGAACATCCACCATTGAATCGCGTAGGAGACATGTCGCATGGGCCCGAACCCGACCCCGACGGGCTGCCAGTCGCGTAGGTACCCCTGGGGTTGATCCGCCGCCAGCAGCAGTTGGCGCGACTCGAGCGGCCGTCCGAGCGCCGCGGACAGCTCCGCCGTGGTCGGGAAGCTCGTCAGCTTGGGCCAGCTCGCATCGCCCGCCGGCGCAGCGTGCCCCATGGACAGCGCTGCGACCGGCAGATTGTCGATCAGGCCGGTCACCGAGATGGCCGCGACGGCGGTGTCCCGCAGGGCGATATCGGGAAGTTGGCGTCGGCTGCGCGTCAGCGGCACCCAGCCGCGGTTGACCAGCAGTGCGCGCCCGTCGGCAAGCAGTAGCGGCGTCAGGACCTCGTAGCCGGGAGCGCCGTCGTGCGACATGTTGTCGAGCAGGAATTGGTGCGCCGAGTCGTAGCGCCCGTACACCCGAATGCGGCGGTAGCGCGGCAGCGGGTCGGTGGCGCGCTGCTCGAGGTCGATGGTGAGGTGCGTGCCGGCGGAGAACTGCGCCAGCAGTACGCGCTTTTGATCTGCGCGGTGCCACTGCCAGCGACCCAGACTGATGAAGGCCGCCACCGCCAGCGCGGTGAGCACGGTCATGGACCAAGTGGCCGACCAGCGGAATCGGCCGCGTTGCACTGTCAGCGGCAAGCTCGAGGGCTCCTTGGGGAACCACATATTCTGACGCCTGGCATCCCCCCAAGTACAGTCCACGCCGCGCCGCGCGCGCCGATTCAGTTCAGCGGTCGCGCAGCCCGCCGGTATACTGCGGCGGTGAACCTGATCGCGCTGCTGGTGATCGCGCTGTTCGTGGCCATCGTGATTAGCCTCGGAACGGCGCTGTTTCATCTGGCCAGCGGTGCGGGCGATTCACGCAAGATGGTGCGGGCGCTCACCGTACGCATCGCGTTGTCGCTGGGGCTGTTCATCCTGCTGATGGTGGCGTGGTGGGCCGGGATCATCAGCCCACACGGACTGCATCATTAGCGGCGCAGGCGCTCGCGCGGCACGCGCATCGCCGCACCGTACTGAAGGCCCTGACGGCAGTGCGCTCGCTGGGAGCCCGCGTTACAACCGAATTAGCGACAGGGTAGCCAACACTCTCTATGAATAACCGTACTTCCTATGAATAACCGTACCTCCGAGGCCACGATGGCCGTGTTCCTCGACCTGGAGAACATCGCCCTCGGGGCGCGCGATGCCAACTATCCGCACTTCGATGTCGAACAAGTGCTCGAGCGTCTGCTGCTCAAGGGCCACATCGTCGTCAAGAAGGCGTACTGCGACTTCGAGCGCTACAAGGACTTCAAGCGCAGCCTGCATGAGGCGGCGTTCGAGCTCATCGAGATCCCGCACGTGCGCCAGTCGGGCAAGAACTCGGCGGATATCCGCATGGTCGTGGACGCGCTCGACCTGTGCTACACCAAGGGCCACGTCGATACCTTCGTGATCATCAGCGGCGACTCGGATTTCTCGCCGCTGGTCAGCAAGCTGCGTGAGAACGCCAAGACCGTGATCGGCGTCGGCGTGAAGAACTCCACCTCGGATCTGTTCATCAACAATTGCGACGAGTTCATCTACTACGATGATCTGGTGCGGCGCGAATCGGGCCGATCACGCCGCCGAGCCGCAGCCGCCCCTCAGGTGCCGGCGGCCGCGGCGCCTGACAATCGCGGACCCGATCCGAAGGAGGCGCTGGACTTGGTGGTCGGGACGCTGGAGGCGATCACGGAGGAGCGCGGCGAGAACGAGCCGATCTGGGGCTCGATGATCAAGCAGGCGATCAAGCGGCGTCACCCCGGCTTCAACGAGCGCGCGCACGGCTTTCGCTCCTTCAACGATTTGCTCGCGGACGCGGAGAAGCGGGGACTGCTGCGGCTGCAGCCAGACGAGAAGTCCGGAGGCTACGTAGTCACAAGTCTGGAAAAAGCGGCGCAAACGGCCTAAGAGAGATGCCGCAGTCGACTCCGATGGCAGCATTGATTGAAGGTCTCCAGCCTCGGCGGCCGCTGCATATAGCGTCGCCGCCTTAGCCTGATCTTTTGCGACTCCACTCAAGACGGCGCACCAACGTCCGGTCGCGCGCAAATCATAAAGGGCATCACCGCACACCCAGACCCGACTGACTCGCGACCACCTGCTCATGACGCTCCTGACCGGAATCTCGACCTCGGTGATTGATCGGACCGGTATTTCGCGGCTACCGAGATCCTGGCTCATCGGTGCTGGCTACCTTGCGCTTTATCTGCTGCTCTACTGGGTGACCTACCTCGAGCCGCTGGCGCACACCGGCATCACTCCCTGGAACCCCAACACGGGAGTAGCGGTGGCGCTGTTGTTGACACGACGTGAGCACTGGGCACCACCGCTCGTGGCTCTAGGCATCTTCACAGGCGAGATGCTCGTCGACGTGAGCCCGCCCCTCTGGTGGGTACTGGCGCTGACATCCACCTATCTTGCGGCCGTATACACCGGCGCAGCGTGGTTGCTGCGCCGGAGGGGCTTCGATCAGCCGATCGAGACGCCTGCGGCAGCCGCCTGGTTTGCCTGCGTGAGTGCCCTCGCCAGCGGCACTGCGGCTGCGGGCTATGTCGGGATACTTGTCGGCACCACACAGGTGAGCGCGCATGAGACTTTGGCTGGCATCGGCCGTTATTGGATCGGCGATTTCAGCGGCATCATCGCGCTCACACCAATATTACTGTTGCGCATCAATCGCCAGGTGCTGTGGAAAGAGCTGAGCCGAAACCCGGGCGAGCTCGTGCTGCAGATCATCAGCGCGGCGATCGCCGTCGGCCTGACTTTTGCGCTCGCGGCGACCCACGACGTGCGCCTGTTCTATCCGCTGTTCGCGCCGGTGACTTGGATCGCGTTGCGGTACGGCGTACCAGGCGCCATGATCAGCTTTTCACTGGTCCAGACCACTCTCGTCGTGGCACTCGAGCTGACGCCCGGCTCGATCCCGCTGTTTGACGTGCAGTTCCCGTTGTTGTCGCTCGGCATCACGGCCCTGTTTCTCGGTGCTCTCGCGAGCCAGCGTGAAACAGCCTTGCGCCAGATGCGGCATCAGGACGGGGCGCTGCAGCGCTCGATGCGCTTCGCTACGGCGGGTCAGCTCGCCTCGGCTCTTGCCCATGAGTTGAATCAGCCGATGACCGCGCTGACGTCCTATGTGCGAGCTGCGGAGCTGATGGCCGAGCAGCTCGCGCTGGGCGGTGAACGACTGGCAGACACTCTACACAAAGCGAGTACGCAGGCCAGCCGAGCCACCGCGGTGCTGCGTCGGCTACGGGAGTTTTATCGCGGTGAGACCGCGCGGCTCGAGCCCACCGATGCAGTGGCTGTGGTTATGCGCGTGGCGCTGAGGCTGCAGGAGCGCATGCGCCGCAGTGCAGTGGAATTCGATCTGCGCCATGGCGACGAAGTGCCGAGTATCATGGTCGATTCCACCCAGCTTGAGATCGTCATACACAATCTATTGACGAACTCGCTCGATGCGTTCGATGTATTTCCGGCACCCACGGAGCGACTCCGGCGCGTCGAGATTGCCGTAGAGGTCCGCGGAGAAAACGTCCTCATTGCAGTGGATGACTCAGGCCCCGGCATTGGGCCCGATCTCGCCACGCGCTTGTTCGAGCCGTTCGTCACCAGCAAGCCCAGCGGCATGGGCTTGGGGTTGTCGTTGAGCCGCACGCTCCTGCGCCATCAGGGAGGTGATCTGTGGAGCGAGCTGAGCCGGCTCGGGGGCGCCCGCTTCGTTGTTCGCCTGAGCACGCGGGAGATGCCGCAGACCGCCCTCTGATGATCGGAACGGACATGCTCGAGAGCGGTACGGTTTTTTTGATCGATGATGACCCCAGCGTGCGCGACTCTCTCAGCCTGCTGCTGTCGCTAAAAGGCGTGCGCACGCAGCTTTTCGCGAACGCCGAATCCTTCATCGAAGCCTTCCAACCGGACTGGGTCGGGTGCGTCCTGACGGACCTGCGTATGCCAGGGCTCACGGGACTCGAGCTGCAATCGGCGCTGTGCGCGCGGCAGATCGAGCTGCCGGTGGTCGTGCTCACGGCGCATGGCGACGTGGCGACCGCACGCGCAGCGCTGAAGAATGGTGCGTTTGACTTCCTCGAGAAGCCGATAGACGACGCCCAGCTACTCGAAGTGTTGGGCAATGCCTTGCGGGTTGATCGGGAACGGCGCGCCGCCGCGACTACGCGCGCTGTCATGACCGCGCGCTTCGAGCGGCTGACCGTGCGCGAGCGGGAGATTTTGACCCTCATCACCGCCGGACATCAGAACCGCGAGGTCGCGGCGCAGCTCGGCATCAGCCCGCGTACCGTGGAGGTTCACAAGGCGCGCATAATGGAGAAGCTCGAGTGCCATTCGCTGGCGGAGCTGATCCGCGCGAACATCGCTGCCGGCTAGCCGCGAGTGCGCCGTACTGAGCGCAGGAGACTAGCGAGCGGACGTAAGCGCGCTCTTGAGCTGCTCCGCAGAGACGGTGAACCGGACACTTCCGGTCAATGCCGTCGAATTCTCCCCGAAGACTGTCCACTCGAGGGTATAGCTGCCAGCGGCGAGCGAAGGCGCCGGTACCGTGAAGGCCGTCGCTGCGCTGTATGGCACATTGCGAACCGACCTCCAGTGCTTCTCACCATCCCTTCTCAAAAGAAGC